>JAIDQZ010000017.1 GCA_029062005.1 Muribaculaceae bacterium | reverse complement strand
TCATAGGTATCGGCGCACTTGTCGGCATCTGCCTGATGGGGAGCATCATGGTCTGTAACTCTGCTGCAAACAAAAGATACAAGTACGAGCAACGCATCACAGAACTTGATCGGTGGCATCAAGAAAATGTCGAGGCAATCTCTTTCGGAAAATTCTACCGTGAGAATTACCCCAAGAAGTACCGTGAATGGCAAACCGGACGCTGGCAGCAGGACATCACCTACCGCGACTCCCTCATCCGCACCCACTCCCTCGACCGCCTGAAACACCTCCATTCAGCCAAAAATTAACATCTTAGCCTCTATATAGCGTCAAATCTATATGGAGGTTAATTTTTACATATGTCCCATTATCAGAACTTCGAGCCTCCCTTCGAGATTCCTGACAGCTGGGAGTGGGTAAGATTAGAAGACTTATGTATCTTTCTTTCAAGAGGAAAGTCGCCTAAGTATTCTGATGAGCCAAACAATTATCCAGTTTTTGCTCAGAAATGTAACTTAAAGGATGGTGGCATTTCTCTTAAACAAGCTCGCTTTCTTGATCCTTTGACTATAGAAAAATGGGATCCTATATACTATCTGAGAGAGAATGATATACTAATTAACTCAACTGGTACAGGAACAGTTGGGAGAACAAGAATATTCAAGGATTCCAATTTAGAAAATTATGCCTTTACGGTTCCAGACTCTCATGTTTCCGTAGTGAGACTTATAAAGTTTATTAACCCTCTATACATATTCTCGGTTATCTCGTCTGATATTTTTCAGCAATATTTAGAGAATAATTTAGCTGGTAGCACAAATCAGAAAGAACTATATATAGATGTTATTGGTAAAATGTGGATACCATTACCGGGGTTAAATGAACAATCTTCTATTGCACAGAATATTGAAGAGAGTTTTATGACGATAGATGAATTAGATGATCACTCTATAAAACTTTCTTCGTATATTAAAATTGCGAAGTCAAAAATCCTTGAGCTTGCGATGCAGGGGAAGCTCATACCGCAAGATCCATCGGATGAACCTGCTGCTGAGATGCTCAAACGCGTCAATCCTAAGGCCAAGATTATAACTGATAACCCACATTATCCGAAATTGCCGGAGAATTGGGTACTAACGACTATAGGGGAGGCATTCAAAATCAATCTGAAAAATAAAGTTTCTGATACAACAACGGCTGGTTTCGTCCCAATGAATGCTATTCAGGATGGCTTCTCTGATAGCTTTATTTATGAAGAACGAGATTGGAAAGACATAAAATCTGGCTTTACTCATTTCGCAGACGGAGACGTAGCAGTAGCAAAAATCTCACCTTGTCTTGAAAATAGAAAATCTATGATACTGCGAAATCTACCAAATGGAATCGGTGCCGGCACAACAGAATTGTTGATATTTAGAAGTGAAATTCTGTTACCTGAGTTCTCATTGCTTTTCTTCAAATCTGATTATTTCATTAGCTCTTGTACAGGAACATTTAATGGAGTAGTAGGACAACAGCGAGTAGGAAAGAATATTGTTGAAGAAATTGCGATTCCAATTCCTCCAATATCAACTCAAAATAAAAT
>JAIDQZ010000016.1 GCA_029062005.1 Muribaculaceae bacterium | reverse complement strand
AAAATATATACCTTAATTAAAACCGATACTATGAAAAAATGCTCCCGGCTCCGAAAAGAAGCCGGGAGTATTTTTTATACAGGATCTAATATTTTAATAGAGCCTAATTTTTCTTTGTAATCCTGATCGCTGCGCCTCCGCCGGGAGCGAGTTGCTGACGGAGTTTCTGACCGGACTTCACCTGAATCTTACGGATTCGGTAAGACTGGGGATTCTCCTTCCAATGTGCGCCCGGAGCATCCTCGTAGATCGTAGCCTCAAACTTCTCGCCTTTAGGAAGGAAACCCAGATCAATTTCCGCCGTGCGTGAGTTTTCATCGGTGATAGCGCCAATATACCAGTCATCTGAGTTCTTATCCAGACGTGCCACCGTGATATATCTGTTGGGTTCAGCCTCAAGATAGCGCGAATCTTTCCAATCTACCGGAACATCCTTGATAAACTGGAATGCATCAGGGAAACGCTCGTAGTTTTCAGGAAGGTCACACGCCATCTGCATCGGTGACGGCATGGTCAAGTAAAGGGCAAGCTGGCGTGCAATAGTAGTCCCTGCCTGAGAATCCTTGCCTTCACCATAGTAGCTCAGCTTTGTCTCAAAAAGACCCGGAGTATAATCCATCGGTCCACCTTTTAGACGGGTAAACGGAAGCATACAGGTGTGTGATGGTGGATTGCCGCCAAACGATTCAAATTCGCCGCCCCTTGCCGACTCCTGCGCGAGCCAGTTTGGATAAGTTCGGCAGAGTCCGGTAGGACGCGGCGCCTCATGGCTGTCGACCATTATTTCATATTCTGCCGCACGCTCTATGACGCGACGTACATGATCAATCATCCACTGCGACGTATGATGCTCCGAACGTGGGATAATGGCACCTACATATCCCGTCTTTACCGCGTCGTAATTATTGTCTTTCATAAATCGGAAGGCACGGTCGAGCTGCAGCTCATAATCGGCGGCATTGGCTGCCGTCTCATGATGCATGATAAGCTTTACCCCCTTTTCTTTCGCGTAGTCGCGAAGTGCAGGAAGATCAAAGTCGGGATAAGGTTTGTCAAACAGGAACTGGCGGTTCTTGCGATAGCTTGCCCAGTCTTCCCATCCTTCATTCCAACCCTCCACAAGCACACCGTCAATACCATGTTTTGCTGCGAAATCAATATATTTCTTCACATTCTCAGTATTGGCAGGATGTCTTCCGTTAGGTTTTAGCTGAGTATAGTCGGTCTTTCCCGGCTTTGCAAGATAATCATCTGAATATGCCCAGGTCTTTTCATTGCCGGTAAACATTTCCCACCATACTCCCATGAATTTCATGGGTTTGATCCAAGATGTATCCTCTATCGCGCAAGGTTCGTTGAGATTTAGCACCAACTGCGAGGCAAGGATATCGCGGGCATCATCACTCACTATCAGCGTTCGCCATGGTGTATTGAAAGGCATTTGAAGATACGCGCTCACACCAAGACGGTCCGGCACAAGGTGACTCTTCATCGAATATGATGACGGATCCACATCAAGCAGCATGGCAGGATATCCGTCAAGGGCTGCCTCATGCATATTGACATATACTCCGTCGCCTGTCTTCAAAAGCATCGGTGTCTGAATCGTCACTCCGTCCACTCTCTGAGCCTCCGTATGGCGTCCATACGATTTCAGAGCATCAGGAAGATCTGTGAAGGTGGTTTCTGACCATAGATACTCATCTGTGTCATAATCTCCAGGTATGCAATAAAGCTTATGATCACCGGTATAGTTGAACTCTGTAAGCTCATCCCTTACAGTCAGATAGTTAGATTCTTTCTGCACAGGAAGTTCATAGCGGAAACCAAGTCCATCATCAAAGACGCGGAATCTCAGAGTCATATCCCTATCCGGATTATCCGCTTTCATTCGCACTGCAAGCTCCTTGAAATGATCGCGGACAGTGGCATATTCACCCCACACAGGCTTCCATGAGCGGTCGACAGTCACAGTGTCGATACCCTCAATACGGAATCCTTCGGTAAAAGCAGTCTCGTCTGCCCTTATACCGAGACGGCTATCAGAAATTAGTCTTTTACCTTTATAATCAAGGGAGTATGTCGGTGACCCTTGGGCATCGACATTGACTTTAAGCTGTAAATCTCCGTTAGGCGACGCAACCTCCACAGCCGCCATATCCATGACACCGACGAACAAAGCTGTAATAATAGAAAGATTTATCCTCATAAATTATGAAATTAGTTCATGATGATATTATAGCCATATGGCTAATGTTCTAAAGTCACAGGAAATGTAACCTCTTTATTATTTATAACATCATTCATGACAGATCCGACAAGAGTTATTGAAGTTTTTATTGTATGGTGAAATGAGTTCTATTTGTAATATCATCCTCTCCAAAATCAACCTTTCAGTTTGTTTTTAGGAGATCACCTCTTAAAAAGTATAAAATATGAGATTTTTTACAAAATGTAAGCTCCATATTTACATTTATTT
>JAIDQZ010000152.1 GCA_029062005.1 Muribaculaceae bacterium | reverse complement strand
TTTTTCAATTGGTACACCCATGGGGAGTCGAACCCCAATCGATGGAACCGGAATCCATTATTCTATCCATTGAACTATGGGTGCGTTTTTTACACTGCAAAGGTAATAAAAAAAAACAGATTCTCCAAATTTTTTTACGGTCCGGATTTTATCCCGAAGCCTCGCTGTCAATAATCGACGCACAGCATACAATAATTGCTGCATGGATGCGTTTTCCTAATATGTATATACGTATGCTCAATCGCAGGATGCTTAAGTGTATGGTTGCCGCGCTCATGTCGGGAGTGACCATAACAGCACAGGGACAGCTTGCCGCCAACGCCTATTCGTTTCTGGATGTATCGTCTTCCACGCACGCGCTGGCACTCGGAGGCTATGCTATCGCGCTATCGGGTCCTGACCCCATGATGGTCGACCAGAATCCGAGTCTTCTGGGACCGGAAGTCGGAAGGGTAGCGGCACTGAGCTATATGCGATATTTCGGGTCTGCCAATTTTGCTGCCGCTCGTTTCGCGCAATCTGCAGGCGAAAGGGGTGCGTGGGCGATAGGTGTGCGCTATCTTGACTATGGAAGTATTGACGGGTATACTCAGGATGGCAGTTATACGGGCAGCTTCCGTCCGCAGGATATAGCGGTAGAGGGCACCTACAGCCATGATTTCACTGACCGACTGCGCGGAGGTATCAATGCCAAGCTAATATACAGCAATTATGAGGAGTACACGGCAGTAGCGCTTGCCGCGGATCTTGGCATCAATTACTACGATGATGAGAAAGACCTCTCGCTGTCGGCTGTGATAAAGAATGCCGGAGGACAAGTGAAGAGATTCAATGAGTCATATGACCATCTTCCTTTTGACATCCAGCTCGGATATATGCAGGGACTTGCTAACGGACCATTCTCACTGTCGATCACGGCGCATCATCTTACACATTGGAAACTCCCTTCCTACAGTCACGGGCAAAACAACAACGGGAGCTCTGGATCAGATTCTGATACAGAGACAGAGAACTATAAGTTTATACCTACACTTTTCAGGCATCTTACATTCGGACTTCAGTATTCACCGTCGGATAGGTTTTATGTGGCATTGGGCTATAATTACAAGACCCGCGGAGACATGTCGACCTATCAGCGGAATTTCCTGAGCGGATTCTCGCTTGGTGTCGGACTCAATGTCAGTGATTTCGCTATCGGTGTCAGCTTCTCGCAGCCTCATAAATCCGCTTCAACACTTGGGCTGAATCTGGCTTATTTCCTATAGATGTCGGTCTGTAAAAGCATAAAATACCCCGTCCTTGCATATGAGAGACGGGGTATTTTCATATTCGTGTTTATCAGTCTTTATTTCCTGAATGGAATGGAATGGACTACACGAACCGGAACATAATGGCTAAGATGTCGTCCCGGACGCCAGCATGGCATTTCTCCGAGCAGGCGTATGGCTTCAGAATTCAGAGATTTATTGCATCCTTTGATAACCTTAATGTGGGTGATGTTGCCGTCGGCATTTACAACGAAACTGCATGTCACACGTCCTTCTATGCCTTGCTCGTAGGCTTCTGCCGGATATTTGCGGTTTTTATTGATGTAGTCGAGGAAGGCTTCATTACCGCCGGGGAAGGAAGGCTTCTCATCTACGAAATCATATTCGAAAACTTCCCGGAAAGTGGGTTGTCCGTCGTGGGATATTCCGGCAGAGACCCTGCAAGTCTGCGAAAATGCTGAGGAAATTCCCAAAATAAACAGAATTATGGATGTGAAGAGAGGAAAATAAGTTGTTTTCATTGTTGGTTTTTTGAGACTGCGTCTTAATTTGAGTGCAAGCATACCGGCTTCGGTAGCTGTCTGTTTTTCCGTTGTCGCAAATTTAGGGGTTATATCCGAAATATGCAAACCGTCAGCTCCCTTATTAAACTTATTTAACTTTATTTCAGAATCAGTCGGAAAGAATCAAGATATTTTATGGTTTGCCGTCTGCAAGAATTTGCTGGAATGAGGAATTTTGTGTAAATTTGCAGTCTGTTAAGTCCCGTTGAAGAAATGGAGGATTCCACGTGGCAACTTAATTGTCATTATATGATGGAAAACGAAAAACTATATATAATATATGGACAAAAAAGCTCTTTTGATTATCCTTGACGGATACGGAATCGGTGATCATCAGAAAGATGATGCCATCTTCAATACCCCAACTCCCTTTATCGACAGCCTTGTGGCGGAATATCCCAATTCTCGTCTTCAGGCATCAGGCGAAAATGTTGGTCTGCCTGACGGACAGATGGGTAATTCAGAGGTAGGTCACCTCAATATTGGCGCCGGTAGAGTGGTGTATCAGGATCTTGTGAAGATCAACCGTGCAATAGCAGACGGCAGTTTCATGGAAAATCCCGAGATCAAGAGTGCTTTCGGATATGCTCAAAAGACAGGAATGCCTATCCATTTTATGGGTCTGACATCTGCTGGCGGCGTTCACTCAAGCCTTGACCACCTCTATGCACTTTGCGACACTGCAAAGGCATATGGACTTGACAAGGTGTATATTCATGCTTTCATGGATGGCAGAGACACCGATCCGAAGAGCGGTGCCGGATACCTTAAGAACGTGGAGGATCATTGCTCCAAAAGCGCAGGAACTATCGCTACAGTGATCGGTCGCTACTATGCCATGGACCGCGATAAGAACTGGGATCGCGTGAAGGAAGCATACAATCTGCTCATCTACGGAGCCGGCAAAGAAACTTCAGATGTAGTGAAGACTGTTGAGGAGTACTATGCCGAAGGTGTCACAGACGAGTTCATGAAGCCTATAGTCAATGACAAGGTTGATGGTCGTATCGGTGCAGGGCACGTGGTGATTTTCTTCAACTACCGCAATGACCGCGCCAAGGAGCTCACGACTGTGCTTACACAGCATCCGGAAGCGGGAATGAACACCATACCCGATCTTCAGTATTACTGTATGACTCCGTATGACAGCAGTTTCACGGGCGTGCATATTCTTTTCCCGAAGGAAGACGTGGCAAACACACTTGCGGAATATCTTTCAGCAAAACAGCTCAAGCAGCTCCATATAGCGGAGACAGAGAAATATGCACACGTGACATTTTTCTTCAATGGCGGCAGAGAGGCTCCTTTTGACGGGGAAGAGAGAGTGCTCGTTCCTTCACCAAAGGTGGCGACCTACGATCTTAAACCTGAAATGTCGGCTCCGGAAGTCACTGAGAAACTCGTGGATGCAATCGATAGCGAAAAGTTCGATTTTATCGTAGTCAATTTCGCCAATGGCGATATGGTAGGACATACAGGCGTATATCCCGCTATACAGAAGGCAGTGGCTACTCTTGACGAGTGTGTGAAAAAGGTGATAACAGCTGCCCTTGCACACGGCTACGAGAGCATCATCATAGCAGACCACGGCAATGCCGACCATGCCCTTAACGAAGACGGCACTCCCAATACAGCCCATTCACTCAATCCGGTTCCGTTCATTTATGTCGGCGATAAAAACGCGAAGGTGAAAGATGGTCGTCTTGCCGATGTGGCTCCATCGCTGCTCCACATACTCGGACTTCAGCAGCCCAAGGAAATGACAGGTGACAACCTTATTTCCAATGATTAATTATATTTGATCAATAATCGATGGTTGATATTGATCTGTGAATAGAAAAAATAAAAATTTTTTAGTGATGAAAAAGACTGTCATCACAGCAATAATCGCGGGGGCGGCTCTCGGAGTCGCTGCCCGCGATCTTGTAATACTGCATACCAACGACACGCATTCCCTTATCCTTCCAGATGCAGACGGAAGGGGAGGTGTCATGCAACGGAAGGCAATCATCGACTCGGTAAGAAATGCCAATAAGGATGTGATCCTGGTAGATGCAGGCGACAAGGTGCAGGGAACACTCTATTTCAAGTTTTTCAAGGGTGATGTGGAGTATCCTCTTCAGAATCTTCTTGGCGTCGACATAAGTATTCTTGGCAACCATGAATTTGACAATGGCTTGCAGGCACTTGCCGATAAGGAGCGTATATTGAAGGCAGACAGACTTTCTGCCAATTATGATTTCACCGGTACGCCTGCAGAAGGACTGTTCAAACCATACGTGGTGAAGAATATCGGCGGCAAGAAAATTGGTTTTATCGGTATAAATATTGACCCGGAATCAATCATCTCACAGAAAAATTATGAGGGGATGGGCTTCCGCAATGTAATAGAGACTGCAAATTCGACGGCAGCATTCCTTAAGGACGAGAAGAAATGTGATCTTGTAGTTGCCGTTACCCACATAGGATATACCAAAGGTAACGACAAGACCACCGATCCGGAGCTTGCCCGGGCATCGAAGGATATTGACATAATCATCGGCGGACACAGCCACACGCTTATAGATCCGGAGAATCCTTCGAAATATCCGTGTATTGTGGAGAATGTGGAAAGCAGACCTGTGCTTATAGTCCAGACCGGGAAATCAGGGAAATATCTCGGGCAGATCAGAGTGGATCTTGACAAGCTAAAGATATCGACTCCGGCTGACTACGATTATTCTCTGATTGCAGTGACCGATCGGTTTCCTGAAGAGAATCTTGATCCGAAAATAAAGAATTTCCTTCAGCCGTTTACAGACTCTCTGCAGACCGTGACAAGCGACATAATCGGTTATGCTGCCCATGATCTGATCAACGAGGGGAGAACCGGAGCGTTCCCAAACTGGGTGGCTGACTTCGGCAGCAGGTATGGCAATATGGTGCTTGATTCCCTGAGACTGAAAGATCCATCGACTCCACGACTTGACTTTGCAATCATGAATGTAGGAGGAATTCGCAATCCTATTCCACAGGGACCGGTATCGGCAGGTCAGATACTGAGTACATTCCCGTTCAGCAACAGATACGTGATAATGCGGATCAGCGGAAAGGACATTATCGAGACAATGAAGGTTGCCGCAAAAAAGGGGGGTGAGGCTGTCAGCCATGAAGTGACTGTAATTTCTGACAAGGACGGTAATCTTGAAAGGGTTCTTCTTGATCTTGATGAGATCGACCCGGGCAAGGAATATGTGGTAGGCACCATCGACTATGTGGCGTGGGGTAATGATGACATGCGTTCAATGGCAAACGGTCAATGGATCTACAGTAGCGATGAGGAGGTAAGCATGCCCATCATAAGGTATGTGAAAGAGCTGTCAAGACTTGGAGTGCCTTTGATGTCAGACCCTAATCCACGATTTATCGTCAGAAATTTATAATTCTGCTTGAGCTTGCGTGACTTAAAGATTTTTCGTTAATTATTTTGATCAAGTGTCCCGATTGCAGACTATAGCCATATGCCTTTTCTGCATCCTGTCTTACGGATGCGGAGGCGTTGCTTCCGTGTCAGGGAATGACAGCACCGACAATCAGACAGCGGCTGAACTTGACTCTCTTCAGGCTGAGCATGATATTACATTCGATGCGCGTCTATGGGCAGATTCCATAATGGATTCCATGACACTTGAGGAAATGGCAGGTCAGCTTGTCATGCCCGCGGTCTATGCTGACGACAGAGGATCGGCTTTGCGTATCGTTAAGGAATATGTCACTGATTGCCATATAGGCGGGATTGTGCTTCTGAAAGGAGATGTCAGGGGAGCCCGTGCAATAGCCGACACTCTCAGGGCGATGGTTGAAGTTCCACCTTTCATTGCTATTGATGCCGAATGGGGTCTTGCGATGCGTCTTGAAGGCACTCCGGGTTTTCCACGCAACGGACGGATTGCCTTGGATGTTGATGAGACCTTGCTGTTTGATTATGGGTATGAGGTGGCGCGTGAATGTCGTGCGGTAGGAATTAATATGGTTTTGGGTCCGGTACTCGATGTTCTTCCCCCGGGCAGACGCTCATCTGGAATTGGAACAAGGAGTTTCGGAAGTGATGCCGGCAGGGTGGCGAGGCTTGGAGTTGCATATGCCAAAGGTGTGGAATCCGGGGGTGTGTTGAGTGTAGCGAAGCATTTTCCTGGACATGGATCAGCTGATGCAGATTCGCATAAGCGGATGCCTGTGGTAGCAAAGACGAGAGATGATCTTGAAGCTGCCGACCTTCTTCCATTTAGGGAATACATAGGCAACGGACTCAGCGCCATAATGACAGGACATCTAAATGTCCCGGCTCTTGACGAAGAGGGAGTGCCGGTAACAGTCTCCAAAAAGATTCTGGATGATTACGTCAGGAAAGAGTTGGGATTCAAGGGTCTGATAATCACGGATGCCCTGAATATGGCAGGAGCCGGCGGAAAGTCTGCGGCAGATGCGATAATGGCGGGTGCCGATATGGTGCTCGCTCCTTCGGATACAGAAAGGGAAGTGGCTTCGATAGCAGATATTGTCAGGAGCGGACAATTTCCTCTTTCCGGACTACGTGACAGGGTGGGAAGGGTGCTTTTCTATAAATTCCTGATTGCAAGGGAGCGGTACGGCTCAGGAAATATAGGCGATACTTACGAAGCTGAGAGGATTTGTAAACTTTTACGCTGACTGGTTGTTAAAATAGTAAAAGGGGAGGAAGGAATCCTTCTCATATAAAAAACGATATGAAATAACAGTTGTCTGATTGCATAAAAGTGCAAGACGGCAGCAAAATAAAACAAAAGAAAAATGACTATTGAATCAATTGGAACCTGGGCTGGAGAAGTTTACAAAGCCCTTGAGTCAAACCCCACAAACGGACTTGGCATGAAGAGCCTTAAGAAGGCAACCAAACTCAGAAAAGACGAACTCATGGCAGCTCTCGGCTGGCTGGGTCGCGAAGGCAAGATATCCCTCTCAGAGAATGATGAGGAAATCGTTGTGACATTAGTTTAAATCTAAGATTGTATATTTAGGATTAGAGATTAAATATCAACCTTTATATAAGGCGGGGATGCTTTTTCGGCATCCCCGCCTTATATATATGCATGTTTTTCATATGTATTATTAACTGAGGGTGGTGGATGTTTTTTAACATTTGTCAATTTTAAACCTTGATATCATTTTCCTTTTTCAAAAATTTACATTAACTTTGCAGAAACGACTAAAAATAAGCTTATGTTTGCACCCGAAACTTATATCAGCCGTAGGGCTGAACTCAAGAAGCGGATTGGCACCGGAGTGGTACTGCTGCTCGGCAATGACTCCGTTGGTATGAACTACCGCGACAATGAATATGAATTCCGTCAGGATTCCACTTTCCTGTATTACTTCGGACTTAAACATGATGGTCTGAATGCAATAATCGATATTGATAATGACCGAGACATTATTTTTGGAGATGAACTGACAATTGATTCAATAGTTTGGACAGGCAATCTCCCGACCTTGCATGAGCTTGCAGCTAAGGCGGGAGTGACGGATGTGCGGCCTTCGTCGGCACTCCGCCCTTATCTTGACAAGGCACGAGAAGCAGCGTCCCCGGTACATTATATACCATATTACCGTGCTGACCATGAGCTGAAGCTTATGCAGTTGCTCGGGCTTCAGCCCGGAGGAGCTGTCCCTTCAGTCCCGCTGATCCGTGCGGTCGTAGACATGCGTAATCATAAAAGTCCGGAAGAGATTGCGGAGATAGAAAAAGCATGCGAAGTCACTGCAATGATGCACAAGGCAGCCATGAAGGCGGCACGTCCCGGACTTACCGAATATCAGATGAAAGCAATAGTTGAGAAAGTGGCTACAGAGAACGGCATGCGCTGTTCTTTCCCGACAATCGCGACGGTTCACGGGGAGATATTGCACAACCATAGCTATGACAATGTGCTGCAGTCCGGTCAGTTGTTTCTTCTTGATGCAGGAGCAGAGACTGCCATGGGATATGCCGGCGACATGTCGTCGACAACCCCGGTCGATCTCCGGTATACCGATCGGCAAAAGGCGATCTATGACCTTCAGCAGGCAGCATCGCGCAGTGCGGTGGCAATGCTACGTCCCGGTGTGCCTTTTCTCGATGTCCATATGCAGGCTGCCAGAACTATCGCCACCGGTCTAAAAGATATGGGTATAATGAAGGGAGACATAGAAGAGGCAGTCAATGCCGGCGCCCATGCAATGTTCTTCCCGACCGGACTTGGACATATGATGGGACTGGATGTACACGACATGGAGAATCTCGGAGAGGTATGGGTCGGATATGACGGAAAGCCGAAATCAACTGTCTTCGGATTTAAGTCCCTGCGTCTTGCCCGACCGCTTGAAGAGGGATACGTGTTTACAATAGAACCAGGAATTTACTTTATGCCGGAACTTACAGAACTCTGGAAGAGCGAGGGAAGGCACAAGGAATTCATAAACTATGACGAGGCTGAGAAATGGCTTGGTTTCGGAGGCGTGCGTAATGAGGAGGACTATCTGGTGACTGCCGACGGTCATAGGCGGCTCGGTCCGGGAATTCCGATGACTACTGAAGCTGTGGAAGAAATCCGCAGCCGTGAATAATGAAAGAATATTGAGATGCCCACAGAGCAGAATAATTATCAGAAACGCGGCAACCGCAGGCAGACGGTGCCTATGACAGATCCGTCCGGCAAGCTTCCTCCACGTGATACAGATCTGGAGGAGGCCGTGCTCGGTGCGCTTATGATCGAGAAGGATGCATATATGAATGTGTGCGATATCCTGTCTCCCGAGAGTTTTTACGATCCTACCAATCAGAAGATATTTGCCGCAATAATGCAGCTTGGACTCTCGCAGCGTCCCATCGACATGCTTACAGTGGTGGAGCAGTTGAGGGCAAACGGGGATCTGGAGGAAGTGGGAGGTCCGATAAAAATAACAAGTCTTACATCCAATATATATTCGGCTGCCAATGTGGAATACCATGCCAAGATCGTAGCGCAGAAGTATCTGGCACGGCGACTGATTACCTATGCCACAAATATAGAGACCAAGGCGTTTGACGAGGCTAACGATATCGATGACCTTCTGCAGGAGGCTGAAGCATTGCTTTTTGACATATCGCAGAATCAGATAAAGCGTGAGGTGACGCAGATCGACCCTGTCATCAATCTTGCCATAGAGCAGATCCAGAATGCCGCCAATTCTTCATCGGGTCTTTCAGGACTTCAGACGGGATATGCCGACCTTGACAAGATGACTTCAGGATGGCAACCTTCCGATCTGATAATCATAGCGGCACGTCCGGCTATGGGAAAGACAGCCTTTGTACTGTCAATGGCGAAGGAGATGACTGTGACATATAATATTCCGGTGGCGATATTCACTCTTGAGATGGCAAACGTTCAGCTCGTGAAGCGACTGCTTTCCAATGTGGCAAGCCTTGAGGGCGAGAAGATCAAGAGCGGTCAGCTCTCAAATGAGGAATGGGACCGTCTGAACGCTTCACTGAAAAATGTATTTTCGGCACCCCTTTATCTGGACGAGACCCCGGGTCTCAGCATCACGGAACTTCGTACGAAGGCGCGTCGTCTTGTCAGGGAGCATGGAGTGAAGATGATAATGATCGACTATCTGCAGCTGATGAGCGCCGGCGGGCTGAAGCTGGGAAGCCGCGAACAGGAGGTGTCGACGATTTCCCGCTCTTTGAAGGCACTTGCGAAAGAGTTAAATATTCCCATCATAGCGCTTTCGCAGCTCAATCGTAGTACGGAGACACGCGAGGACAAGCGTCCGGTTCTTTCCGACCTCCGTGAATCCGGCGCGATAGAGCAAGATGCCGATATTGTATGCTTTATTCATCGGCCGGAATATTATACCAAGAGCGGTGAAGATGCTCAGGGCAACGATATCCGCGGACTTGCCGAACTTATAGTCGCGAAGCACCGTAGCGGTGCTGTAGGTGATGTAAAGCTTAGGTTCGTCTCGAAATTTGCAAAATTCGAGAACTGGCAGGAGGGATACAATGCCGTGAGGAGCGCTATCGGAGACAGCTCTGAGAGTACAAAGATGCAATTCCAGTCAAAGATGAATTCGGGAGAAAGTGGCGACGGGTCGGTTGCCTCAAAATTCTCGCAGGGTGGTACCAACTTCAGTTTTGCCACTGATCCTCTTGCCGGAAATGTAACGCCGGATATAATGCCGGATGGGGCGGGAGACATAGTTCCTTTCTGATTTTTTTTAACATTCAGTAAAGTTTTTTTTGAACCTAAAGACGATAATGTGTGTTTTAGTTACAAACGAAGACAACTAAACTATAAACTAATAATTAAAACTTTCGATACTATGGAAAATAAAGATCGCCAGGAATTGGAAAACAAGGCATTTGACGAAATGAGAAACGCAGGCAAGAACCTGGAGAAAAGTCGTCAGGACAATGAAATAGGCACACCCAAGGGAAGTCGCCTGTGGGTATGGCTCGGGGTGCTCGTCCTGATCTTCATAATCTTGTATTGGCTCTTCGCTATCGGAACATTCGGAGACCTTGCCAATTGGTTTAACGGTTAATATATCCGGACTATAAGAAAACAAACTTGTGAATAAACATAAATCTCATCTTTGCCTGAATGGCGAAGATGAGATTATTTTATTGAAGGCGGTCAGTGTCAGATCATGCGTCCCTGATCGTTGTAGGAATAGTAGCCGTCAGTGGTGACTATTACATGGTCGAGCATCCTGAGATCCATTGTCTTGCAGGCCGTCGACAGCTTTTGTGTGATGTTGTCATCCTGAACTGAAGGACGAAGGCTGCCCGACGGATGATTATGACACATCACCAGACTTTCGGCATTTTCGAGTAGCGCACGCTTTAGGATCATTTTGATGTCGAAAACAGAGGCAACTGAACTCCCTGTCGTGGTCCTGAATTCCTTGATGATCCGGTTGCTGCGGTTAAGCAGAATTATCCACACTTCTTCGTGATCGAGATTGGCGATGCGGTATCGCATGCGTTCGTAGATGGCAGCTGATGCTGAAACTGCGGGAAGTTGTTTTGTCAGATTGTCGATTGATTCCTGCCGATATCGACGCATTACTTCCATCATCGCTTCCACCTGCAATGCCTTGGCTGATCCTATCCCTTTGGTGAGCATCAGCTCGCTGCGGGAGCGCCGTTCAAGACGGAGAAGGGAGTTTTCATTGTCGCTCATGAGCTGGCGGCACAGGTCGGTCACAGGCAGTCCCGGTTGACCCGTTCGGAGAATTATGGCGAGAAGTTCTGCAGTAGTGAGTGAGCCGATACCGTGAGCTATTGCGCGTTCGCGCGGACGCTCGTCTTTCGACATCTCCATTATCTTGACTACCGGATTATATGCCGTTGTCTCAGGCTCGTTTGCCTCTAAGCCGAAATCCTCCCGTGTCATTTCCCTTTTCTCATCTTTATCTCCTGCGCCTCATCGCGACCGTGTCGAAGAAGAATTTTCCATACATAAGCGCGTATGAATCCAGTGCCATATCCCCAAAGCTGCACCATCGATGCCGCTACCGCCATGGAGCCAACTTTCAGACTCCTCGTTGAAATAATGGCGGTGATCCAAAGTGCGAGGATATATGCAGCAAGCGGGAGAAGCCATATCGGATTGAAGAAAGCTGCTATTATCATACCGACAGCACCGATTACAAAAATAGCCGGAGCCCAATGCACAGCTTTCATACTTCCGGGATATAGCAGCTGCAGAGTGATGCGTGACATTCCGAATACGTGTACCTGGCGCCAGAACTTTGCGAGGCTTCCACGCCTTTTGTGGTAGACCTTTACATCCCTGATAAGTTCGGGTGCATAGCCGGCAAGACGGATTCTGGTCGACATGTCGATGTCTTCGCTGAACATTTCCCGGAATCCGCCTACTTTCTCATATACGTCTCTTGAGAAACCCATATTGAAAGTGCGTGGAACGAATTTTTCCATCTGCACTTTGCCTCCGCGTATGCCTCCGGTGGTCAGGAAGGAGGTCATGGCGAAATTGATGGCTTTCTGAGTGTCGGTGAAGCTGTCATGTGCGTCGTCGGGACCTCCGAAGCAGTCGCGCCATTTCTCGGAGAGCGCGAGTCGGAGTCTTTCTATGTAGTCGGGAGGAAGGATGCAGTCGGAGTCTACGAATATGAAATAGTCGCCTTGCGCGTGATCCATACCGTAGTTGCGCGCAGGGGAGCGTCCTTCGTTGTCCTTATAGAAATACTGCAAGGCGACAGCCGGGCTATATGCCTCGGCTTCCGCCTTGCAGGGTGTCGTGCTGCCGTCTTCCACAATCACTACCTCAAATCCATGGTCGGTCTGGCAAGCAAGGCTTGCCATAAGTTCCTTGACTTCATCCGGCCGGTTGTAGACCGGAACAATAATGGAAAACAGGGTATCCATCGTCGGAGCGGCAATATTGTCAGTAAGCGCGGGTCAGGCCTTGACTCTACCTACGTATGAACCGTCGCGTGTATCGACTTCGATGATCTCACCTTCATTGATGAAGAGGGGCACACGAACTTCAGCACCTGTCTCTACGGTTGCAGGCTTGAGTGTGTTGGTGGCTGTATCGCCCTTCAGTCCAGGTTCGGTGTATGTGATCTTCAGTTTTGTCTTGATAGGCATTTCGGCGAAAAGCACGGTGTCTGTAGATGCGTCGCGTACTACCTCCACTGTGTCACCTTCTTTCATATAGGGTGCTCCTGTCACGAGGTCTTTCTTGATGGGCACTTGATCATAAGTCTCGTTGTCCATGAAGATGTCGTCGTCACCGTCTGTATAAAGATACTGGTAGGGGCGGCGTTCCACACGTACGTCTTCGAGTTTTTCGCCAATATTGAAGCGGCGTTCAAGCACGCGGCCATCGACCACGTTTTTGAGTTTTGTACGCATGAAGGTATTTCCCTTGCCGGGCTTCACGTGAAGGAATTCGATAACGAAGTAGAGCTGGCCATCCATTCTGATGCATGTGCCGTTCTTGATGTCTTGAGCGTTCATCATATCGGTTGAAGTTTTGAAATTCTAATTATAGTGCAAAATTACAAAAAAAAACCTAATTGTAAGGTATAGGAAGCATTAAAAGATATGTTTTTGGGTATAAAAATGCGAAAAAGTCATGTTTTTTTTGGCTAATTCAAATAGATTCACTAATTTTGCAGTCCGAAAGGAATTATGTAGACAATTGAAATAATTAAAACCTCATAAGAAATGAAAAGAACATTCCAGCCTTCCAACCGCAGAAGAATCAACAAGCACGGCTTCCGTGAAAGAATGGCTACCGCCGATGGTCGCAAAGTTCTTGCCCGTCGTCGTGCCAAAGGTCGCTACTCACTCACCGTTTCCGACAGCATTGCAAGCAAGTAATCGGTAATACATGAAAGCGATAAAGAATAAGGGATAACACCAGCGGTGTTATCCCTAAATTTTTATATAAATAAAACATTGTCATCAGATGGCGGCGAGATGGTTGTGGATTGCGTCGAAGTTCGTCACTACATCGATCAGGCTCCAGACGATGGTGGCAAGGAGCAGGATGGCAGTGTAGCGCAATACTTTGTTAAGACGGGCACCGGAAAATTTGAAGAGCGCTACAATGATGGGAATAAACCAGATCCCTACGGCTACGTAGCCTGCCCATCCCCAATCATTAAGTGCATCCTTCATGCCATACCATATCAGGGCAATTCCGATATATGCGAATGCTATGTATGTATATTTCATGGCTTTAGCTCCGAATATGACTGCCTTGGTTCGTTTGTTAACCCTTGAATCATCGCGGACATCACGAATGTTGTTGACTATTAGCACGTTTGCGCCTAAAAGTCCCACTCCGACCGAAACAATCAATGCCATTTTCCACATTTCGCCAAGAACTGCAGCCATCGAACCTCCTGTCCAGTCTCCACATTGCAGATAGGCAGTCAGTGTCACGGGGACTATTCCATAGAAGATAATGACTGCCTCATCGCCAAGACCATGATGGGATAAGGGCCATGGTCCGGCACTATATGCGAATGCCGCTATGACTATTGCGATTCCGATGAGTATGAGCCAGAAGCCTCCCCAGCGGATCAGCGACAGTCCAAGAAGACAGTCGACTGCCATAAGAGAGATCATGGCGCGTTTCATGCTTTCCGGCTTTATGTCTCCCTCTGTCACCCCTCTTCGGAAACCTTGCCTTCCCTTATGGTCAATGTGATTTTTATAATCGAAATATTCATTGGCGAAATTGCTTACTATCTGTGCAGCCAATGCAAAGACAAGGCATATTGATGCCGGCTTCCAGTTGAAATTATCATATGCGATAGCAATGGCGCATCCGGCGAGCACTCCTGCGATGCTTACCGGTAAAGTCCTAAGGCGCATTGCCTCTATCCAAGGTTTCAATTTCATAGAACCTATATAATTAGCCTATTACAATTACAAAATTACTCAAAATATTTCATTTTAAGAAATTATTTTGCAAGAAATTTGAAATATTTTTGCAATAATTGCAAAGATTTTGTAACAACCTAATTTTAAATAATTATAATTCTATGGAAATTAATGAAATAAATAATTGGCAGTGTTGTCCTCGACGTATGCTTAATGTTACAGCCCTCTTTTCTTTTGAAAGAAAAGTCTCATAAGTTCGCCGCATTCTTCGGCAAGAACGCCCGAGTTTATCCGTGTCTTCGGATGCAGGGGAGATTTCCCGCCGTAATAGGAATTGAATCCACGTTTGGGATCGTCGGCTCCCCATACCACTCTGCCTAATCTCGCCCATCCTATAGCTCCGGCACACATATAGCATGGCTCAACTGTCACAAATAGCGTGCATTCCGGTAGAACGCGGCCTCCAAGATTAGATTGGGCTGCAGTGATTGCCATCATTTCTGCATGTGCCGTTACATCGGTGAGACGTTCGGTCCCGTTGTGTCCGCGACCTATGATGCGGTCATTACATACAATGACGGCTCCTACCGGAACCTCATCTTCAGAGAAAGCAGTCTCGGCTTCCTTGATAGCCTCCCGCATCCAGTATTCGTCAGTCTTCGGTTTCATTTTCTTCTGATTTAGAGCATGCCTCTGCCACTTTCTGCATTAGCCATCTCGGTGTGGAAGTTGCTCCACAGATACCTATGCTTTCTGCATCTTCTATGCACGACGGGTCAAGCTCCGTCTCGTCGGTGATAAGGTAGGTCTTCGGGTTTATTTCCTTGCATTGAGCATAGAGTACCTTGCCGTTGCTGCTTTTTGCACCGCTTACGAAGAGGATAACGTCGTGGTTGGCGGCAAATTCCCTCATCTGCGGCATACGGTTGGCTACCTGACGGCATATAGTGTCAAACCATTGGAAAGATCCTTTTCTTTTTCTTGACCGGATCTCCGATACAATCTCCTGAAATCCTTCGATCGACTTGGTAGTCTGTGAGTATAGCCAGATATCCTTGTCGAGGTCAATGTTGTCGAGATCGCTCCTGTCTTGTATGACCACAGCGCTTCCCTCTGTCTGCCCTACAAGTCCGTTGACTTCGGCATGTCCTGGTTTTCCATATATTAAGATGATACGTCCGTTGTCGGGGTTTTCAGATGACCCCTCAGTCTTGGAGTATGCATCCTTTATGCGTTTCTGAAGCTGTAGCACCACAGGGCATGTTGCATCGATGATCTCAATGTTGTTGCGGCGTGCGGTCTCGTAAGTAGAGGGAGGCTCTCCGTGTGCTCTGAGAAGCACCTTGACGTTGTGGAGCTTGGCAAATTCATTGTGGTCGACTGTGATGAGTCCTTTCTTGCGCAGTCGTTCCACTTCACCGGCGTTATGAACGATGTCGCCGAGACAATATAATACTCCTGTACGTTCCAGCTCAGCCTCTGCTTTGCGTATTGCGGTCGTAACGCCGAAGCAGAAACCGCTTCCGCTGTCTATCTCAATCTTCGCCACGGGTCTTTTCATCGAAGAGTTTTACAAGCACTTCCATCTGCTCTTCACGGGAGAGATTGTCGTTATCAAGGACAAAAGCGTCTTCAGCTTTGCGCAGAGGAGACTCCTTACGTGTGGAATCGATATGATCCCTTTCCTTGATGTTTGCAAGCACCGACTCGTAGTCTGACGGAGTCCCTTTCTCAATTAGTTCGTCATATCTGCGCTTAGCCCTGACTTCCGGACTCGCCTGCACGAATACTTTCATTTCTGCATCTGGAAAGACGGTGGTGCCGATATCCCTGCCGTCCATCACTATTCCCTTGTCTTTGCCATACTGCTGCTGCAGCCCGACAAGGTAATGTCGCACTTCCGGAATCACTGCGACTGGACTTACCCATCCGCTCACTTCCATGCCTCGGATTTCTTTCTCAACGTCTTCTCCGTTGAGGATAGTATGCTGGGTATCTTCCGGAGTGATCGCAAAGGAGATGTCGATCAGCGGCAAGGCGTTTATCAAGGCCTGAGTGTCGATACCGGTCTCCTTATCTGTCATGCCGTTACGTATGGCGTATAGGGTAGTGGCGCGATACATCGCGCCACTGTCCACATATACATATCCGATTTTCTTTGCAAGCTGCTTTGCCATTGTGCTTTTGCCGCTTGAACTGAAGCCATCGATTGCTATGGTTATCTTTTTCATTTCTTTTTAGTTGTTGTCTTTTTTGTAGGAGTTTTGGTTGTAGCCTTCTGGTGAGTGGCATTAGCGGCTGATGTAGCTGGTGCGGAAGATTTTGTCTCTGTCTTTGATGTGGAATGACGTCGTCCGGGTCTCGGCTTCACCATTCTGAGCACCTGTGCCGTACGTGCCGGTATATACATCTTGAGCCACCCTTTGCCTGCAGGCGAGTAAAGTGGATCAGGAGTGGTGAAATGGTGGACGGAATCGTCAACGAGTCCATTGCCTCCGAATGCTTTGGAGTCGGAATCAAGAAGCACCTCATATTCGCCTGCCGGGGCAAGGAACCCATAGTCGGCAAACGACTTGTTGGGACTCCAGTTGAATACGAAAATCAGATCACCGCGTTTGAAGGCAAGTATCTGGTCGTCATCTTTCTCCCAAAGTTTCTCTACCGGTTTTGCCTGAAAGTTGTACTGCTTCTCCACCAGTCCTATCATCGCGTTGTCGAAGCGGTTGAGATATTTGTATTTAAGGTCTTCTCGGTCTACAAGATCCCACTGGCGGCGTGCATATTTATGGCTCCAGCCATTGCCTTCCCTCGGAAAGTCTATCCATTCCGGATGACCGAACTCGTTGCCCATGAAGTTGAGGTATCCTCCGTTGATGCTTGCCAGGGTCACAAGTCTGATCATTTTATGCAAAGCCATGCCACGCTCCACGGTGAAGTCGTTGTCGCCGTCCATCATATGCCAGTACATCTCCTTATCGATGAGCCTGAAGATTATTGTCTTGTCGCCTACAAGTGCCTGATCATGACTTTCACAGTATGAGATTGTCTTTTCATCTGCACGGCGGTTGGTAAGCTCCCAGAATATTGATGTTGGATGCCAGTCTTCGTCTTTCTTCTCCTTTATCATCTTTATCCAGTAGTCGGGAATGCCCATTGCCATGCGATAGTCGAAACCGATGCCGCCGTCTTTGAACTTCACGGCAAGTCCCGGCATTCCGCTCATCTCCTCCGCTATTGTGATGGCAGCCGGATTTACTTCGTGGATGAGCAGGTTGGCAAGGGTAAGATACACAATGGCATTTGTGTCTTGATTACCGTCGTAATAATCGGGATATCCTCCGAATGCCTTGCCGAGTCCGTGATCATAATATAGCATGGAGGTGACTCCGTCGAAGCGGAATCCGTCGAAGCGGTATTCCTTCTGCCAGAACTTGCAGTTGCTGAGGAGGAAATACAGCACTTCGTTCTTGCCGTAGTCGAAAAGGAGCGAGTCCCAAGCCGGATGTTCGCGTCGGTCTCCTTTATTGAAGTAGAGGTCATAGCTCCCATCAAGACGTCCGAGTCCTTCCACTTCATTCTTGACAGCGTGACTGTGGACGATATCCATGATCACGGCAATGCCGAGCTCATGGGCGTCATCGATGAGCCGCTTCAGGTCATCAGGAGTTCCGAATCGGCTTGACGCAGCGTAAAAACTGCTGACATGGTAGCCGAACGATCCATAATATGGATGCTCCTGTATAGCCATTATCTGAATGGCGTTGTAGCCGTCGGATGCAATGCGTGGAAGTATTTTGGTTCGGAACTCTTCGTAGCTGCCCACTTTCTCTTCCTGCTGCGCCATGCCAATATGGCATTCATATATGAGCAGGGGTTTGGTGTCCGGAGTGAAATCCGTTACCTTGAACTTATAAGGCTCCTCAGGTGCATATACCTGAGCACTGAATATCTTTGTGGTTTCGTCCTGTACGACGCGTGTGGCGTAAGCTGGTATGCGTTCTCCCTGTCCGCCGTCCCATGTGACGAACATCTTGTATAGGTCGCCGTCCTGCAGACGGTCGGCGGGAAGTCTCAGTTCCCATGATCCGCTGTCACCGATACGTGTCAGTTTGTAATCTTCGTTGACTTTCCAGTCATCAAAAGTGCCTATCAGATGAATTGATGTGGCGTTTGGGGCGAATTCGCGGAAAATCCAGCTCCCGTCTTTTTCACGGTGTAGCCCGAAATATTCGTATGCGTTTGCGAAATCAGAGAGGGAACCTCCGGTGGCGGCAGTGATTTCATCAAGTTTCCTGATCGCATCTTCATGTCGCCCTACGATGGCTTCTTCAAATGGTTCGAGCCAAGGGTCGTTGCGAAGGATTTCGAGTTGTTTTTTCTTACGGGCCATATATGTCTGATTTAGTTATTTCGGTTTTATTTTGCTGATTGATTTATTATAAATGTGATCGTTGAAGGGTTTTTAAGTTAAAACGTCTGACGCGGAGTCATTGTTTATGTAAAAAGCCTGCGAATCTCCGAACGGAGCCGCTCGGCGTTCTCGCCCGGATGCTTCATTGCCGATATCACGCCTGTCACGTATTCATCGATATTTGAGAATCCAAGAAGTTTCGCTACACTGCTTCCAGTAAACATTGGCTTATGATTGAAGACTCTCAATATCCCGTCATAATCGCCTCCACGTGCCATCTTCTTGAATTCTGCGAGCAGATGATCGTAGGTCTCGCGGGGCTTAAGTTTTTTTATAAGGCTTTTGATATGAAGTTCAAGTGCGGTGATGCAGGTGAATCGGGCGTCAATCTTACGCTCAACGTCACGTTTCATTCTGTGTCTTGTGTGTTGAAGAGCTTGATTCTCAAGCATCTGTTCAAATTTATGGATCACTTCCTGACGTACGGCTTTCATTACCTTTTTAGGGTTCCGGTTACGTATTTCAGCCATGGTTTCCACCACTCCCGGCGAGAGGAATATGTTCTCGATTTCAGCTACTTCAGGCACGAGTATATTTTTCGCCCTTAGATATTCCACTTCCTGATCGCTTCTTCTGTCACGGTCCACAAGTCCGTAACTTTCAATCCTGTGCATAGTGCGAAGCGACTGCATGGATCGCGTGGATTCTATCACCTTGTCGCAACTTCCGAGTGGCTTTACTGTAAATTCCGGAAACACTACGCTGTATAGCCTCATGTCAATGCTGTGCGACACGTCTCCTTCGGTAAAAAGAATCGGGTGTCGGCTACCCATCATCTGCAGGAATATCTCATCGGGAAGTTCGCCGTCGGCTATAATCTGGTAGCGCCATGAATGATCGGCTGCATTATAGTCTTTGATCCATATCGCGGTGCGCCGGGATTGACCGGAAGCAAAGTTGGCGTCGTATGTGTCATAAACAAAGCGGCAGTCTGTGCGGATTCTTTCTATGCGGTCCCAAAGGATGCCGACAGCGGTGGGATGCAGGAAGAGTGTAGGGGAGTCCACGAGAATCAAGGCATGCTCCGGTGCGAGCAGTGTTGAGGCTATGTAGTAGAGCGCCGCTTTCTCACCTCGGCTTAGATTTCTGATCCCTATATAATCTTTACCTGAACGGTTGGAAATTCGAACTTTTCCATCAATGATATTGATTTTATTCCCCGGAAAAGTGTCTTCCCAAATGGATTTTAGAGAGTTAAACCGCACTTCCTCTTCAGCAAGAGAAAGTACGGTCATCAATTGAGTAAGGGAGCCGGTCACTTTACCCGGCATCCCGCCTGTGACTGCTGACACATAGTATGAGTCGGCTTTGTTAAGTCGGGCTATTTCGTGCATGAAAAGCGATTTACCGCTTCCGTTGCCTCCAAGCAGGGTGTAAAGCCGTGCTGGACGTCTGATACTCTGCAGGCTTTGTTCGCCGGAGGAATCCGGAGGTAAGTTGATCGTTTTCATGGTTTTCAGTCTTGAGTCTAAGTTCAAGTCTTGGCAATGAAAGGTTATGACAATGCTGAGATTCGGGCGATATACTTGCCGATTATGTCAAATTCGAGGTTAACCTTAGTGCCTTTTTCTATATCCTTGAAGTTGGTATGGTCGTGTGTGTACGGGATAATGGCAACACGGAAACTGTCAGCCTCGGAGTCGCATACGGTTAGGGAGACTCCGTTTACGGTTATCGAGCCTTTCTCTACCGTGACATAGCCCTTTGAAGCCAGTTCAGGCTTGAAATCGTATTTGAACGAATAATACCAGCTTCCGTCAAGGGGTTCGACTCCGGTGCATATTGCTGTTGTGTCGACATGTCCTTGCACGATATGTCCGTCAAGCCGACCATCCATTTTCATCGATCTCTCCAGATTCACAAGTGATCCCGGCTTCAGTTCGCCGAGATTTGAACGGTCAAGAGTCTCTTGCACAGCCGTTACCGTATATGTCCCGTCTTCGTTCAGGCTCACAACTGTAAGGCATACTCCGTTGTGGGCTACCGACTGGTCGATCTTAAGCTGATCAACAAAAGAACATTTCATGGTGATATGGACGTTGGTGCCGTCTCTTTCAATGCGGACAACCTCTGCCGCTTCTTCTACAATTCCTGAAAACATTTACTATAAGTCGTTAATGGTCAAAAGCCGGGTCCGGTTATTTACCGAAAAGACCCTTTAGTGCATCTACAGCTGCGTCTGTGGCTGGGTTACCTGTCGATGAGCCGCTGTTGGCACTCTGACCGGTCATTTTAAAGCCTATGCATATTCCGTCATACTGCTTTAGAAGCTTATCTGCGGTAGAAACCATTTTGCTTCCGCTCAGCGTAGCTGCAAAAGACATTATTTTCTTGATCTTGTCAGCGTCAAACATCACGTTCACGCCGGAAGGGGTCTTTTCCACATAAGCCGTCATGCTTCCAAGTTTAACAGCGCTCATAGCGGTAAAGTCAAACGAGAACACACCTTTGCTTTTTACAGAGATCGTGCCTTTGAGCGGCAGTTTCTTGATGGTCAGAGTAAATGAGCCGTCTTTATCTATTTTGAGTACAGCGCCGGTAAGTCCGAATTTCTTATAGTATTCATCAAGTTTGTTTTCAACGGCTCCAGCAGCAGCGGCACCACCGGCTTTCTTGAGGAAATTATCGCTTTGGAAAGTGACGGCACTCCCTGTGGCAGTCCATTCCCCGGCGAGGTCTTCCACCGTGAGGTCGGTTTTTGTGAATACGCCTTCCACAATATTACCCAAAGCGCCGCCTGCGCCGCCGAGAATATCTTTAAGGTCGGGAGATGGAGTGGGTTCAGCGAATGTAGCGGTGGTGCAGGAGAGTGCTATGGCTGCGACGGCCATTTTTAGAAAGCTTGTCTTTTTCATAAATTTCGTTTTAAAAGAAGTTTAACTTTTACTTAGACACTTTAACCGGCATAAAAGTTTAACTCACTTAATAATCGTAGTCGAGCGAGAGCTGGTCTACATAGAGCACCGATGAGGTTGATCCCGTGAAATAATCACCATATTTCGACGATGCGCATGTGATCATGATGTATCTCGGTACGATCGATGTGCTTCTGTAGTCTATCTTTATCTCGAATTCATCATATGCATTCATCGACGTTCCGCGTTCAAGTTGTCCGTATCCTATCACGTAGCTTGCGTTCTTGTCGAATAGCTGGCGGTTGTTGGGGTTAGTGCGTATCTCGTATGGCGCTGTCCAGTCTGTCATAGCTATGTAGATCGAGCATGTGTCCGGGCGTCCTTTCAGGTATTCCATCTCCTTGTTGGCGTAGTCGATGTCGCCGTTCTTATATTGGTAATATCCCTTTAATTTAGTGGGTCTGACTGTCCAGGCGCGTCCGAAATCAAGAATGCCGTTTGTTCCATCAGTCTTTTTATACGTACCTGTATAGATGGATCCTGCTGCCAGCTTGCCGATTCCGAATAGTCCCTTGAATTCTGTCTTAAGTTCTGCCGACTTTCCCGTGAGACCCTCCGGGACATAGTCGGAGGGTTGAACGTTGCTTTCTCCGAGAGTGGCGGCTCCGGTGTTTCCGGTATCCCAGAACTGTACGCCGTTTTCAGCCCATGGGCACCATATCTTGCCGTTGAGCCACCAGTTCTCAAAGTCTCCGTCAGGAAGATCCTGAGTGGCTTGGGTGGTCACGGTCATCTCGTTGCCTTTATTGTCGTCGCTGCAAGCGCGCACTATGTAGGAGGTAAGAGGTTTCAGATGCTTGATGCAGCAACTGAATGCGCCATCCTTGTTTGTCGTGTCGGCATCCGGGACGCGGATCCATGCAGAAGAGCCTTCTTCGCAATATTCGAAGTAGTTTGAACCGTCCGCAGGTCCCTCGCCATATGCCCATATCACCATACTCCAAGGGTCAACGGCTGTCGTAGATACCAACTGTTCTGTCTTCTGAGCATAAATGGTCCAGTCTTCAGTGCGTCCCCAGGCGTTAGCATCTATCTTCATGGGAGATGAGAGGTTGATGATAGATCCGGCTTTGCATTCGGGCACGAGAGTGGTGTTGTTGCGTGGACCAAGCTTTATGGATGTCACTTCAAGTTTCGAAAGGTCTGCTTTCTCCGGTACATTTACAATAATTCTGTGTCCAATGGCATCAATTACAGTCTCCCCGATCTGTCCAGCCACCGTGAAGTATGTCTCTATGTTCTGCTCGGCAGAGATCATCCATTGATAGCTCTGATAGAGGGTCAGTTCCACCGTCATGGGGATTGATAGATCCCATGTGCCTTCAAGAAGATTCTTGTCGCATTTCGCATCTGGAGAATAGGTGAAATGTGTAAACTGTACAGCCTGGATATCTACCTCCTCATCAAGAAAAAGTTTTACGGAGAAGTCGGTGGAATCAATTTTTGCAGCGCTCAGTTCCCCTTTGGCGGCAATGGAAAGTATATTCTGGGGGATCTTGGGGTAGGGGAGATCATTCTTGATGCATCCGCTGCTCAAAATCGCCGCAGTGCCGAGGATGGGGATTATGATATTCTGAATTTTTTTGTTCATGTGTCTTTCAGATAATGATTGAGACTCCGAAATTGATGTTGAAAAGATTAAACCGGAAATTGATACCGCTTGTGATGCGGCTACCCGACTCTTCGCCATCATCCCATTGCTTTTCATTCTTCAGGTGAAACCCGAAGATGCCGAATGAAAGGTTGAAAGCTGCATTTTTCATCATCATGATGCTCACGCCGGGAGAATAATTAAGGTTGATACTCTGTGTCTTGGTACGGGTATCTTTGATTTCTCCGTCAAAAGGACGGATGAAATGAGTGCTGCCCGTGCCGTAGGAGAGTTCAGCCTCGTTGAATACGGCAAACCGTCCGCGGCGCGTAAGTCCGAAATATTGTTGTAAAAATATTGCGGCTGAGTAAGAATCTGCAGTGTACTTTATGTCATGAAGATTGAAGCTCATGTCTTCATCGATATCCACTTTAAATGAATTGATACCCATTTCCCCTTTAGTGAAAGCGAGTCGCAGTCCAACACATACATTATGGCGAAGGAAATAGCTCACCGAAGGTTTTACGCTGTAAAGTTTTCCCTTGAGGTCAACATCCTGGATGAGTGACAGGAATTCCGAGTCATCAGTCGACAATTCACCATAGTTGGCTGTCAGGCTCAGATGCCATAGACCCTTGGGGTAGATAAGCCAGTTGTAAAGTTTACGGTCATAACGTCCAAGACGTTTGGTCTTGATTGCCATATATATGGAATCTCCATGCCAGTACACCTTTTCATTTAGGTTTATGTTCTCTTCATTATCTGTTTTCCCGGGTACATAACCATTTCCGGCGAGTACTGCTTCCACAGCTGATGTCCGGGATTCCGGCACCCATACGTATTTGCCGTCTTCCTTGTTCACGTCAGGAAGATACCATATCGATTCTATAGTGTTTTCAGGGATGGTTACTTCATCACTAATATAGACTTTTGACCCTGAATATGTAGGAGTCGGATGTTCGATATTGTGATCTTCTTGCGTGGTATACTCTTCCTGAAATATATATTCATCTAATTCCGGATCGGATGTCGTCTCGTCAGGATTGCTGTATTGCCGGTCTTGCGCTTTGCTGATGATCGGAGTTTCCTGAGATTCAAGAAGCTTCAGGGCAGCTTCGGAGAGTTTGCTCGCTGTTTTCGAAAGCTCCCCGACAGATTCAATGAGAGATTTTGTGGCTGAATAGACAATTGTGTCTGATTGTTCAGTCCCGGTTCCGGATTTGGTATGAGCCGGAGCCGCCGCATTGGATGCGCTGAGCCCTTGCGATGCAAGCAGTATCGATGCCGATACGGTCATTGTAAGTATGTATATGGCCCTTGTTTTCATAGATAGAATGCAACTCCGAAAGTTATGGAAAATAGGTTGACCTTGAATATGGCGGATTTAATGTTTCTATCCGCTACGTATATCTGGTCGGTAATGGTCTTTGTGTGATTATAGTCAAAACCCAATACTCCGACATTCACCTCAAGGGCGGAGAAATTGTTGAGGAAGACAGCCATGCCGGGAGCCACTCCGACACCTATATTGAAATTCCTTTCATAGTTGCCTGTCAGGTCTTCTCCGAGTCCTGTCATGAGTTTTGCCTGTCCGCCTCCCATCTCAAGCTGAACCTCCGTGAAAAGTCCGAATCGTTTTGACTTGCCGAGAGAGAAATAGTTTCTAAGGACCGCCATGCCATAATAATTATGGGCAAGCCTGTAGAGATGGTCCACATTAAAATTCATATCGGGGTCAAGAACGATATCCGCATTCTCAAGCTTAGTGAGATTGCGGTTATATCCGAATTTTCCACCTGCAGCTACATCATTTCGAAACGAATACATCAGCATTGGGGAAACCTTGAAGGAGTAGGTGTCTCCAGTGACTCCCTGAAGTACAAGAAACTGATAGTTCTTCTGTGTAGACTGGCTGTAAGACACACTAATGCCCGTAATCCATTGCCCCTTTGGCACAAAGACCACCGACTCGAAGTCAGGAGAGAAGTCTCCTTCTTCTGCATGCAAGGAGAAATTGAATGCCGGGAAAAGGAAGGTTAGCAATATTGACAGTATGTGGAATCTCTTCATATTCGGGTTATAAAGTAGTGCATTTACACAAATTAATTGCAAAATTAGCAAAATGTTCCAAAATACAAATCATATTTTGCTGAAAAAATCTCAGGTTGTTCCAATTTGACCAATTTATCTATAGATTACTCATGTTTCGGGCTTATCATGAATTGATATATATTACGGTGCTCTTTTCAAGAAAATGGCCTGATCGGCTTCCATACCGTTCGGATGAATGATTTCTTTTGGTGTATGGTCTGTAAAATTGGTCATATTGGTGCTTGAAATGAAAATTTTACAAAAATTATGCCCGATTATTGGAATCTTTTATTAATTTTGCACAGATATAGTAAATCTATGCATATTTGCATAGTGTATGCAAATTTGTACATTTAAAAGAAAACTGATATGAAATAGCTTTCTCCAAAATATCAGATCACACCTATATATATTAATATACATATATTGATATTGGCGTGGTCAAAAATACACACATGTATATAAATCAAACACCATACACAACATGAGACACTTAAAAACAGGAATCCCAATCTTTGGCTCTTTTGCCATCCTTTTAGGACTCTATGGCTGTGTGGATGAAAATCCATGGGGCAATTCTTCCAATGAAAAGGGAAGCATCTCCCTTACGCTGTCTACAGACAGCGGAATTAAAACTGCTAAACCGATGTTCAGGGGAGGTGATGAAGAGTCTTCAGCTGATCCCAACGACCTTAACACCTATATAAAAGTGCCAAAACCGGAGGAATTTTCAATTAAACTTGAAAAGTCTGACGAATCATTTTCCAAGACCTGGACTTCACTTCAAGGGTTTCTCAATTATACCAAGGAGAACTTCTTCACGACCGGCACTTATACCATGACAGCCTATTATGGAGAGAAAGGAAAGCAGGATTTTGAAGCACCATATTTCGAAGCTTCAACTACATTTAATGTGCTTTCCGATCAAGTGCAGGAAATCAGTCTGGTTGCTGAGTTGATGAATTCCATGGTAAAGGTCAATTATACCGATGGATTCAAAAACTATATGAAGGATTATCATTCGAGAATCCGCACCGAGGGCAGGGCTGATGAAATAATATATTCAAAGGATACTGATTCCCCCGTATTTGTCGAGCCTAACAATGCTGCTCTCACGGTGCATTTCACGACCAAAGGAAAAGATTTCAATAGTGCAGTTAAAGTTGGCGAGTTCCCTCCTATGGCAAAGACTTTGCACAATATCACACTTGACATTGTAGAGAATCCGGTCGGTGACGCTCAGCTTCAGGTCTCTTTCGATGATACATTGGATGACGAGGATATTTTTATCGATCTCACCAAAGAGCTTCTCACTACTCCGGCTCCTATGATTTCATGCCAGGGATTCACTTCCGGCGAGACTATAGATATGCTCGAAGGCAGTTCAAGTGCTAACGATCTGAAGATGATCGTCAATAGCGGTGATACTATCAAATCAGCTATTCTTACTGTGGAATCTAACAAATTCAAACCGGGCTGGGGTAATCAGATCGATCTTTGTAAAGCAGATAAGTATCAGCAGGATCTAATAGAAGCTGCCGGAATTTCTGCGATCGGATTCGGTTTCAAAGGGCAAATTTCCAATATTGCGGAACTCGATATCACAAACTTTGGCAGGAGCCTTCCTGCCGGCTCTCATACTATTTCACTTCAGGTTATAGATCAATTTGACATTCCAAGCAATGTAGTCAGCGTAGTTCTTGACAGCCAGCCTATCGTTGTTGACTTGGTCGGCACCCCGACTATGGTCTACGGTTCAAGAACAGCTGATATCACTGTAGATTACAATGGCATTAATCCTCAGTCTGATATATCAGTTCAGGCTGTCAGCGAAATGGGCAATTATGTGAATGCGGAGGTGCTCAGTTTCGAGGAAGTGGCAGCTTCCCGTTCGATTGAAAAGAAACAGTACAAATATAGTGTCAAATTCCCTAACAACGTGACTACGGCAAGGGAAACTCTTCCGATTAAGATATTTCATGGCACAACTGAAAAGGTAGCATGTGAACTCGATATTGTGGTTCCTGACTATAATCTTGAATATGATGCCTACACCGATCATGCTTACGTGCGCGTAAATGTTTTGGGAAGTACGGATCCTGTGGTTGAGGAAACTATTCTTGAGAATATATGGCTATATATCAACGGAGAACAGAACACTTCAGATGTTGTGGCTGACTATGACCACAAGGTGCTTGCCATAGGCAACCTCACTCCTGCCACTCAATACCGTATTTCATCTTCTATCACAAAAGGAGACAGTTCCAAGCAAAACGGTTCATTCACTACGGAATCTAAACTTGAGATTCCCAATGGTACGTTTGATAAAGGTCTCGGCGATTATTATGCATTGAGCGGACTTCAGGTGGGTGGTCAGTATAGTGTTGCGCCGGTAAATTATCATCACACCTCGTCTTTCTCTGTGTTGGAGCCGGCAGACTGGGCTACTGTAAATACAAAGACAGCGTGGAAAGATTCCCAAAATAAGAACACCTGGTTCATTGTTCCCTCCTCCTGGCTCGACGAATCTGCGAAGCGAGGGGTGATGAGGAATGTTGGTTATAATCATAACGGAACCACACCCGGTAAGTCCGGGGGTGCGTTCAGTACGACGTATTATTGTACAAACGCACCGACTTCCCAACAGCTGGAAAAAGCTGCCGGTGAATTATTCCTCGGCACATATCTCTTCGACGGTACCGAGCATAGATCGGATGGTATTGGGTTTGCAAGCCGTCCTTCGTCCCTGTCTTTCGACTACAAATATGAACTTAAAGAGAATATGACGGATAAAGGTTATGCGTTGATAGAAATTTTAGCCTCTGACAATTCGGTGATTCAGCATAAAAAGCTTGATCTTGATGCGGTATCGGAAATGAAGACTGTCAATGTTGAATTCAATTATGAATTCTTCGGCAAGAAAGCCTCAAAGCTGATAGTGCATTTCAAGAGTTCAAATAAGGAACAGGCGGATGAAATTCCCATATACATTCCGTCCGGCTCTAAACTCAACGAAGGACAAAGTCTTGGCAATGGCACAATCGGAGCCAACGGCTATAAGGCCGTGGCTACCGGTTCGATATTGACAATAGATGATGTCAAGGTTCATTACGACTCCGGTCAGACTCCTGCGAACGCTAAAAAAAGGTCAATCAAAAAGAGAAAATAAGAGATGAAACATAATATATATTCCATGATTCTCGCCGGTGCCACAATGTTGGCGTTTGCGGGATGTGAGAAGGAAGCAGCTTTCCGGTTCAATCCGGATGAAGGACAGTTGAATTGCGGTAATCTTTCCGTCAACTATGTCAATAGTGAGACACGTGCGTCTGATATTGATACAGGCGAATTTGAAGTTAACTTCGTCAATACAATAACCGGGGAGGTGGCTAAGACATATAAATATGCCGAGATGCCGGAAATAATCAGTCTCCCGGTCGGTGAATACCGGGCAGAGGCTGTGTATGGCGAGGATGTTGTGGCGGCCTGGGATAATCCTTTATACGAAGGATCCTCAAGTTTCAGTATTGAGGCTGGCAAGCTCACCGATGATGTTGCCCCTATTGAATGTACACTCCAAAATATCAAGGTCGAAGTGGATATCGTGGATGAAACGGGCATGGATATCGTGGGCGAGGATGTGCAGGTAGTGGTTTCGGCAGGTAAGAACGGTCAGCTTACATACGATTCAGAGCATATAGATTCTGTCGGTTTCTTCCAGTTTGACGGAAGCAAGACTATCGTTGCGGAGCTTTCCGGCACTCTCGATGGTTATAAGACCGAGGAGGGTAACGGAATAACCCGCATTTATGAAAATGCCGCTGCAGGAAAGGCTTATAGAATACGTTTCCACATCAACCGCCCGGACAACGTTCATGATGGAGATATTCAGCTTGGCGACGGCATCAAAGTCGATGCAACTATACAAATAAAGGATGAAAACCACATTATTGATCCTGATGAACCGGCTGACGAGATTCTTGTAGATGACATGCGTCCTGTAGAAGGTCCTGCTGATGATCCCGATAAGGATGATCCCAACAAGAAGGACCCCAATGAGGATGATCCAAATAAGGATCCAAAGCCCGAAAAGAATGCACCGACTATTTCCCCGACTTCGGAGGGGCTTCATTTGGGCGTATGCTATGATGTGGCAGAAGGAAGTTCGGTTGCGTTTACTGTCACCAGTGAAACAGGAATAACTGAATTCAAGATCAATATCGACTCTACTACTTTGACCAAAGAAGAACTGGAAGATGTAGGTCTTTCCGCCGATCTTGACTTGATAAATCCCGGCGAATTTGAAGAACCGTTGACCAATCTGGGATTCCCGACCGGCGATGCGGTAAAGGGACAGACCGAATGTAAGTTCGATATATCCGGTTTTGTTCCGATGCTTATGATGCTTGGTCCTGGAGAGCATAAGTTTAATATCACCGTGAGTGATGCTAATGGTACTGCTAATGGTACAATATGGCTCAAGAATGAAGGCGAATGAATCACAACTCTATAATCAAAGCTATAGTTAATATGAAAAAGATAATTTCAAATATATTGACCGGAGTTGTGGGTGTAGCTGCTTCAACAGTGCTTTGGGGCTGCGTGGCTGAAAACCCGTTTGAAAGTGAAGGCACCGGTATCGTACAGCTTCGCACTGTAGTGAACAGTATCACAACTCGCGCTGATGAAGGCGGCGATCAGTCGCTTGAAGACAAATGCGTCGTTTATATATCCGGTAAGCAGGGGCTTCTGTATAAAAAGCAAGGTCTTGATAACGTTGACGACCAGATTTCGCTGAAGGCTGGCTCATATGTAGCTGAGGCGTGGACCGGTGATTCTGTGACTGCTTCCTTTGACAAAAAGTTTTATCGTGGCTACCAGCCGTTTGATGTTACAAAGGGTGGGATCAGTAATGTTGTGTTGAACTGCCGGATTGCGAATGTTGTTGCATCCGTCAATACTTCCACGATCAATCCTGTCTTGATGAAGGATGACTATAAAATCACTATCAGGAACTCCCGGGGAGAACTGACTTTCACCAAGGATAATGCCATTGACGCAAAAGCATATTTCATGATGCCCAATGGCGACGACAAGTTGGAATACACGATTGAAGGCACGCGAAAAGATGGCGATCCATTTACAAAAACCGGGGTGATCGAGAATGTGGAGCGAGCTCATCATTACATACTCAACTTCGAATACAATCCCGATGATCCTCAGAATCCAAGTACGGGAGCTGTATTCATTAAAATCAATATCAAAGATGAGGTGATCACTAACGATAACATCACAGTCTTTTCCCGTCCTACTCTGACAGGTGTGGATTTTGATATTGAAAAACAGCTCAATTTCGTAGATGACGATAATATTCCTGAAGTGGTATCGGTGCAAATATGCGGTGACAAACTCGATGATATAGAATTGACTCTTGGTTGCTGCACCTGGAAGGTGGTGCTTAATCTTGACACTTCCAACGATGATAAGTTGTCGGGCAAACGTCCTCTCAACTTCGGTAATCTTAAAAGCGAGGATCCTCTTATCGAATTTTGTAAAAACCATGGTCTTGAATATATAGCCCCGGTATATGATCCGGAGACTAAGGTTGAGACTGCTTATCTTAACTTTTCAAGGGATATATTCACAAGATTGCTGAGAAACGCGGAAGAGCATGTATTCTCGATAAGGGTTACTGATGCGCATGGTCAGGAGACAGTCGGGCATCTTCGCATCGCGCGTGATCAGGATGCAGTGGTGATCGAGGATCCTATAGAATTTGACCAGGTTGACCAGAATGACTGGAAAAAGATCACGTCTGGCAGCGCCACCTTGGATTTCTCGCTTGCCGACAATATTGAAGGTGTCCCCGGTGTGGAATATAGTGTGGCTGATGAAGACGACTGGACGTTCGTTCCGGTTAATACCCGTTCTTCTGTAAAGGGAATGGTTCCGAAGAAGGCGTCTAAGAAATATTCGGTCACTATTGATGGACTGAAAGCCGGTACGGAATACAAGTATCGCGCTTGCTGTGGTGATTTCCACAGTTCACAGATAATGAAGTTCAAGACCTTCAGTAAGTTCGTAATTCCCAACGGCAATATGGAGCAGTGGGCTTCTGTCAATGGTGTAGGCGGTCAGAATGGTATCAGGCTTCCTTCAAGAACCGGCAATCTTGACTTCTGGGGTAACGGTAATCCCGGTGCTAAAAAAGCAAGTACGGTTCTGACGGATGAAAGTTCCGATATGTTCCGGAGCGGCTCTAAATCTGCAAGACTTGAATCTAAATTCGCAAATATTGCCGGACTCGGAAAGTTTGCTGCAGGCAATCTGTTTGCAGGTGAATATGTGAAGACAGACGGTACTGACGGTGTCCTTTCTTTTGGACAGCCATTTGAGGCGTTTGCCGAAGATAAGAATGTGGATTTACATCCGACAGCGCTCAGAGTGTTTGTAAACTATCGTCCTAAAGTAGGTGTGAATAAGCGTGGGGCTTCAAGCGGGTATATCGCGGAAGGTCAGCTTGACAAGGCTCAGATATATGTGGCTCTCACTACGGCACCTATCGAGATCAGAACAAAGAAGACAAACCAGAAATTATTCAATAAGGATGATAAGGAAGTTCTTGCATATGGTCAGGCGACTTTGGAGTCCGACTATGGTCCTGACGGTCAGCTGCAGGAACTTGTGATCCCAATCGAATATTTCGATAGTTCCGTACAGCCCACACATCTTGTGATAGTATGCTCTGCATCTATCTACGGTGATTTCTTCAGCGGAGGTGAAGGGTCTACAATGTATCTTGATGACTTCGAACTCATTTACGAATAATCAATATCATTTCTTAGTATATGGCATCGGGAAGTTGATCTTTCCGATGCTTTTTTATTGTGATCTTTCCTCATAATATTGGAAACAGCGTGGCGTCAAACAACTCGTCGGACAAAAGGTTTAATCTGTTAACAAAACAAAACAAAAATTAACATATTTTGATTTCTCTGAATAAAAACTGATTACGCGCCATATCGCGCAAAAAAACCGGGATTTTTTCGGAAAGACTTGCACAGCGGAGAAAAAGGTTGTAATTTTGCATCCGCAATCGGGAAACGCCGGGGCACAGCAATGAAAGCCCTGAGGAGTGAAGACGG
>JAIDQZ010000151.1 GCA_029062005.1 Muribaculaceae bacterium | reverse complement strand
GTGCAAGTTCGAGATTGAATATAAGAAGCCTTTTATGTGGAATGCAACTTCCCCATTCGGTTTTCATCTGCTTTACTTGCCACTCGATAGAATCTTCTCCAAGTTTTTCTCGCCATCCCGAAATCATAGGTTCTAATTCCTTTTTTAGATGGTGGCGATACCATGCCCGCATCATATCAGCCTTTGTTTCAGTTTTCGTCCCGGGTTTAACGAACATATAAATTCTTGTTGCCCTTTAATTCCATGCTGTTAACATAGTGGGGCAACTCTTCAACTATCAGCTGATAGCGTTGACCAAACAGATAATGGCTCTCTCCGGAAACGAATTGTCGTTTTGTTTGCCTGGGCTGCGCAAGAACCTCATCAATCTGAGTTCTTAACCATTCTAACTTTTGAAGCACAAAACTTTTTGCATCTTCATCTGTGAGATAATCTGGCATAGAGATATGTACCCTCGCATCTGGAGGATAAACGGACAAGTGCATGTTCTTGATCGGTTTGCTCTCGACCTCTATTTCAATATCATAGACTTTAATCTTGTGCATCAGAATTCCGGTTGATGAATGGCTATATTAAGGATAGCATCAACATTGAATGGCTTAGTCTTAGATAATTTATCCAAGACTTTGCGCAACTTACCCTGTTTAACTTCATTCGTGCGGAAGCCTTGTTTTGCATTCTGTCGGATGAGTTGGTACACTTCTAAAGCAAGTTCTATGTTTTCCCCAAGGTTATCGAACAATGATTGTTTAGCAGGAGTGTCAAGACGAGGGTCAGAAGTGCGGTAGCTTAGTTCTCTGGCAATTTCCGCCACGGCTTTAAGGTATTCCTTATAGTCCAATACACCCTGTCTATACTCGGCAAGGAGTCGATTGATGCGTTCTGAGAACTTTCTGTATTCTTCGGGGTTACTTTCTCTCTTGCGATTGACTACCCGACGAACATTGGCGGTAATCGTTGATGCTACACCCTCTTTCCCGCCCAATGCTTCCTCTGCTTCAGCTTCTTCCTCTTCATAGTTTCCATCGAGAACAAGATCAAGGAATGAAAAGTCTTCAAGCATAGCGAGAACTCTTGACGGCTTTGCATCAACATAGGTATCAAGGATACTACGCATTTGCTGGTCATACTGTTTCATGTCGATTATATCACCGGCTCTACGCATTATAGCATTGCGGATATTGTCGAAATTCTTGACTCGTTCAAAGATGTCTTGTGCTTCCTCTGGGGTATATCCAGCTTTCTCCATGTCTAAAGCAATAGCTGAATATCGTGTTACGAGTATTTTGACCGCATTATAGAAAGATTCGCGTAATGGTGCAGTCTTGATTGTTTCGGCTTCTTCAGCTTCGGGAAGCGTAGTCCGCTGATTAAAGACAAAGTAGTCGAAAAACTCATTTGTGGTCTTGGGAAGTGCCACAGGCTCACAAAGATTTTCAACACGTTCAAGGGCAGTATCCAAATCCCGTTTTGCATTTTCAAAACGGTCTGTCAAAAGTCCTTCTACATCTTCCTTGTCGAAATCTGAGAATGCACCGTTTGTGTAATCATTGACTGCATCCTCAATATTCTTGAACAGCTGCTTATAGTCAACGATATAGCCAAACTCTTTTTCCTCATGCTCATTGTCAGTACGGTTAACCCTGCAAATGGCTTGGAACAGGTCGTGGCCCTCCATTTTCTTATCGAGATAGAGGTACGTTGCAGTAGGCGCGTCAAATCCGGTAAGAAGTTTGCTAACGACAATAAGCAACTTCATATCCCCCGGATGGTCGATGAACTGGGTTTTAGCCCATTCCTCAAATTCTTCAGGAGTGCGGTTCTTGAACATCTTTTTAGCCATCTCTGCCTTGTATTCAGCCTCGCTCTGGGTCTCACCTGACGATGATTCGTCGGGACTTGCGTCTTTTCCGTTAAAACTTGATACAACAGCACAATGACCCTTCAAGGATGTATCCTGAAACACCTCCCAACAACGGAAAGCTTGATAGATGCTATCGCAAACCAACAAGGCATTCCCCCAACCGTCACGAAGACTTGGAATCAACTGCATATCCTTCAGAATATCTGCGACAATCTTACGCACTCGATCGCGGCTGGAAAAGAGATTCTTCATTACAGCCCATCGGCTTTGTAACTCTTCCTTAGCCTTAGCACTAAGATTGCGTGTGATATGCTCAAATAATTGATCTACAGCTTGCTCGTTTTCGAGATTTTGCTCTATTTCACGGGCTTCATACCGAAGGTCGAGCACGACTCCATCGTCAACGGCTTCATTGAACTTATACGTGTGGATATAATTGCCGAAGTTTTCTCGTGAAGTAAGTTTACTTTTTTGTTTCTTTAGCAACGGGGTTCCGGTAAAACCTATCATCATGACATCCTCACCCATGATTTTCTTCATCGCTTTATTGAGGATGCCGCCTTGTGTACGATGACATTCATCAACGAAAACAAAGATGTTTCCTTTGGCTTTGAATCCATTAGGCAGTTTGTCTGCAAGGGCAGCCATATATTGTTCCGGCGACCTCTTACCTCGCAATTTCTTCTCTTCCGGAGAGAAAGCGGATTCTTCCTGACCTGCAATGCCAAATTTATGGATGAGGGTGCATATCAGATTAGGATAAACTCCCTCATTTTTTATCTCAGTCTGAGTCTGAGTGTTTGATATGAGTCTAAGAAGATGTCCTCCACTCTTTGCCCTTACAGGCTTATGCCCTGCATCCTTGAAGCCATTGGTAATTTGTTTGTCGAGTTCATCACGGTCTGTTATAATGACAACTCTTGGATCATTCGGCATGTTCTCCAATATCCATTGTGCCAGCCAGACCATCATAAGGCTTTTACCGGCACCTTGCGAGTGCCAGATGATTCCGCTTTGCTTGTTGCGAATACGAGGCTTAGCGGCTTCAAATGCAAAGTATTGATTTGGACGACACACTTTCTTTACGCCTCCATCATACACCACGCAATCGTGAATTAGACGAAGGAAACGCACAGGTTCCAACATCTGAAGTAATGAGCGGTCGAGTTCATTAGGAAATTGAGCGCGAGGGAATAGTTCTGCGATAGGCTCCGGAGTTGGTGTATCGTTAGGATAACTTTGTCCAGTAGGTTCTTTCCAACGAAGCCAGAACTTTTCAGGAGTCAATATAGTGCCGTAATGGACACCTTCGCTGTCATTCCCTGCAAACAAGAATTGAGCCGGGACAAAGAACTGACAAATCTCGTTGTCGTTCTTATTGTTGCGTATTTGCTGACGGATACCATCTTTTACGCTGACGGTTGACTTCTTCAGTTCAATAACCCCTATAGCCATGCCATTAACGTAGATCACCACATCAGGCCGGCGTGTATGGTATTCTTCAATGTTACGCCGAACTGTAACTTCCTCGGCGATAGAGAATATATTATTGGCAACATTGTCCTCGTCCCAGTCAATAATCTTTATTGTCTTGCTGTGACCGTCATCGCC
>JAIDQZ010000150.1 GCA_029062005.1 Muribaculaceae bacterium | reverse complement strand
GAGTCATAGAATCTGGCTTTTGATGCGTCATAATCGTAATAGATCACGTCCGGACGGTATTCGCAGTTGGGTATTGAGGTCTCGTGGTCGATTATACCGAACCTTTCAGTTCCTTTGACAGTGTACTGGAAGTCGATTTTCTGCCGGTGACTTTCTGTGCCGCTTTTCTCAAGAGGACGGTTCTGGCTGTCTTCGACGCTTGCCACCAGCGTAGTGCCTTCGATGGGGTGCTTCCCCGCGGGTATTGCGAGAAGGTCGGTAGCTTCAAGCCATCTGAACATGGCGTTCCATTGCTCTTTGTTTTTTGAATATTGTTCGTAAAAATCGACTGCATTAACAGACTCGTGGGGATCTGCTTTCTCAAAACCGTTTCTCCAGGCGCCGGATTCCATCCAGCCGGTGCATTGCTCGATTTTTGCCTGATCGTCACATTGGCGGGTATAGACTCCCTCTGCCATTGCCACAAGGGATGAAGAGGCGAGAAGAAGGGATAGGAAAGTAGTTTTCAGTCTCATGATATTTTTTATTTTGAATTAAACTTTTGCATATATTGAAAACTCACTACTGGAGTTGGTCGCAAACTTTATTTGCAAAATTAGACAAAATATGTCAATTATACAAGAGTTAATTCGGAGACGGTGAGTTATGGTATTATTATGGTATTAATAGAAATGGCGCACGAAGCGTGCGCCATAATGGTTTTGATGCCAACATGTCTTTTATGTTACTATCCTTCGGTGTGAAAGTTAGTGAATTTGCCGTATTCCTGCGATGGGATATCATTTTTAGCCATGTCGATGGCTTTGATGAGAAACGCCATGTTCCTGCCGAGGTTTCTCATGGTCTGGAGCCCTTCGAGATCCGCCTCTACGTCTTCGGCAGTGAAGCCGTGCACCTCGTTCCAGTATGTGCTGGAGACTACGGGCATCGAGCATATGGTGAAGTATTTGTTTATCTCGTCAAATGCCGATGTGGATCCGGCACGACGTGAAGATACGACTGCGGCACCGACCTTCATCGCCTTGCTGAATACTCCCGATGTGCTGTAGAAAAGTCTGTCCAGAAAGGCGAGGAGCTGACCGTTGGCTCCCGCATAATAGACAGGGCTCCCTACGAGAAGACCGTCAGCTCCGGCAAATTTCGGGGCAGTCTCATTGACCATGTCGTTGAAGACGCATCGTCCGTGTTCCCGACAGAATCCGCAGCCGATGCAGCCCCGGATATCTTTTGTTCCTATGTTTACTCTTTCAGTCTCTATGCCACATGTATGTAGTGTTTCTTCCACTTCGCGCAGGGCCCGATCAGTGCATCCCTTGGGATGAGGGCTGCCGTTTATTACCAATACTTTCATTTAAATACTTGTTTATGCGGTTTTATAACATGACAGATTAACGCACCGGACAGGCTATTGGTTTAACATTACAATAAAACATGGCATAAAGGCGTTTCTCCGACATACCTACAGTTTCAATCGCCAATGGACATTACGATAAGGCAAAGCACTCCGGGAGACATAGACAGTGTCATGCCGGTGTATGAACAAGCGAGGGATTTCATGCGCAGCAGAGGAAACACTTCACAGTGGACCGGCGGATATCCCTCGCGCGACATAATTATGGAAGACATTGCGCATGGTTATCATTATATAGGTGAGGATGAAGACGGAGAGATCCTGATGGTGTTTTCCTTTATAGTGGGTGCCGATCCCACCTATGCTCTTATAGAGGGAGGGGAATGGCTTAATGATGCTCCATACGGTACGATTCACAGAATGGCATCGACGGGACTGAAGGGAGGAATGTTAAGGGAATGTGTCAGATTCTGTTCCCGCTTCGCAGATAATATCAGGATAGATACCCATGCCGACAACGGCGAGATGCAACGCGCCATAAAGCACTCGGGATTTGCATATTGCGGGATAATACACCTGGCTGACGGCTCGCCGCGCATTGCATTCCAGAAAGAATGCCGCCCCCCCATCAGATTCGAGATAAAATTCTGAGTGCTCATCGGTGCCGACAGGTGATATGCTGATGTGTTTATAATCCGGGATCTGTCCCGGTATTGCAGGATTCTAAAAAAATTAGTAATTTTGCAGTGCGATTCACAAAGGATCGCCCAAAGATGAGCGATACTATATTTAACTTTGCAATATCAAATCCCATGGTAAGGAACTGGGGATTTCTCGAAAACTGGAAGAGCACGGCATCTGAATAGACGACAAGTCGATTAGATCAGTATGCGCGTCGAAGCGCATGGAATGAGACTGCCACCAAGCCTGATTCCCGGCGGACACACCCTACTTGCGGGTACGACCGAGGAAGTCAGAAAACCCAATTAAAAATCAAATTCCATTTTTTATGAACAATCTTCGATTGCTCGCAGGAATGCTATGCGCATCCCTGCTGAGCGGCGGAGCGCGCTCTTTCGGCCAGTCGGTTATAACCCTTGAGGAGATATTCGAATCTGCCGAGGTACATAGCGCGCAACTTCGACCATCCCTCACAGCCATATCCGAGGCAGATCAGGAAATCAAAACCGCCCAGACTGCCAAACTTCCGGATATAAATGCATCGCTCAGCCTCAGCTATCTCGGCGACGGCTTCATCACAAAGCGTGATTTCTCCGGCTATGAAAAGGCTCCTATCCCGCATCTCGGCACCGGACTTTCCGTGACGGTGACACAACCCGTATATGCAGGTGGAGCCATCACAAATGCTATAAAACTCGCCGAACTGAAATCGACAGCTTCCCGATTTGCCGGTGATCTTCAGAGAGACAATATCCGCTTTCAGCTCACGGGATTCTATCTCGATATCTATAAATGCGCCAATCTAAGGGAAGTGCTTGAAAGCAACATAGAATCAGCCCGCAAGGTGCTTGCGGAGATGAGGGCGAGATACGAACAGGGAACTACTCTTCAGAATGATATCACACGCTACGAACTTTTATTGTCAAACCTTGAGCTGCAGCTGATAAAGATCAACAACACCCTTGACATTCTGAACAATAATCTTGTCACGACCGCCGGTCTGCCGGAAGGTACAGTGGTGATTCCCGACTCCGCCATACTCGTCCGTTCGCTACCCATGCAGTCGGAGGCAGAATGGCAGCTAACGGCTGAGAACAATTCGCCATCGCTCAGCCTCGCCCGAAACGGCGTGGAGATAAGCAGGAAGGCAGAGTCTCTGGTCCGCTCGGAGCGTCTTCCTAAGATCGGATTGCGCGCAGGATGGACGATAGACGGCCCGATCCTCGTGGAAGTGCCTCCCATCGACAGGAATCTCAGCTATTGGTATGTAGGTCTTGGAGTTGACTATAATCTATCATCGCTATACAAAAGCAATAAATCACTCACACGCAGCCGGATAGCAACCCGCAAAGCCCAGGAGGAACTCGACGCAGCCAGGGAAGGACTGAGCCTTGCGGTCAGAGCTGATCATGTGCGATATATGGAGGCGTATGAAGAGCTGAAGACCCAGGAGAAGAGCGTGGAACTCGCAGAGCGCAACTACCGCACTACCGCCACACGATATTCGGAAGGTATGGCTTTGATCACCGACATGCTCGATGCCGCCGATTCCAGGCTCAATGCAGGCCAACAGCTCGTAAATGCCCGCATAAACATAATTTATTATTATTACAAACTCTTATTCACCACAGGAAAGATATGAACCACCGCACTAAAAAAATAATTTCTTACATTATCTCGATCGCTGTTGTAGCCGTTGCGGCATATTGGGTAGGCAGCAAATTCATCCGTCTCGGAAATGTCGAGTTTACAGACAATGCACAGGTTGACCGTCAGATAGTTCCGGTCAACAGCCGTGTGCAGGGATATATAAAGGAAATACGCTTCAGGGAGTATCAGCAGGTGAAGAAAGGTGACACTCTCGTAATCATTGACGATGCGGACATGAGGCTTAATGTGGCGCGTGCCAAAGCCGACTACGCCAATGCTGTGGCAGGCAGAGACGTGGCAGACCGTTCAGTGGCATCCGCATCTGCGAATGTGGCGGTAAGCGAGGCATCCATAGCCGAGGCAAAAGTGCAAATGGAGATGGCGGCAACCGATCTTTCGCGATATGAGAAACTGCTTGAGAAAGATGCGGTCACGCGCCAGCAATATGACGGAGCCGTCACCGACTACAAATCAAAAAAGGCACGCTACGATATGCTTGTACGCCAAAGGGGAGCCACCTCGACTGTCGTGGATGTGAGCCGCCAGCGTATCTCACAGTCGGAGGCAGGGATAGAGCTCGCGAAGGCGCTGCTTGAGACAGCCGAGCTTAATCTCAGCTACACGGTGATTCTCGCACCATGTGACGGATACACCTCGCGAAAGGAAATACAGGAAGGGCAGCTTGTACAGCCGGGGCAGACGCTGCTTGATGTGGTGGATTCCAACGATGTGTGGGTGACCGCCAACTTTAAGGAAACGCAACTGCCGCACATCCTGCCCGGAAACAAGGCCGAAATCAAGGTGGACGCTATCCCGGGAAAGACCTTTGAAGGAACCGTATCTGCAATATCCACAGCCACCGGAGCCTCCCTGTCGCTTATTCCGCAAGACAATTCAGCTGGTAATTTCGTCAAAGTGCGCAAGCGTGTGCCGGTAAGGATAGATCTCGATCCGTCATACAGTGCCGAGGATCTGGCAAAATTGCGTGCCGGCATGAATGTGGAATGCCTTGTGAAGTATTGATATGGCAGACTGGCATGCTAATCAGGGACCGTTTGATATCCCTGATGTAACCGACCTCATACCACGGAGACTAAAGCCCTGGCTCTTCATATTCTTTGTGCTGATAATACAGTTCTCGGGAGGCATTTATCTTGCAGCAGCTTCCGATATGGTGGGCAGCACCGCTCTTATGCAGGAAGACATACTGATGGCAGGATACGCGTCGCTTATAGGGCTTGCCGTGAACTTCGCGGTAATGTTTCGCATAAAGTTCAGATTTTCCAATCGCATCCAGCTCATCGCGGCAGGATGCGTACTGATCGCCGCCAATTTCATCTGCGCGCATACCACAAGCGTTCCGGTACTGGTCATCACATGTTTTGTGGCAGGGTGGTTCAGGATGCAGGCGACTCTCGCATGCAACTCCACGATACAGCTGTGGCTGACTCCGGTAAGGGATATGGCGATATTCTTCTGCTACGTATATATATTGGTAGACAGCGTGATACAATTGAGCGGCATAGCAACCATCTATACTGCATTCCATCTTGAATGGGAGTATATGCACTGGATAATGATCGGATCGCTTGCATTAATGATATTTCTGGTAATGATATTGCTTAAGCCTGTGCATGGACCTATGTATATCCCGCTTCTCGGCATCGACTGGATAGGTGCGTTCCTATGGGCGGGATTCATGATGTGCTTCACGTTTATCTGCGTCTACGGCAATTTCTACGATTGGTGGGAAGCTCCGGAGATAAGGAATGCCACACTGCTCGGACTTGGCTGTATGGGCATAAACCTCTGGAGGGCGACGTTCCTCCACCATCCATATATATCCTTTCAAGCAATGAAGAACCGCAACGTGATCAGGGCGACACTCGTATATCTCGTATTTTTTACGGTCATGGCGACAGAACACGTGTTCGAGCATACGTATGCTGCAACCATTCTTGGTTTTGACGAGACTAATCTGATCGATCTCAACTGGTATGTCTTTGCAGGAATAGTGGCAGGATGCACGTTTACCTATTTCACGTTTGCCCTGCGTAAATGGAGATATAAGACCATGACAGCCATTGGCTTCGCGCTTGCTGCGGTGTATCTGGCTTATTTCTATTTCCTCATCGACTATGGGGTTGAGAAGGAGGCTTTGTTCATTCCGCTGTTCGCACGGGGTGTGGCATCGGTGATAATCTCGATCGTGTTCCTCACTTCGATAGTGCAGAGCGGACTTCCGTTTACGGTTTTCCCGCAGGCATTGACCATCAATGGTTTTACGGGAGCGGTAATGGGGGCTACGTTAGGTCCGGCTATTGTGGGAGAATGGTTCAAGCATACGATGGCAAAGAACGCTTCTCTTTTAGGTGCGAATATCGTAGATTTCAATCCTGATATAGTGCATGCCCCGCTTGGGGAACTATACGGCATGGTGCAGATGCAGGCATTGGTGGTATCGATGAAGGAAATATACGGATGGCTCCTGATCGTGGCATTGGTATCGCTGCTGCTTATTCTGGTCGGCTATGGACCGGTGCGTCCCTGGGCGATATTCCCCAAGTGGAGCAGCATACGACGAGGGATCGCACACCTTGTGCGTGGAGAAAGACAATATAGAACCATGTAGCCATTTAGATTGTTGATATGGCATGAACGGAATAATTGCAGGATTGTTATTACCCTTTCTGGGTACGACACTTGGATCGGCGTGTGTCTTCCTGATGAAGGAAAGCATCGCGCCCCGGCTGCAGAAAATCCTCACAGGATTTGCTGCGGGTGTGATGATTGCAGCGTCTGTATGGTCACTGCTTATCCCTTCGATAGAGATGACTGGAAAAGAGGGACTTCCAAGCATAATTCCTGCCATTGTTGGATTCATGACCGGCATTCTTTTCCTGCTTTTCCTTGACAATATCATTCCTCACCAGCATATTGACAGCAATGAGAGCGAGGGTCCGAGATCGCATCTTTCCAAAACGGCAAAATTAGTGTTTGCAATAACGCTGCACAATCTTCCGGAAGGGATGGCGGTAGGCGTGGCTCTGGCAGGGGTAATGGAACACAATTCATATATGTCCATGGCAGGAGCAATTGCTCTTTCGATAGGCATAGCGATACAGAACTTCCCGGAGGGAGCTATAGTATCGATGCCATTGCGAAGCGCAGGCAACTCCCGGCGGAAGTCATTCCTGATGGGAACACTGAGCGGCGTGGTGGAGCCAGCAGGGGCGATATTGACGATACTGCTTGCTTCGGTGATAGTGCCATTGTTGCCATATCTGCTGGCGTTTGCCGCAGGTGCGATGATCTATGTGGTTGTGGAGGAGCTGATACCTGAGACTCAGGAAGGCGAACACTCCAACCTCGGCACTATCGGTTTTGCCTTAGGTTTCGTATTGATGATGGCACTTGACGTGCTTCTTGGATAAGGTTCCGGATACCGGAATGCAGAAATAAAAAAGGATGTGCCCGCTGAGTGGTACATCCTTCAGTCGTTTTTATAAACCGGATTTTAACTGTTGCATTCGCATCCGCAACCGATCTTGCTCCTTACCTCCTGCTTGAAAGCCTCGAACTGCGATGCAAACTGTGCGAAAAGGGGATTGTCGGAGTTCTTCTTGATTACATGATGCATGAAGCGCATGGCAAGGACGAATTCCTTTGCATGCTTGTCTTTGGCGAAGCCAAGTGACTTGGCTTTGTCAGCCATTGCGGCGATGTCGTGATGACCGCCGAAGTTGAAGTCAAGGACTTCGGCCATCTTGCCGTCTTTTGCTTCGATCACGTTGACGTAATAAGATTTCTTTTCTTTTTCCATAATGATTGTGTGTTTTAAATAGTTGTTTTTGGAAATCGGTTAATACCCGGTTTCTGATAATATAACGCGTGAGATAAAAATTGAGATTATTAAGGAAATATAAAGAAGATAATATTTCTTTAATTTAGGGGTTTGGAACTGAAGTTTAATTGGTTTAAACGGTTTATAGGATTTATAAGCTTGAACTTGCGAAGTGAAGATATCATCACGCCAATATGGAATCAAAATCTACATACATCTAACGCAGATTCATCATGATGTCTATGAGATATGCCTTGTAATCATTCCATGATACAATCATGCTATCGCTTCCTTCGACAGGAGAAAGGAACTTACCGTTGAGCCTCAGGGCTGTGTATATGTTACCTTTCCCGGATGCGAGCAGTATGATGTCGAGATTGGCACCCAAAGGGACGATCTCGTAATCTTTCCAACGTGCTGATAATGTGGCATAGTCGCCTGAGTCATCGTAACATCCGGGCACACGCATAAGGGATAGCAGTGGCATAAGTGTCTCAGCATGTCCGAAATAGAAATTGGCGTCATACGCTCGGGGTGCTTCTTCCGGAATCATGGAGGCATTCTTCACGGTCATGTCAATCAACCGGGCGCCGAGAGAAGCATCGGCATCGGCTATGATGCTTGCGAGAAGCGGGGAGCTTGCCTTCCCTGCCAATGAAGAAAGCGGAGTGTCGGTGTTGCGCAGATAATGCTCCAGATTGTCGATCTCCCAGCAGGCGCGATAGTCTGCCTCCGACATGAATTCATCTGTAGGCGAAGGCATGCCGAATGCTGCGAGTGACTGCATTACATCATACATGTCAAGGGTCAGCTTGCGGAGCTTATGGTCTGAGAGTCCCGGTACTGATCCGAGGATCTTTCTCGCAGGCTCTGGAGAAACTATCGAATCCATCAATTTCCCGGAAATTTCCGACCAGTTTCCTTTGTCGCGATAGGAAGCATAAGCTGAATCAGCGGTAAAACACCGTAGAAGATAACTGTATTTCCTTCCCTCGGCTGCTGTGATATTGATATCGGAAGATATAGTTGTGAGTTCATGGCAGAACTGATACATTGTCATTGCGACACGCGGCACGTAGGTGGAGATGGCTTTGACACGTGCATTTTTCATCAGATCAGGCATGAGAGCAAAAAGATCTCCTGCAAGACGCACCTCTTCATTGCAGCCAACTTCCGAAAGACGCCCCCACTGATCGCCGGTGGCGTCTTCGACGCTTTTCAGCAAAGCACTGAATCTGTCACCTTCTTTTGTAAGGGTTCCTGCTGAGGCTGCCTTTGCTATGGCATCTTTCAGTTTATCAAGTTTCTTCGGGGAAGAAATGTATCTTGCTCCATGACGCGCCACATGTGCTACATAGACGGGTCTGAGGGAATCCTGCCAGACATGCTCTGAATCCTGTAATCTGAAATCATAGGGCATCATGGATCCTGAAAGACATGATGGCATGGTGTTGCGCTTCCTTGAAGCAAATGTGGGGATTGAGAGAAGAACGGAAATAATAATAACGGAAAGAATAATTATGAGATATTTTTTCATAACAGAGTCTATTATTTCAGGGAACGTGGCTTAATACAGATAGAACATACGTTCCATCAACTGCCATTTCTGATCGGATGTGGCTGTGGCGTCGCATCCCTGGAATTGAGCCACGAAAGCTTCCCATTCCGCCTGGCGGGGAAGCCCGGCAAGTCTTGCCATAGCAGTCTTCCATTCAAAATCGAGGGGTGTCTCAACTATCATGACAACGGTGTTGTCATGAATATAAAGTTCCATCTCCAGAATACCGACAGACCGAATTCCTTCCATTATCTCACGCCATGCCTTTTCACGGCTGTGGCATTCTCGATACGAGCGTATCAGTTCAGGGTTTTCGGAAATTTCCAAAATCTGGCAATAGCGCTTCACAGGCTCTTTGAATCGTTTGACAGGATAGCCATCTCCTGCAATTGCTGTTTCCTCCATAGGTTAGTTCAGTTATTGTGTAGTTTGCTTTTCCATTCGCGATATATCGGGAAAAGATAAGACGGCCGGTCGCTATACCACGCATACCCGTTTCGCCGCTCCTCTCCTATCTCTTCAAGACTGCGGCGCGGTACGCCGTCGCGATCGCATACAAAAGGAAAGCAATTCTCAAGATCATAATATCTTGCCCAGACGGGTGTGTCGTCATTAGGATTCTCCTCAAGGATCACTTTCCATTTTCCTTCGGAGTTGTCGCGCCTGTAACTGACACATCTTATACGATTTTCCTCAAACCATTTCATGGCACCATCCACAGCCTTGACAATTCTACTGTCAGGATCCGGAATTTCCATCAACAATCTCACGATAGATGCGCTTTCCTGCGAGCAATAGGAAGGGAGTTCGTAAGATCTTGCTTTTGCAGGTGCAAGAGTCTCGCGGTCGTGTTGCTGACACCACACCGTAGGAATACCACCCACTACGATCTGGGTAGACAATATGCACTCCACTCCTTTGTCAAAAGCCTTCCTCATTCTTTGCTTAAGTATTTCATCGCAGATTCCGCTGTCATAAGGACTCACTCCGGAAGCAATGTCACGAAGCAATGTCATGGTGTTGACCATGGCATCGTCGTTATATGTGATGTGGATCTGGTAGTCGTGCATCTCCGGCCAGAACTGAGGCCACCCTCCATTTTCATACTGCCCGGCAAGCAGATATTCCACACCCTTCATGAATGCATCCTTGAAACGCGCTTCCCCGGTTGCCTTATAGAGACGGGCAAGATATGTCAGCTGGAGGGTTGTGGCATCATTGTCGGTGGTGGAGTCATCGATACGCCCTTTCTCGACAGCGACTTCATCAATCTGCTCCTTCGACATAGGCGAAACCATATCTATATTCTTGGGCCAACCTCCCGTGACGCGCTGCCACAGCAGTATCTGGTCGCCGATCCGGATGGCTTCCTCAGTGGTAAAGAACCCCGGATCTTCCTCTCTCAATACCTTTTTTGCCGCCCGCTTGTCGAGCTGCCGATCTCCGTTTTCAATACAGATGGCAACCGACGTATTTAAAATTGACAATGCGATGCAAAGTGCTATGGTTTTTATTCTTTGATTCATTGCACAGATATGTAATTCCAATTATTTAAATATCATAAATCGAGAGCTGTCTGACCTTTCCCTTTTTTCTGCTTAACCGTCGTTCCTTTAATTGACTCATGATCCCGTCCACCAGAAAATTAATAGCTCCGATGTCTTTACCGTGGTATGCATCAATAAGCATTTCCCTTGTTTCAATGGATATTTCGGAAAGATCCGGAATTCTCAGTTTTCTTAAAGATTGACTTTGCCACCTGGGCATTCCTCCGTGCATTTTGTTGGAGATTTCCGACATCTGGCACTGGACAAAGGAAGACATCAGGATAGCGGCAAGCAATTCGAGCCACTGAACGGATTTCCCGGATATATAATAAATGTTATGTGCAGGATAGAAATTTCCGCTGTCCACGAATATAACCGAATTGCATGATATGTCAGGAAGCAAGATTTTTGGCAGATATCTTAATCCCGGCTTGATCTTATCAATAAGTGCATACCACGTTCTGTTATGTCTCACTATATGTCGGTTTTCTATATCCTGCCTATATTTTATTAAATAGTCCCTGGCTCCCGGATATTCATCAAGATTTATCAGATGTCCGTCTGCATCATATGGATTAAGCACATACCTGCCTTGCCACCTTAGATCATTTCCTGAAAGGTCTCTGGCAGAAATTAATGGCAGTAATAAATCCTTCTCGATAATATCAGGAAATGATTCAGAGATGAAAATCCTATCAGCTCCGGTGGCTACCCCTATGCCAATTGAAAAGCCCTGTTCTTCAATACCAAGCAATCCTTCGGTATTGGAATTCAAAAAAATCTCACACCAATTGTAATGTTCGGAATATCTTTTTTCAACATATTCAATCGGGTTTAATAATTCTTCCAGTTCCGATATGGTCGCCGTCTTGATCCTGTATTTATTCCGCGTATTGGTTATTAGAGAAATTGCCGGATAAGCAAGGACGGCGTCCTTAAAAGCCTTAATTCGTTCCGCATCTATCAGATATTCCATATTGAAACGGTCGGAAATCAATGCACGGAGCTTTTTACCGTATTCATTCTTCAGCCACCTGTCAGAACAAATAAAACAGTGTTTCCCATTTTCAGAAAGAAATCTCAATGAATGTTCAAAAAACAGCACATATAGGTCAGCGCGATAATGAAATGTGGTGAATTCTTTTTTATATAGATCACGTTTGAGCGGATCTATATTCTCATATCTGACATAAGGAGGATTACCGATGACAATATCAAATTTTACATTCCAGCTTGAAAAAAGGAAGTCTTCATTATTAAGATTTTGCGGTTTGAATGATGGCATGTAGGATTGCAACTGCTTTATGCATCTATCCAACTTGTCACTGTCTATTTCACAGGCAAAGATATTTTTGGTGAATACTTCGACTGGGTCAAATCCATAAATCTTGGATGATTTCACCAGCCGCCGTTGAATTTCGAGCAAAAAAATCCCTTCACCACAACTCGGCTCCAATACGGATATTGCAGACAGATCCTTTTCCGGGAGATATTCTAACAGATCAAGCATGAACGAGACTACTACCGGAGATGTGAAAACATCTCCGTGTGATGCGCCATTACGTCGCTCTCCATATAATTGCTTAGTCTTCGAACTCATTAATACAGCCTGATAGATATCCCTGAAGGGAATAAATGAAACTCTCAATTGAAATTTCCGGAGAAATCACACCGAAAGAATTCTCGTCTTTTGTCCAGATAAGACAAGTGTGTGTATAAAGTCGTTCCCTTATAAGTTTTTCACAAAGGATTCGATATCTGTCAATATATGACGCATTCTCAAATTCAGGCAAAACCGGGAAATGATTTGTATAATTCCTTACAGGCACCGTTGACTTTTCATCATAGCCTATCAGCATAAGATAGCCCACCCGGGGAGCACCGCATGAAGAAAATTGCTTTTTCCTGACTACAGCACCCCGATTTGAGCGATCTGCACTTTTACTCAACTGACTGTTTTTAGTTGCCCAAAACAGTTTGACAGCCATCGCAGTAGACCTCTGAATATCAAATGTCTGTTTCATAAAGCAATTTAAATAAAATCGGGAAGCATTTTTTGCTTCCCGATGAGGTACCCTGAGCCGGGGTCGAACCGGCACGGATTGCTCCACTGGTGTTTGAGACCAGCGCGTCTACCGATTCCGCCATCAGGGCTTTGACAATGCAAAGTTAATCGGAATTTTTCATTATTCCAAATTTTTAAGCAGATTAGTTTTTGAAAACCTGACTTTTTATATCTTTCGCCACAGAATCGGAGCTGTTGGATCCGATTATCCTGTCGGCTATCTCTTTCACTTCATCCACGCCATTCTCGACAGCCACCGCATCATCAGCCGCTTTCAGAATAGGAAGGTCGTTGATATTATCACCATATGCCACTATTCGGTCAGCTCCCACCATTCGGGCAAGAATCCTGACAGCATTCGCCTTTGATGCTTCGGGACCGAACACTTCCATCAGTGCGATCTCTTCCCCATACATGTCATGATAGAAGACGGCACGCAGATCGTCGGAATCCTTTATATCTTCATACACACGGCGCACTTCATCAGTGGGTCTCATGCTATAGAAAAGAAGAATTCTGTCAAGGTCTTCAGGCAGTTCACTGATGCCGTCACCACCAATATGAAACCTCTTATACGGTGTGGCAAGCCGCTCTTCCATGAAAGCACGCTCAAGCGGACTCATCTCTCCTATGTGATAGATATGGATCACGTTGTCCTGACCGAGCGCATAGACAAATGCGGAGAGTCCATGTCTCCGGTAAAGCGAAACAAGCCTTCGGACTGTGGACTCCCGGTGAAAAGAGGCGTGAGCATATCTATTGCCTGTGCGATCCCAGATAGCGGCTCCTGTCATAACGATAAGAGGCAACCGGCAGTCGACATCTTTCAGAAGCGGTCCGACAGTGGCAGGCGTACGCGCTGTAGCAACGCTGAACAAAGCTCCTTCTGAAATTGACTCGTTTAGAAGACGCACACTTTCGCTGCTTACCATGCGGTCTGCGCCAAGCAGGGTGCCGTCGAGATCTGAAACGAAAAGTGTGGACATCGCTATCTGTCTTTACTGATCTCGATTATCTCGGCATCGCTTACCTGGGACTCAACCGAATAGGTGATGTGCTTGCCGTCGGAAGCTATCGTTTCCTCAGTTGAATAAGAACGTATCTCCGTATACTCCACATCCACTGCATATTCTTTTGGAATAATGGGTCCGGAAGAGTGTCTGGCTTGACGGGATCCTCTGCCGGAACGATGCGAAGAATAACCGGATGATTGTCGTGATTCCTTTCTATTTGATCTGGACTGTGATCTGTCGCGTGGCGGCATGCCCATAGCCCTGCGCATGTAGTCTTCAGTGCGGCGCTGCATCCAACGGTATAAGAAAGGTTTGAGCCACCGCCATAGAATGGGGAAGCCGATGAATATCAATATCAGTATAAGCAATCCGGACATCGCTGTTTCTTATTAATGAGTTGAGGGCGACTGACGGCGTGCAAACAGCAGCGACATGATGACATAGAAAAGTATGACCCAGAGCATGCCGCGGAGCTGCAGGCATACAAGCAGTGCCGCTGATCCTGAAATCAGCAAATACCGCGCCAGATTATCCTTGAATCCCCACGACTTGAACTTCAGCGACAGCATCGGCACCTCCGACACCATCAGCCATGACACCATAAGGAGTGCCGGCACAAGTACCCATGGCGTCTTAAGCCAGACGGCTTGCGGGCAGTGTTTAAAGATTGCGACATATCCGATCCAGAAGACAGCATTGGCAGGCACCGGCATTCCAAGAAATCCGGTTGTCTGGCGGCTGTCGTTGTTAAACTTTGCCAATCTGACGGTCGTGGCAACTGGCAAAATGGCGGGAGCGAATGATAACCATAGTGGCACATTGCCCCAAAGATTGAAAGCAAGCAACACCGCAGGAGCCACGCCGAAGCTGACCTGATCTGAAAGGGAATCGAGATCAGCTCCTATCGGGTGACATTCATGAAGCATCCTGGCTGCAAATCCATCGAAGAAATCCGCCACTGCAGCAAGAACTATGAATAGTGCCCCCCATTGCCATGACGCAAGACCCATATAGGAAAGTCCCGGGTGCGCCGAGACAAGGATGGCGATAGTTCCGCACAAGACGTTAAGGCACGTGATGCCGTTAGGTATGTTGCTCCTTATTTTTTTCAGTATGTTCATCCGGTTGCATTTTCTATAGATATACCATTCAGAACCCTTGTTTGTTCATTTGCAGGGTCTCTTTATATCCCGGAAGAGTGGCAAGTTGAGTCTGGTCGCCGATGACGCGCTGACCCATGCGCACAAGCGGAATAGAATCTACCGGCAGATAAATGTCGACGCGTGATCCAAACTTGATGAAACCCAGATGCTCGTCAAATTCCGCTTCCTCTCCGACCCGGGCATAGGTGACGATACGACGTGCCATTGCCCCAGCCACCTGGCGGACCGTGACACGATGACCGTCGGGCGTGACAATGCCTATTGTGGAGCGTTCATTCTCGGTGCTTGCTTTCGGGAGCCATGCCGAATAGAACCTGCCCGCATGATGCCGCACATATGCCACCCTCCCTTCGACCGGAAACCAGTTGGCATGCACATTCAGCGGAGACATGAATACTGAAATCTGAAGCGCCTCGCCCCCGATAAATTCATTCTCCATAGCACGCTCAATCACTACGACACCTCCGTCTACCGAACTGACCACCATATTCTTGCGAGGACCCCTGTACCGACGTGCCGGACATCGGAAAAAGTTGAACACAAACGAATACACTAAAACAGACAGCGCCGAAAGCACAGCCGGAAGAATCCACGGAGGCAAGAACAGCCAAACCGGGACGTTGAGCGCCAACAGCACAGCCGCCAGCATTATGAGAATATTGGTACCTTCGCGGTGAATCTTGTATTTCAAAACATATCAGTCCCGCATAGGGCGTGACATCGTGCAAATTTATAAAAAATCCCACAAACTGACAAATTTATCAGTTTTTTTTGCTAATTTTGCGTCCCGATCATCATATAGCAGTTTGAAGTCATGGTATCAGCCCTTATGCTTATCAATCCCATATCGGGAACTCGCGACAAGAAAGGGATCTGCGATATGGCAAGTTCCCGACTTGAAGCCGCCGGAATAAATCTCAAAATCGCACATACCCTTCACAAGGGACATGCAGCGGAGCTTGCCGCCGGTGCCGCTGAAGCCGGCGCTGACATCGTAATCGCCGCCGGAGGCGACGGCACTGTCAATGAAGTGGCGTCAGCGTTGATGAATACAGATACGGCACTCGGCATAATTCCATGCGGGAGCGGCAACGGACTTGCCCGCACGCTCGGGATTCCGATGGATCCGAACGGAGCAATCGACATCATCGCAGCCAACCGTCCGTATGCCATTGACTGCGGCATAGCCGACGGACTCCCCTTTTTCTGTACATTCGGTGTAGGATTTGATGCAGTGGTGACAGAAAAATTCGCGGCCGGACGAAGACGCGGCAAAATGCAATATGTAAGAAGCGCGCTTCTTGAATACCTCAACTTCACTCCCGACTGCTACGCGCTGGAGATTGACGGGGAGATATATACAGAGGAGGCGTTGCTGATAGCCGTCTGCAATACCGCCCAATATGGCAACAACGCCTATATCGCTCCACGAGCATCACTTACAGACGGACTTCTCGACGTGACTGTGATACGCAATGGATCCATAATTCATCAGGCAATGGCGGGAATAGGACTTCTGAGCGGACAGATCGACAGGAACCGCTATGTAGACACCTTCAAAGCAAAAGAGGTCAAGATAATCCGGCTTAAAGATGGACCTGCACAGATTGACGGAGAGCCACTTGCTCTTGGCAGAAAAATAAGCATTCACTGCAGTCCGTCGTGCTTGAAAGTATTGAGCGACGGCAGCGAACCGGAATTCCAGCCCATTATAACGCCCGTGCAGGCATTCTTCAACGATATGATCTCCGATTTAAGATACCTGACACGTCAGTGAGTTATGGATACCAGTTTCCCCATCTGCCTATCCCTCAGCCATTAACAAACTGCAACATTATCATAAAGAAAAAATTTATTTAAAAAAGTTGCAAAAAAATTTGCACACTTCAAAAAAACGTTGTAACTTTGCACTCGCAAACAGGCAAGGTGCCATAGCTCAGTTGGTAGAGCAAAGGACTGAAAATCCTTGTGTCCCCGGTTCGATTCCTGGTGGCACCACCCAAGCAAAAGTTAAATCGCTAATTCACACCGAATTGGCGATTTTTCTTTTAGTCACTATTGCCCATAGTCACTATAATAGTCACTACCTAACCCCCTCTAAATCACATTAAATCGGCTTGATTAAATGCTCTTAAAAAGTTCCATTTAATCTTCACGCCAATTAAACGCTACATCAAATCCTCCCTACAAAAATAGTGACTATCCGCGTGGTGCGCAGGAATAGTCACTAGTATTGAAAAAAATTTTAGGTCACAGGATTAATCTCAATAAAAAATGCTAAATTTGTAATAAAATATCTGACTATGAATTTTACTCAAATCACGTTTATTATAGGACAAGTTTCTCCTGAAGGGGTAGTAAATATGCTTGGGACAGGTTTTCTTGTTTCTAACAATGGTAAAATTGTTACTGCAAGGCATGTCGTTGGAAACCTTACTGAGAATCTGTGCATACTTATGCCTCATATATCTGATATTAATACTTATCAAGATGTTGCAGACAATAGATGCCAACCTGTTCCAGTAACAATACAAGACATTAATCCGATCACTGATATTTGTATTTTACAGGCTGAAGGATTAAGTTTTGATGGCGTACTTCCTCGATTAGACAGCTTAGATAATGTAAATGTTGGTGAGAAAATTGGAATGTTCGGATTTCCCCATTGTGTTATGGGGCGAAGAGTTCTCACCTATCGTGAAGCAGAAATTGGAGCAAAAATGCTGCTTGAGACATCTGGAATAAAATCAAAATATGCTACCCTAAATATGCAAACGAGACCTGGGCAATCAGGATCACTGGTATTCAGTCATCAAACAGGTAATATAGTAGGAATGCTTATCGGTACATATGCCCCAACTTGTGGAATTATTATAGCAGGCATTAATCCTCATGAACTTAATACAGACTCATACTGTATCTCAGCATCTTATATAAAAGAAATGTTATGAGTTTATCAATTCAACCGATCACAATAGAGGAGTGTTTCGCGAGCCTTAAACCTTATCAACGGGGAATAATTGAGAAATTAGTTGCAAAATATGGAGAAGAAGGCGCAGCGGAACAATGGATAACGTCACAAGGTCCTTGTCAAACATCGACTTTCGGAGGCTCTCCACAAGAACAGAGCCATGCGCCTAGCTATTGGTCGCGCTTTAAAGCAGAGTTTGACAAATTCATATGTGGACATCCTGATTATGACAAAGAACGAGAAAAATTTGTTTCTACCAGCAAGCCCCTTGGATTAGCTGGAGTGACTGGAATATCCACATGGTTGGGGCCACTTATTGGCATGAGTCCAGTACTTCTGGTTCCTGCTATCGCTTTATTACTAACTGCCACTTCAAAAATGGGGGTAAAGGCATATTGTGCAACAAAATCATTTGAATAACTTGTAGTTGTACAGTTCTTCATCGGATTTAATCCTATATAGACATACGCGTGCCTGACTGTTTAGTATCGAAATCGTCATAGAGTGATCGGTTGCCTACTTCCCATTCGCGGTTTTCTCCGCGCTCGGTGTTGGCGTTGAAGCATGTGAGGACTTTCGCAAAATTGAATGCAAATGTTTGGGCTGTCTGCTGGGTGAAGTCTTGCGGATGGGATAGGACACGTACTCCTGTCTGGTCTTTGGTTGTCTGGCGTATGCGCTGTATGATGGCTATTGCGTCTTCTCTTGTTAGGTAATGGACGGCAAGATTCAGTAGAAAGTCTTGTCTGTCGTCCGGGGAAAGTCTTCGGTAATCACTCTCATCCTGGCTGTCCATTGGAATCATGGGTATTGGCATACCGTCATTCATTGTAATTCTCAGCGCATATCTTCCATCCCTATTCTTGACGGCAGTGGCAGACTGTATTCTGTTCCTGAAGTCGTGGATTGGCTGTTGTGCGAGGTATGCCATAAGGATTTCTTCCGTGAACATTGTAGCGGCTATCGTCAGTGCTACATCTTCCTTGTCATCCGGTTTCACACCAGTGTACCATGCTACCTGACGCAAAGTAATCGGCTTCTGATAGGTGATGCCGTCCTTAATCTTGATACGCATATAGTCGTTACGCCCATCGTTGCCGATCTCAACATTGAACATATCCCGGTAAACATCAAGTGGCGAAGGCCTGTGTTCCTGTTTTGGAGCGAAGTCAATCAGCTCCGACAACTTCATCACCTTGCTACCGTCAAAGGCAATCTTTCCGGCATGGTCGACAATGCCATATCCACGAACCTGACCGTTCTTGTCCTTCTGGAAATAGATGTCTATACCGAAACTCTTTTTGAGTGTGAAGATAAGCTGTTGAAGCTGCTCCTGCCGCTCTTTGCTCAACGGTTTGCCGTTTTTGTCGAGGATTTTCTTTATATCCAGATTAGATTTTGGGCGTGTCAGCTTTTTCTTCTTGGACTTTGAGACTTCGGGACTATTGAGACTTTGATACTTTCCCTCTGCAATCTCAGCCTTATATTTCTTGATAATAGCACGGAGTTGAGTTGCCCGATCCTTACGTTTTTGGCTGCCCTTGTTAATATGCTTGAATATATCTCCGATAGAGATATTTCCTGCATCGCCACCATTCTTCAAAAGACGGTAGCCATCCAGCGACTTTTCCATCTTAAAGCCGATGGATCTGACAATATTTGCAAACTGTCCCTCGGTTTCATAATCGTAATTGAAAATTCGCTCAATATCCCTGTTGATGTCTGATATAAGAATACGGTTGGCACAGGCATTGAGTCTGCGAATATCCTGATGGTCGGAGATAGCGTAGCCATTAGGTTGAATCCTTGTAGAAAGTATATGTACGTGGTTGTTGTCCGTGTCGTGATGGGCATAGACGAAGTACGGCTGCTTGTCATACCCCATGCCTTTCATCAACTCACGGGCAAAGTCTGTGAGTTCCTGCAGTGTCATGGTGCGTCCTTCAACGGATGCCGACACGTGGAACTGGAAACGGTCGGTATTTGTATTTCCATAGGTCTTTGACCGCTCTTTCAGATAGCGTTCCACCTCGGTAGCTGCATCAAGTCCGAAACGGTGCATGGTCTGGACAGTGTGGCGCAGTCTTTCGCTGACATTTGCCATCAACATCAGTTCGGCGATCCCGGCCGCGACCTTATCTTCATTGTATTTTGCTCCGGGGAATCTTCCGCCACGTGCATCACTGAGCTTCTTGACAATCATACTCCCAGGATTTATGATTTGAGCATTTCATACAGATAGCGCAGCATATCCTGAATAATCTTCATATCACTTCCAAATTGATTGAAGGGAAGAAGGTCATTGGCGGTAAAGGCATGTGGCGACATCTTCATCTTCTCATTGATACATTTCACGACCTGATTATGATTGACACCAATTTTGTCAATCTTCTTGCTTGCTGTAGATATTAGCGCAGTCAGTCGGTGATTGTCTTCAGATAGCTCCGATGTTGGAACGTCCTCTGAATATTTGAGAGTTGCGCATCTTATCAGTGCGCTCATATTTCCTTTGAAATAGGCTGCGGCCTTTTCTCGCATCTGTCTGTGTATGGTCTCATCGACTCTGGTATTTATTGTGATTTCTTTCTTCTTTGACATGTTATGTGATAATTATATAAATAGGTTATTTGACCATTCTTACATTAGATAGATAGAGTATTGAGATATTTGATAATTGTATACTTGTCATATTAGAGCAATGGGACATTTGAGCATTTGAGTATTTGCACATTCGATAATTAGGTCAGTACATCCTTTGAATATCCGGTTACATTACCCCGGCGTTTTCGGTTAACTGAACCAACGAACCGAGGTATCTCAGTTCTTCCGACCGACAAACCGAAGCATCTCGG
>JAIDQZ010000015.1:3296-6975 GCA_029062005.1 Muribaculaceae bacterium | reverse complement strand
CTTGTAGAGATTGGCAATCAATACCTTTTTGGATTAGCTGGTAAAGAGGTGAATATTTCGCTTGCTCACCAATATTTTGTCTTAGCTGCAAAAAAAGGAAATAATAATGCAGCTAATATCCTTGATACTGTTTATGCTCCCGATAAAGATGAATTGTGTGATGAAATGAAAGTCGGATTTGAAGAGTTAAGGAAGTTTCGTTTAGCTGTTGAAGCAGGTGATCCTGCAGCTTGTTTTTTATATGGCGTTGGGAAACTCAGTGATGACGCAGAGGATTATGTGTATCATAAAGGACTGGCACGGATAAAACACGCTGCTGAAATGCGTTATGTCCCTGCGATGTATGTATATGGATGTGAACTGTTACATGGGAAACGTATCCCTAAGGATTCAGAGTCAGCTATGAAGTTTATTAAGTCATCTGCAGAACAAGGTTATACAAAATCTATAGGTTTGCTTTATCGTTTGGGCGAAGAAGGCTTAGCTCTTAAATACGCAAACGAATTTGCATCAAAAAATGAGCCAGATGCAATAGCTGTTCTCGCACACATTAAACTTAGTAAGGAATGTTATGATGAGGCAGTTTCTTTATTTGAACGAGCAGCTACTCTGGGAGATAAAGAATCAATGTTTAATGTTGCACTTCTTTTTGATAATGGAGAAGTTTGTGATAAAGACCCTTATAAAGCAGCAATGTGGTATCAAAGAGCTGCTGAATTGGGAGATGTCCAAGCTATGGATAATCTTGCATTTCTTTTAGAAAAAGGACCTAAGGAAATGCGTAATGAAAAAGCTGCATTTGATTGGTATGTCAAAGCTGCAGAAGGTGGCTTAGGAAAAGCATGGAATGACGTAGCTACTTGTTATAAACGAGGTATCGGAGTTCAACAATCTTTTGAAAAAGCTCTTGAGTATTATATCAAAGCCGCCAATGCCGAGACTCCAGAGATAGCCTATTATAATTTATTTTTACTTTATACTGATGGTGTTGCTACAGAACGAAATTTACAGGAATCACTAAATTGGTTACGTAAGGCAGCTGACAAAGGTATAGCAGATGCCTGTTGGCATCTTGGAATGTATTATAAATTAGGGTTGGTAGGATCTCAAGATTTGGCTCAGGCTTTTCATTGGTTCAATATCGCAGCAGAGAAAAATCAATCAAATGCTATATATGAGATTGGTCTTATGTATTTGCATGGTATGGTAGTGGAGCAGAATTATAAAAAGGCATTTGAAAACTTTAAGAAAGTTTCAGAAGTTTTGCCAAACGCTATGGTACAATTAGGAAAGTGTTATTCCAATGGATTTGGATGCTCCAAGGATTATTCGCAAGCTTTGGTTTGTTACAACTCAGCTGCTTTAAGTGATAATGCTGAAGCACAATATGATTTGGGAGTATGTTACAGATTCGGAGAAGGTACTGAGATAAATATACCACGAGCGGTAGAATGGTATCAAAAAGCTATTGCACAGGGACATACCAATGCAATGGTTAACTGTGCAATCCTATTTGATAATGGGATAGGTGTAGAAATAGATTATGCCTATGCATATCAACTTTATAAAAAAGCTGCAGAATTAGGCAATTCCCAAGGTCAATTTTGTCTTGGTGATATGTACTTTCAAGGACGCTATGTTAAACAAGATTATGCAGAAGCAATAAAATGGTTTAAGTTGGCTGCTGAACAAAATGAACCTGATTCTATTTTCCATCTTGCAATTTGTTACTCCCAAGGTTTAGGAGTAGAGAGGAATATCAGAAAGGCTATTGAATTGTTTTATTCAGCAGCAGATAAAGGATGGCAACCGGCTGTAGAGATAATTCAAAAAAATAGGCTTCCTCGTCCAAATAACATTAATTAGTTTATAAAATGATTATATAAGTACTTTCTAATCCATTATCAATTTGCTACGATACCTCTTAGCATTGTTAAGTAGGGTGAGGATCTTCTTTTCAATAGTATCGAGAATCTATCAAAAAAGTCGCTACCTTTTTCTCTTATGCCTCCAATCTTACGCCAAGGCTAATAAAAAATTTTTGAATGTTCTTCTGCATATTTCCTTGTCAGTGGAATAGTACTATCAATCGGATCTACGGATTTTTTCAGTGCATAGTAAATTTCAAGCGAAAAGTGCGCAGTATTACCGCAAATGTCCTCCTAACCTCCGTGCGTATTTCTGTTGGTTATGATCGTGAACAATTCATCCTTACTCAGTGCCGTCCCGTATATGCTTAGGTTGGTACCACAATTCTCAGGGAATGCCACATAGAGAGTATGGGAGTGATGTATCATACTTATGCCTCCTCAACGGGTATATACGCTCAGTCTATACTTGTACAGTTTGCATAGGTTATCACCATTGTCTCCATATACCTTACAAGTAGCAATGTTAAGATGCTTTCATCATAGCTCTCTATTTCTCTTCGTGGTTGGCCTTTAGAATATGAGATATACCCTTTGTCGTTTAATGAATATCTGAGATTTTTACTGATAACGGTATGCGTAATTCAGTAATATTACCTCAAAGTAACGATGATGGTAAATTGCTTGAAAACGCTATATATCTACATTTGCGTCGATACACTGACCCGTCACAGAAAATCAGTTATTTTTATGAAGGATATGAATGTGATTTTGTAATTCAATGCGAAGAACATACAGATGCATTGATACAGGTGTGTTGGACCCTCTGTGATATCGAAACCCGTAATCGGGAACTCAGAGGTCTTAAAACAGCCTCTGAAATAACAGGCTGTCGTAATTGTACGATTGTGACATTTGACGAAGAAGCTGAATTGGATTATTTCGGCCTTAAAGTGAAAGTCGTACCGGCTTGGAAATGGCTTGGTAAGGCAATCATCAACCGTTAGGACTACATCATGGTGAATAATTGTGTCAAGCTATTTTTGCTTCTGACATCGGCAAAGACATAGACCGCATATTCAGCTATGATTACGAAACCGAAGTACAGTTCCTAAACATCCTCAGGGCATACGGCTACAAGCCACAAAAAAGCATAAGGGATGTCAGGGCATACAGGCAGCGCAACGGCATCTTCGCATTCAGCATAACCTTCAATGACGGTTACACCACCCTTGGCATTCCGATGGATCAGGACGACAGCGACCGTTACCGCAGGCTTGATCCCGATGACAGACTCGGTTTCCTCATGCAGCTTGCCGTCGATCACCTGACTAACCAGAGCGCACAGGATATTGTCGGCAGGATAGACAGGCAGCTCAGCAGAAGACCTGTGTCCGTTCTCTCCCTCTCCGTCAGAAGGATTATACACCGGAGATTATCACAGCTATATCACATATTCTTTCTGTCAATCTCTCTCGTTTCAATGTCGGCGCCAGACACGGACAGAAACGTGAATGGGAGGTTGGGAACAAATCCCCCTATGATGATCTTGACCCCCAAATGTCAGGAACAAGAATCTCATTGAAAGTTATATCTTCGCAATTAATATTTTGATTCGACATTCCTTTTTGTAAGTATTACATATAGTGCGGGAGTAATAAACAGTAATGCGATTGTGCCGAGGAACATGCCTCCGATTACACCTATTGCGAGGGATTTTGACCCATTTGAGCCTACTCCGGAAGCGAATATCATTGGAAGTAATCCAAGTATCATTGTCGCTGAAGTCATAATAATCGGTCTCAGACGAT
>JAIDQZ010000015.1:0-3196 GCA_029062005.1 Muribaculaceae bacterium | reverse complement strand
GTGAGACCGAAGGGCACTGATAGAATTACAGCAAATGGTATTGTCACACTCTCATAAAGCGCAGCCAGTATAAGGTATATGAATATCACACAGATTATGAACACCCATGTCGAACTGTTACCAGTTTCAGCTTCCTCACGTGTCATTGCACCGAATTCATATCCGTATCCACTCGGCAATGTTTCCTTTGCAACCTCCTCAATGGCTTTTATGGCTTGTCCGGAACTATATCTATCGGCAGGTGCTCCATTTATGGCAATCGACTGGAACAAATTAAAATGAGTCAAGTTTTCAGCTCCATAAATTCTTGTCAATGTAACATAGTTTGAAATCGGTGACATTTGTCCGGATTTATTGCGGACAAAAATGTTACGCAGAGATTCTTCGCTTAACCGGCTTTCTGCAGGAGCCTGAAGCATTACCCTGTAAAGCTTTGAAAATCTATTTATATTGGAAGAATATGAACCGCCTACGTACGCTCCAAGTGTTCTTAGAACATCAACGGGTGAAATCCCATTCCGCTTACACACGGCGGCATCAACCTCAACCTTATATTGAGGGTAATTTGAATTGAATGAGGTCTGGGCTCTTGCAATCTCAGGTCGTTTAGTGAGTTCCGATATAAACTCCTGTGTGACATTTTCAAGATCCTTAACCGACTTGTCTGAAAAATCCTGAATATGTACCTCAAAACCGTTAGTTACACCATATCCGGCTATTATAGGCTGTGCGAAAGACATAATTCTTGCATCCTTTATATCTGAAAGCCTGCGATAGATCTCAGCAATTACCGACTTATTGTCATCAGCCTTACCTTTCCTTTGTTCCCATGGTTTCAGCCTAATAATAAAGGTTCCATTAGAGGCCCCTTGTCCACCTAACATTCCCATGCCAATCGACTTTGAGTATATCTGAAATTGTGGAATATCTGAGATTTTTCCCTCAACCTCAGCCATTATCTGTTCAGTACATGCTTTAGATGTACCCGGAGCGGCCTGAATATCTACTACTACAGTACCAGTATCCTCATCCGGTACCAGTCCAGTTTTAGTAATCGATAATAAAATAGCAAAAGAGCCAATTGTCAATATAATAAATCCGATTACAATCCATTTATGCTGAAAAAGCACGGATAAAGAGGATTGATATTTACGTCTGATAGCGTTAAAGTCAGCATTGAATGCCTTGGTAAATTTACCAGTATCGTCGCCGGTTTCATGATAAGCACACATAGAGCCGGACTCAAAGTCATGGCATTGAAAGTTGATATAAGTACGGCAACCGCCATTGTCAGTCCAAACTGTCTGTAAAAAATACCAACCGCTCCTTCAATGAAGCATACCGGGACAAAGACCGCCATAAATACGAGGGAGGTGGTGATTAAGGAGCGCGATATACCGGCCATACCTTTCACGGTTGCTTGATGGGGAGATTTTTCACCGGCATCGAACTGTGACTGAACTGCCTCCACAACTACGATGGCATCGTCAACTACAGTGCCTATGACCAAAACCAATGCAAAAAGAGTAAGCATATTTAGAGAGAAACCTGCAAAATATAGAAAAGCAAGAGTTCCTACCAGCGATACAATAATTGCAATACCGGGAATAAGGGATGAACGGAAATTTTGCAAAAACAGCATAACAACGAGTATCACCAGCACGACGGCTTCTATGAGTGTGTGAAGCACATTTGAGATAGACGCATCCATGAAACTCTTTACACTCATGAGGTCAACCAGCGCAAGCCCTTCGGGCAGTTCCTCCGCTGCACTTTTTATCACTTTGTCTATTTTTTCGACAAGTTCATTTGCATTGCTTCCGGGCATCTGGGCTATCATGTAGTTTGTTCCCGGATGCCCTGAAAGTTCATTTTTGACAGAGTAGCTGAGTTGACCAAGTTCAACATCTGCGACATCGCCCAATCTCAGCACACCGCCATCAGGCGTAGAACGGATTACTAATTGTCTGAACTCATCTTCAGTTTCATAGCGTCCACGATATTTCAAAGCGTATTGAAATGTATTTTCTCCATCTGCACCGAGTGTTCCGGTAGGGATTTCAAGATTCTGCTCTGCAAGTACCTCCTCAATATCTGTCGGGATTAAACCGTGCACAGCCATTTTCTCCGGCTTCAGCCATATACGCAATGAATAGTCGGAGCCAAACAAAGTAATATCTCCCACGCCCGGGACTCGTGCAAGGCGAGGCTCTATGTTTATCTTAAAATAATTAAAGATGAATTTCTGGTCATATCTGTCGTCCGGGCTATAAAGAGCCACAATCTTTGCCGTACTGTTCTGGCTTTTGCATACGTTCACACCAGATTGGACGACCTCTGCCGGTAACAGTCCCTGAGCCTGCGCAATACGGTTCTGTACGTTCACGGCTGCCATATCAGGATCTGTGCCTTGTCGGAAATATATGGTTACGGTTGCCTGACCATTGTTATTTGCCGAAGATGTCATGTAGTTGATACCTTCCACTCCGTTTATCGCTTCTTCGAGTGGCGCAATGACCGAGCGTTGTAAGGTCTCGGCATTTGCACCTGTATAAGTTGCAGATACACGTACGGTCGGAGGAGCTATTTCAGGAAACTGCTCCATCGGAAGGCGTGAAAGTCCGATTGTGCCAAGTAAAACTATAAACACAGACAGGACACAGGACAACACTGGTCGGTCGATAAAAGTCTTTATACTCATTGCTGTAAACTTATTTTTACAGCAAAAATACGTCATAGACACATACGACGAACTGAATGGCGCGCCATCGCGAAAATTCCGCCCCTTAAAGCGAAGATCCTACATTTCGGGTTATAGCGTTGAGATAAACTCTCTCAGTGCAAGGGCGAAAGGTTCGGGTGCTTCCATGGCGGTGAAATGTCCGCCGTAGGGCATCTCCGAGAACTGGACAAGTGGGTAATTACGCTCAATCCACAGCTTAGGTACAGGTAAAATATCTTTCGGAAACCGTGCGATAGCGGTTGGAACGATCACTTTACCCATCGGAGGGAGAGTGTAGGAATTGCCATAATATTGTCTAATGGATGATTGTGCGCAGTTGGTCATCCAGTAGAGAGTCAAGTTGTCGAGAAGGTCATCGATTGAGAACCGTTCCCAGTCAGACCAGTCATGATACTTCTCCACGAGCCATCCTGCCATACCCACCGGAGAGTCACTTAGACCGAATCCAAGCGA
>JAIDQZ010000149.1 GCA_029062005.1 Muribaculaceae bacterium | reverse complement strand
CCGTTGTCACGGTCCTTGAATGTAGGCGGAAACAGGCTGACTACATCGAGCTGAAACTCACCCGGCTTGTCGGCTGTAAGAGTAAACTCGGCTTTAGGATCATCGCCTGTCGCTGTGATTTCAGCAGTATATTTCTTCCAGTCCTTTGATAACGCTACCTTAACGTTTTCCTCGCCAAGGGACTGACCGGAGGCAGACTGAAGACGCGCTGTAAAGGTGCCCTTGTATTTATTATCGCTTTTAGCCCAGAACGAGAGCTTATATGTTCGCCCCTTGACGGCATTCATGCCCCAGAAGCCTTCGTTGCGAACGCCATCACCCGGATGGGCAAGCTTCACATTAAGGGCATTGTGCTGCACGTCGTTGAGCAAACCGTCATGCACCAGGGCTATCTTTGCGTCGCCCACGCCGAACCAGTTGGCAGGACTTGAGTCGTCCTCAAACGATCTGTTGCGTATCAATTCCGCATAGAGGCCACCGTCGGCCGCATGGTTGATGTCTTCATAGAAGATGCCGTAGTGGGTAGGACTGACCATTGGCCCTCTCCGGTTGGCGTCGATGTTGATTACAACCTGGGCGTTGGCAGCCTGAGATATAGCCAGCAGCGACAGGGCGAGAATCTGTTTTGTCTTCATAGGTGTTAGATAAAGTGAATGAATCCGCAAAATTAACAAAAATTATCCAATAGGCAAAAAATTCATCCCGTGTATCGCCCCTGTATCGCCCCCCTGCCATAGACACTGACATATTTGCGGACACCTGCCTGAGATAGGACGAATATATGAAAGCTAAACAGCGGCAACCACCGGAATCCGGTAATTGCCGCTGCATCAGCATTAAGATGAAATTTATATCATGCTTCGGTCAGATACCACTCGCAATAATATCTCTCATCATACTCTTCGTCATAATCTTCTTCCACGATGACAAGCTGGTTGCCATCGAAACTAACCTCCACCGTGCCGGATTCATACTCATCATAAAGATGGTCATAATCCCCGGAATAGCGCAGGATACCTTTCTTTTCATTTTCCCAACGCCAGGTAGAGACAGCAAGATCTCCGTCTGAATAAGTCACCAGATAAGTACCGGATTTGGTAAAAATTACATTTTCAGGAAGTTCATCGAGTTCATCCCATTCTCCGTATTCCTTCATTGAGAGAGTTTTGTCAAAGACTTTCTTGCCCTCTTCCCATAATATCAGATGGACTTTTGAAAATTTCCATGTACGACATAATTTATTGGTCATGTCGCTTTCGGTCATGATATTGTCCCTGTTGGCGCCGACTACTATCTCGTAGCCGGAATTGGTCGTGATCTCAAGATCCACAGCTGTGCCGCCGTTTGATATCACCTTTATGGTGCCGAAACCGTCAAGGACATATTCGCCATCGGAATTTATGGTATATTTACCGTAAATGACACCGTCATATGAATCACGCGTAGATGCCTGCATCTTGGAATTAAAGATATTTCCATGCTTATGCTCATTTGAGCCTACGAGGGAAGATGCCGGAGAGTAATAAGGAGTATAGCTCTTCTCTGTGATCAGATAGTTGCCTGACGCAGTGAACTCCACCGATGAATAGGGAGAGTCTGCCGAGGTGATGGTAAACCG
>JAIDQZ010000148.1 GCA_029062005.1 Muribaculaceae bacterium | reverse complement strand
CAATTCCCCCACCCCCTCCCCTACACAAGGAGCCTCGATGAAAGGAGAGAAAAGCGATATCAGGACATGGGCGACTCCCGAATCGTTTGTGATAGAATCGCCCACCACCATAGTAAAGGTGGACAAGACAAGCGGAAGAGTCTCCTTCTATGATGCAGACAGGAATCCGCTCCTTTCGGAAGCCGACGGCATGAAGGAAGAGGGCGACGAGAAGACTGTAAGTTTCCTGACTCCTAAAGGCGACCATTTCTACGGAGCCGGGGAGAGAGGACACAGCCTTACTCTCAACGGCAGCGACCTGATGATGTGGAACCGCGCAAACTACGGCTACACAGACGGAGACGAACGCATATCGCAGAACAACATCAACATGCCGTATCTTGTAAGCGACAACGGATATGGACTGCTTATCGACGACTATGCCAAAGCCAGACTCACAGTGGGCAGGGACACGATACTCTACCGTACTATATCGACAAAGCCTTTGAGCTACTATTTCATCAACGGAGACGGGACACTTGCCGGAGCCACATGTTCCTTTACCGAGCTTACCGGAAAACAACCACTTCCTCCATTCTGGACATTGGGCTACATCACCTCGAAATATGGCTATCACAACCAGGACGAAGCATACGGAGCCATTGACTCACTGAAGCAGAGAGACTATCCTGTAGACGGAATTGTGCTCGACCTATACTGGTATGGAGTGGAGACTGATATGGGGCGTCTCGAATGGGACAAGGAGCAATGGCCCGACCACAAGAAGATGCTCGATGACTTCAAATCAATGGGGATACATGTAGTGCCTATCCATCAGCCCTATATCAACAAGACCGGAGCAATGGACAACTATACACTGCTCGAAAGCAAGGGACTTCTGACCAAGGATGCCGACGGCAATACAAAAGATGTCACCACATGGGTAGGGGACGCAGGAATGTTTGACATTTCCAATCCAGACACCCGGGAATGGATGTGGCAACGCATGAAGCCGCTTACAGCCGAAGGACTGTCGGGCTGGTGGGGAGACCTCGGAGAGCCTGAAGTGCATCCCTCTGAAATAGTACACGCCAACGGTGAGACTGCCGAGGAATACCACAATGTCTACGGCAATGAATGGAGCCGGATGGTGTATGACGGACTACGCAAGGACTTTCCCGACATGCGCCCTATGCTCATGATGAGGGGTGGCACTACCGGACTTCAGCGCTACAGCGTATTTCCCTGGACTTCGGACGTGTCACGATCATGGGGTGGTCTTCAGGCACAGAACAAACTGCTGCTCAGTTCAGGACTCTCCGGACTCGGCTACATGGCAAATGATGTGGGAGGATTCGCGGTGGATGCAGACAAGCCGTATGATCCAGAGCTTTACGTACGCTGGATACAGGCCGGCACATTCTCTCCAATACTGAGAACCCATGCCCAGGATCGTCCGGAACCTTACCACTATCCTGCTCAGGATGCCATTATAAAGAAATTTATCCGGATGCGTTACGAATGGCTTCCATATAACTATACACTGGCTTATGAAAACTCTGTATATGGCTTGCCATTGATGCGCACCCTCAACTTCCACGGAGACAATGCTGACAAGGATAGATATGCCGGCATCAGCGATGAATACCTCTGGGGTGAGAACGTGCTTGTGGCTCCTGTGACAAAGCAGGGAGCAAGAAGCCGGAAAGTAGTGTTTCCGGAAGGCGAATGGATAGACTGGAACAACCCTGCGAAGACCTACAAGGGAGGCTCGGAATCTACCGTGGCTGCGCCCCTCGGCACTCTTCCCCTTTTCGTACGAAAAGGAAGCTTCATACCTCAATATGCTAAAAAGATTGAGAATACTTCGGAATATGATCCCTCGCTCCTTACCGTAAAGTATTTTCCACGGAAGGAATGGACAGATTATCAGATGTTTGACGACAACAGGCTCTCACCTACATCGCTTGAAGACGGAGATTATCAGCTCACTACATTCAGCGGATCAAAACAGGGAAAAGAAATATACATCAATATAAATACCGAAGGAAGCTACAAAGGGATGCCGGAAGTGAGAATGATCACACTTGAGACAATAGGAGTAGAAAATCCGAAAGGAGTCGAGATCAACGGACAGAAGCTGGAAAGGATGGTCTCTGCCAAGGCAATCAGACAGTACGGCTACAGCTATGATACCATACACAAGACACTTACCATCGTATTCCCCTATTCTTACAGCAAGACTTCGATCAAAGCGTATTAAAGCGTATTTAATGTTGAATCAATAATATATGACAATGATAACAAGAACAACAGCGACTTTCTCCGCCATAGCCATATCGGCAGCCTCGGCACTCGCCTGCACCAACTTCATGGCAGGCAAAGACGCCACAACCGACGGAAGCGTTATGATAACTTATGCAGCTGACTCACATACACTCTACGGCGACCTGTCGCACACACCGGCAGCCGTACACAAGGATGGAGCGATGCGCAAGGTGACCGAATGGGACTCGGGAAAGTATCTCGGAGAGATTCCTCAGCCCAAAGAGACATACAATGTTGTCGGCAACATGAACCAGTATCAGGTGGCAATCGGCGAGACCACCTGGGGAGGACGAGAGGAACTTATCGACACTACAGGCAATGCAATAATAGATTACGGATCGCTAATACAGATCGCCCTCGAACGATCGAAGTCGGCTCCAGAGGCGATCGACGTGATGACGAATCTCGTAGCTCAGTATGGCTATGCTTCAGAAGGTGAATCTTTCACTATAGCCGACAAGAACGAGGTGTGGGTGATGGACATGATCGGGAAGGGTGCAGAAAAGGGTGCGGTATGGATTGCCGTACGAATCCCCGACAATGCGATCTGCGCTCACGCTAACGAACCACGAATACGTCAGGTGGATCTTAAAGACAAGAAAAACGTCCGCTATTCAAAGGATATGATAGAGTTTGCGCGCAAACGCGGATATTTCAGCGGGAAAGACAGCGATTTCTCTTTTGCAGACGCATATTGCGTGCACGATACCGACACCAGGCGCAGCTGCGATGCCCGCGCATGGGCATTCATGAGGAAGTTTGACCCAAGTCTTGACAAATATTATTCATGGATCTGCGGGGAAAGCGATGTGCCGATGCCTCTTTACGTAGTGCCTGACCGGAAACTTTCGCTACAGGACATGCAGGAATGCATGCGCGACCACTTCGAGGGCACACCGCTCGATATGACAAAGGATGTAGGAGCGGGTCCGAACCATGTGCCATACAGATGGCGTCCGATGTCGTATGAGGTGGATGGAAAGAAATATTGCATGGAGCGTGCCACCGCGACACAACAGACCGGATGGAGCTTCATATCGCAGAGCCGCTCATGGCTTCCCGACGCCGTCGGTGGCATCTTCTGGTTCGGAACCGACGATACCAACACTTGTGTGTATATGCCGCTTTACTGCAGTCTGACTGAAGTACCGATGCAGTTCACAGTAGGAGACCTCTACGAATTCAATATGAATTCAAACTTCTGGATGAATAACTGGGTCGCCAATCAGGCATATAACCGCTACGACCTCATGATTCCGGATATCCGCAAGGTGCAGAACGGTCTGGAGGAAAAATACCGCGATTCACGTAAAGCCTCTGAGGAGCAGCTATTGCCGCTTGCCGAAGCCGGCATGATGGGACAGCTGACAACCTACGTCAATATGGAAGCTGCTTCAATCGCCAAAGAGGCTACCGACTGCTACCGCAACCTCGCCGAGTTCCTGATGGTGAAATTTCTGGACGGCAATGTAAAGAAGCAGAATGAAGATGGAAGCTTCAAACGTAATGAGTACGGACTTCCCGAATCTCCGTCATGGCCAGGGTATGATCAGAAATATTACGAAAACATCGTAAAGGAAACAGGAGACCATTTTTTGTTGAAGTAGGTTGTTGAGTTGTGAGGTTGTTGAGTTGTGAGGTTGTTGAGTTGTGAGGTTGTGGGATAAAAGTAAGGGAAGTATAGTCTTTTCTGCCTCATAACTATATAAGTAATTCTATAACACTAAACCTCAACAACCCCACAACTCAACAACCACACAACCACACAACCACACAACCACACAACCACACAACCACACAACCACACAACTCCAAAAACAATTCGCCTATGGACCAATAAATCCATAGGCGAATTGTTTTGAGCCACTAGTGGGACTCGAACCCACGACCTTCTCGTTACGAATGAGATACTCTACCAACTAAGCTATAGTGGCTGGCGTTAGTGAATGCAAAGTTAATACTTTTTTCTTAATCTGGCAAGCGATATTAAAAAAAAAGACTGAGATTTTGACACTTAAAATAAAGAAGGACGCACTATGCGTACGCCCTTCCATGTATACTTAATTTGATTTTGGAATGCTTAGATGATACCCTGACCCATCATGGCGTCTGCAACCTTGAGGAAGCCGGCGATATTGGCACCCTTCATATAGTTGATGTAGCCATCGGGCTGAGTACCGTGCTCGACGCATGCGTTGTGTATGTCGCTCATCATGGTGTGCAGACGATGATCGACTTCATCGGCACTCCACTGCAGATGCTCAGCATCCTGACTCATCTCAAGTCCGGAAACTCCTACGCCGCCCGCATTGACAGCCTTGCCCGGACAATAAACAGTCTTATTGGCGATAAAAGCATCGATTGCCTCGGGTGTACAACCCATGTTGGAAACCTCGGCACAGAGCTGAATACCATTTGCAATAAGCTGCTTGGCGTCTTCACCGTTAAGCTCGTTCTGAGTGGCGCAGGGAAGCGCGATATCCACCTTCTGCTCCCATGGCTTTTTGCCTGCATAGAAAGTTGCGCCGGGAAACATTTCCACATACGGCTCCACGATGTCGTTGCCGGATGCACGGAGTTCGAGCATATATTCGATCTTCTCGTCATCAAGACCTTCCGGATCATATACATACCCGTCAGGACCGGAAATGGTGACAACCTTGGCACCGAGCGAAGTAGCCTTCTTGGCTGCGCCCCAAGCCACATTGCCGAATCCGGAGATAGCAATGGTCTTGCCTGCAAGCTCCTCGCCCCATATCTTCTTAAGCACGTTCTGAACAAAATAGATGGCACCGTAGCCTGTGGCTTCCGGACGGAGACGGCTGCCGCCGAAGCTCAGACCCTTTCCGGTAAAGGTGCCTGTATTCTCGCGGGCAAGTTTCTTATACATGCCGTACATGTAGCCTACCTCTCTTCCTCCTACGCCAATATCACCGGCGGGAACATCACGGTCAGGACCAAGATTACGCCACAGTTCAAGCACGAATGCCTGGCAGAAACGCATTATCTCTGCGTCGCTCTTGCCTCGCGGAGAGAAATCGGAGCCACCCTTCGCTCCGCCCATCGGCAGAGTAGTGAGGGCATTCTTGAAAGTCTGCTCAAAACCGAGGAATTTGAGTATGGAAAGATTAACGCTTGCATGGAAACGTATGCCTCCCTTGTATGGACCTATAGCATTGTTGAACTGCACACGATATCCTATATTGTTCTGCACCTCGCCCTTGTCATCGACCCATGTCACGCGGAACGTGAAGATTCTGTCAGGCTCCACCATGCGCTCGATAATGCGCGCCTTTTCATATTCCGGATGCTGATTATAGACTTCCTCAACAGAAAGGAGCACTTCCTTTACAGCCTGAAGGAATTCGTTCTCGCCGGGATGCTTGGCCTCAAGATTGGCCATAATTTCATTGATGTTCATATTGGCTAATATTAAGATTGATTATTTTTCTCATATCGGAGAGATTTCAATTGCAAATATAAATCGTTTCAGCCATTCCACCAAAGAAAATCGGGACAAAATTTGGAATTTTTCCACAAAAAGAGCGAAATATGCTCTAAAACATATTTTAGGCACCTTCTTATGACGGCATAAAAAAGTCCCGGCTCCGAAAGAGCCGGGACAAAGAGGAATGTATTTTAAATTATCTGTTGACGAAGATCACGATACGATTCCAATCGTTGTTGGCAGGATAAGGCTGCTCTGAACTGCCCTCTCCTTTTACCTCGATTCTTCCGGAAGGCACTCCATATTTCTTCACCATGCAATCTGCCACCGCCTGGGCGCGACGCACTGAAAGAGTCTGGTTATAGGCTGCCGAACCGGTATCCTTGTCAGCGAAACCGACAACTGTGATATTGACATCAGGATTATCCTTGAGATATTGAGCCATGTTGTAGACGTTCACTTCTTCCTGCGGCTCAATAGTGCTTGAATTGATCTTGAACCTTACAGTAGCGAGAAGCGGCTGATCGGGGCAATCCACCTCAACTGCATTCGTCACCACAGGAGCCTCTGCAGCCACAGCTCCGGCAAGAGCCTGATTAGCAGCAAGGAGTTCAGCACGAAGATTGTTGACCTGAGCATTGAGGGCTGCGATCTCTGAAGCGGAAACACATTCATTGTATTTACCCCAGTCCCTTCCGCCGATATTGAAGCTGAATCCGCCGAGTGCAGAGACGTTAGCCTCGATTGCATCGCCGTAGGCACATCCATTCCAGTTGTCGCCATAAAAAGCCGCGCGAGCCTCGGCAAAGAAATCAACATATTCGCAAAGACGGAAACGGAACTGAATGCCGGCTGAGACGGGAAGTGTCCATGACCGGGTGCGCGGATCATCTTTAGAGTTGAGTATATTGGTGGCTACAGGCGCACCGCCTGACTTGCCTCTCATATTCCACATGAAATCACCACCGAGACCGACAAAAGGAATAACGCTTACGGGACGGTTGGAATTGACACCGGCAATAGAATTACACATGTCCCACATCAGTTCAAGGTTCAGGTTGACATGATTTGCACGTGTCCAGCCATCAGTCGCGAGAGGGGTCGGATTATCCCAGTGCAGCACTCCGCCGAGAGCGTTCATACGGAGACCGAGATACGGAGAAATCCAGCGGCCGAAACCGAAATTATATTCCGTGGTGATGATGGTCTTGTCGACAACCTTTCTTCCGTTGGAGATGCCGAAACCTCTTTCCACAACCGGCTGATTCACTCCGGCACCAATCTGGATAAACCAGTTGTCGCGCCAATTGGAAGTGTAACGGTCGACATTATCGCACGTGAACTCGGTTACTGTAGCAGCTTCTTCAGCTACGACTACATCCTGAGCATTGGCTACTGAAGGAAGCAGGATTGCGCTTGCACATATGGCAAAAAACGGGGTGGAAACGTGTGATTTCATAGTGGTGTGTTTTTTGAATTATTAAAAATGTTTAATTAGTGTTTATGTCTTTAAAACACCAATGGGGATGTTTGGTTCAAATGCATTTGATATTTTGTGGAATTTTTATTATATTTGCGCGTTTAAACGGGAACTCTTCGATGAAAACGTGAGACTCCACGCTACATGAAAGCAAAAAAGAGATACAGGATAACGATAGAAGACGAGTCAAGACTGAGACAGATAGCTTCTGTAAGCGCTCCTCCATATATATTATGGATAGGGAGCGTCGTTGTCGTCATTGTACTCATATTCCTGACAGCATTGCTGATCATAGCGACACCGGTACGTACACTGATGCCGGGATATCTGAAGAAAGGGGAACGCACAGAAGCTGAGAAGGGTCTGCTGAGGCTTGATTCCTTAAAGGATTCATATATGCTCAACAATACTTATCTCAACAATATACTGATGGTGCTTGACACAGACCGCACCCCTCCTGACACTGCTCAGACGAGCGGCATACCCAACGAATTGCCACCTGATTCGCTATTGCCTGCGTCTCCCCGTGAGATACAGTTCATAACGCAGCTGAAAGACCGAGAGCAGTATAATGTGGCGATACTCGCCCCTCTTGCCGCCGACCAGCTGAAAATATATCCGGTCGGCGCCTCCGCCACAATCGACGAAAAGACTCGCAACTCTCTAAAGGCAAGGATCCTGACCCCGAAGGGAAGTCCGGTGTGCGCCATTGCCGACGGAAGGGTGCTTTCTGTCCAAAATCCGGCGCCTGAAGGTGGAAGCGCGATAGTGATACAGCATGACAGCGGATTCGCCTCAAGATATTCGCATATAGGGACACCGGCAGTGGCGCAGGGAACACATGTGGAAGGAGGAAGCGTGATAGCCCACGGTGGATCAGGCGGATATATGAGTCCCGGAATTTTCTACATGGAGATGTGGTATGACGGAACACCGGTAGAGCCAGGCAGATACCTTATCAGCGATTAGACATTAAAGATACCATTACATAATGAACGATATCAAAAACATAGGAGTGCTGGGGTCGACCGGAAGCATAGGGACCCAGACACTCGACATCATAGAGGAATATCCCGGAATGTTCCGTGCATCTGTGCTGACAGCCAGAAGGCAGTGGCGTCTGCTTGCGGAACAGGCACTAAAATTCCATCCGGATCTCGTAGTGATCGGAGACGAAGAGTTTTATGAGCCACTAAGGGAAGCACTCGCCGGAAGCGGAGTGGAAGTGGCAACAGGCGCGAATGCCATCGCCGAGGCTGCAGCCTATCCTAAAAATGACATTGTCGTCACCGCCATGGTAGGATACAGCGGACTATTGCCTACCATATCCGCCATCAAGGCACGAAAGACCATCGCACTTTCCAATAAGGAGACACTTGTGGTGGCTGGAGAACTTATCACAGGACTTTGTCGTGAAAACAATGTGGACATCGTGCCGGTGGACAGTGAGCATTCGGCGATATTTCAGTGTCTTGTCGGAGAAAAACGCGACGAGATGCGGAAGATAATACTCACCGCAAGCGGAGGTCCGTTCAGGAAATTATCGAAAGATCAACTGAAAGAAGTGACTCCCGCCGACGCACTGAAGCATCCCAACTGGGATATGGGAGCGAAAGTGACGATAGACTCGGCTTCAATGATGAACAAGGGATTTGAAATGATCGAGGCCCGCTGGCTTTTCGACTGCCCTCCGGAGAATATCGAGGTGGTGGTGCATCCGCAATCCATAGTGCATTCAATGGTGGAATATCGAGACGGAAGCGTCAAGGCTCAGCTGGGAGTGCCTGACATGCACACTCCTATCCGCTATGCACTCTCCTACCCTTCGAGGCTTCATACCGAATCTCGTCCTATGAGGCTTGAGGACTATTCCACACTTACTTTCGAGCGTCCGGATCTTGAAAAATTCCCGTTGCTCGGTTATGCTTTCGAAGCTATCGCCAAAGGAGGCACGATGCCGTGCATTCTTAATGCCGCCAATGAGATCGCAGTTCAGGCATTTCTTGAAAACAAAATCCGCTTCACGGATATGCCGGAGGTCGCATTAAAGACTATGGAACTTACCGAATGGAGCGACACGCCTGACCTCGACACACTTGTCGCCACCAACAGGGAGGCAAGAAAAATCGCGGAATCCATGATAGTGAAATTTCAGAAAAGATAATGAAATAGTATTCAGTACAACATAATCATCTAAAAACAAGTTAAATTGGAAACATTTTGGATAAAGGCAGCCCAACTTGTACTTGCGCTCGCCATTCTGATAATCATACATGAGTTCGGACATTTCCTCTTTGCCCGTCTGTTCGGCATCCGGGTCGAGAAATTCTATATCTTCTTTGATCCATGGAAAGAGATCTTCAAATGGAAGCCAGGCAAATATATAGGAGGTCTCGGAAAACAAAAAGACCTTACAAAACGGAACGATGTCGCAGAAGATCCTGATCAGGAAGGTGACAGCGGCAGGAAAGGAAAGAAAACAGGCTTCTGGAACGATACGGAATATGGCATAGGCTGGGTACCGCTCGGAGGATATTGCAAAATATCCGGAATGATCGACGAGTCGATGGATACCGAGCAGATGAAGCAACCTGCCAAGCCATATGAATTCAGAAGCAAGCCGGCATGGCAACGGCTTCTCGTGATGATCGCAGGCGTACTCTTCAACTTTCTGCTTGCCATACTTATATATGCCGGCATTGTGTATGCCACAGGAGAAAAATATGTGGCGCTCAACGATGCCAAGATGGGGCTGCAATATTCACAAGCAGCAATAAACGCCGGATTCAGGAACGGGGATATTCCCATAGAAGCAGACGGAGAGGCGCTTGACGGTCTGCCGTCGGAAGACCGCCTGAAGATGATGCAGGCAAAGGAGGTAAAGGTGCTCCGCGACGGGAATGTGGCATCCATATCCATCCCGGAGAACTTCATCTTCGATCTTGACAAAGAGATGAAGAGCGACAGTGCAACCGTCAACTTCTTCACCTATCGCATCCCGACGCGAATCACTCAGGTGATGCCGGGTGAGGGTGCATCAAAGGCAGGAGTGAAGGAAGGAGACGAAGTGATAGCCATCAACGGAGTGTCTACACCGGCGCTTACAGATTTTCTTTCCACCCTGGAAGGACATGACAACGAGACCATAGATCTGACTGTGGTACGCAAACCGACTGAAACTGAAAACGATACACTGACTCTTCCGGTAAAACTGTCAGCCAATTCAAAGATGGGTGTGGGACTTGAGATAGACCCTTCCGCCTTTTTCAACGTCAAGGAGAAGAAATACAATATCTTCACTTCAATCCCGAGAGGAATCGAGATGGGTGTGGACCGACTTACGAGCTATGCCAAGAGCATGAAACTTGTATTCACCAAGGAAGGTGCGAAATCGGTAGGAGGTTTCGGAGCAATCGGAAGCATTTTCCCTGAATCCTGGGACTGGATCGCATTCTGGAATATCGCGGCATTCCTTTCGGTGGCGCTTGCCTTCATGAATATCCTACCTATTCCCGCGCTCGACGGCGGTCATGTTCTCTTCCTTCTTTATGAAGTGATTTTCAGACGCAAACCCTCTGAAAAATTCATGGAATACGCGCAGATGACAGGTATGGTGCTTTTAATATCCCTGCTCATCTACGCCAACGGTATGGATATAGTACGATTCTTTTTCAAATGATGCGGATGGAGTTTTTGAGTTGTGGGTTTTTAGGGTTTTGGAATTTTGGAGTTAAAATCGTTTAAATGGATTTAGACCCCATCTCATAAAATTTCAGAGCCCCTGGGGCGGTTTTGGGCGAGTGATTTTTGCAAGTTGAAGAAGGAATGATGCGGGCATCATGACTGATGAGACTTGGCGAAAAGCACCGTCCAAAACCGAGCCGATTAAGCATATTTTGAATATATTAGAAATTAGATGGTCTTAAAGGCCGTAAATGTTA
>JAIDQZ010000147.1 GCA_029062005.1 Muribaculaceae bacterium | reverse complement strand
ATCTATTCCGGCACTATGGGCGCGGCTATGGAGGCTTGCATGGTGGGAATTCCCGCAATAGGATTCTCTCTGCTTCATCACTCTATTGCCGCCGATTTTTCGCAGACCACACCTTATATTATAGACTTCACTAAAAAAGTGCTTGAAAGCGGATTGCCGCAGCAGGTGTGCCTCAATGTCAATATTCCGGCTAAGTGTGTGCCAAAGGGATTCAAGGTGGTAAAAGCGGCAACGGGGTACTGGACAGAGGAATATAAGGAGTATAAGGACCCCTCCGGAAAGCCTTTCTACTGGCTCACAGGACGGTTTGTAAACAGTGAGCCGGATAATGATGAAACAGATGAGTACTGGCTTGACAGAGAATATGTAACCGTTGTGCCGGTGCAGCCTGATCAGACCTGCTCAGCAGTTATCCCGCAGATATCATCGCTCTTATGCCGATAATTGAGATTTCCGGGCTGGATACTCCCGGCGTTGAGGTTTTCGCGTCAATGACTGAGGCGCAGCTGCGTGCGAGCGTTGATGCGCAAAACGGTATTTTCATAGCGGAAAGTCCTAAGGTGATAGCGGTAGCACTTTCGGCGGGATATAAGCCGCTGTCGCTGCTCTGCGAAAAGAAGCATATTCTTGGAGACGCAGCGGAAATCATCGCGCAGTGTCCGGACATTCCGGTATATACCGGCAGCAGGGAGCTGCTCGCTTCACTTACCGGCTACACCCTTACCCGTGGTGTGCTCTGTGCTTTTGAGAGAAAGCCGAAGGCTACAGTCGAGAGTATATGTGACGGGGCATCCAGGGTAGTGGTGATTGACGGAGTATGTGATACCACAAATATCGGAGCCATTTTCAGAAGTGCGGCTGCACTCGGAATAGATGCAGTGCTGCTCACACCTTCATCTTGCGACCCGCTTAACAGGCGCTCGGTAAGAGTGTCTATGGGTTCTGTTTTCCTTGTGCCCTGGACTTGGATTGACACCGATATAAGCCTGCTCAACACACTTGGATTCAAGACTGCGGCAATGGCGCTGCGAGATAACTCCCTGTCGATTGATAATCCATTGCTTTGTGCCGAGCCGAAACTTGCCATAATCATGGGAACGGAAGGTGACGGACTCTCTGACCGCGTTATAGATTCCGCTGACTATGTTGTTCGTATTCCTATGAGCCACAATGTTGATTCGCTCAACGTTGCCGCAGCCGCAGCAGTCGCCTTCTGGCAACTCCGCCCCAATTCACATAGTTAATGATTCACAATTATGATTCCTAAGAAATCTTCCTACATTAAAGCTTTCTGCATATTCCTGCTTATGATTGCGGCAGAGAGTGCTGTCATGGTACTCATTAAGAGTTATCTAAACGATAATGATATGGCAACAGATGCCGCATTGTTGATTGTCAGGATCGTACTTGTCGCATTGTATATTCTATCATGGATTTGGCTCAGACGCAGATTGAATGCTATTGAAAGCTGACTGTTTCATAATGGTTTGTTGTAAGATTGTGTCTGCTACGGAATAGATGCCGTAATGCTCAGCCCAACATCTTGCAACCATGCTTTTAATTAAGGTGAGTTTATACGACATTCTCCTTGTAGTTTAGAATATTTAACATTTAACAATATCATTTTGTCATTCAACTATTTATCTCGTAACAACGCCTAATTTCCACAGATTTTAGGCGTTTTTTGGCTCTGCTCCAAAAAGTCACCAAAGTTAATAAACCCAACCCCAAACAGGTTGGCTTATGAACGAATTAAACTTTGGAGCATTTAACTCGCTGTATGACTTATTTGAAGCATTTCCAACGGAGGCATCCTGCATCGCTTTCCTTGAAAGTAAACGTTGGGAGAATGGAGTAGTATCGCCTTATGACCCCACCTCAAAGGTTTATCACCGTGGCGATGGTAATTATCGGTGTAAGAACACGGGCAAAAATTTCAACGTGCGTGTAGGTACGATATTTGAAGGAACAAAACTGCCACTGCGTAAGTGGTTCATGGCTATCTATCTTATATGCAATCACAAGAAGTCTATTTCTGCCACACAATTAGCAAAAGACATATCCGTGATGTTGAAAACCTCGTGGTTTCTCCTGCATAAAATCCGCAGGACATTCCATCACATCTATTTGGAGAAATTAGACGGAGAAGTTGAGTTGGATGAAACCTTTGTCGGAGGCAAGAATAAAAACCGACACGCAAGTAAGAAGGTCAATAACAGTCAAGGCAGGAGTTTCAAAGATAAGGTTCCTGTCCTCGGTATGCATCAACGTGGTGGAAACGTGATTTGCAAGGTTGTAAAGGACACTTCCGTTAAATCCCTTACACCGCCTATCCTCAAAGCAGTAAAGCGCACCGCAACGCTCTTTACCGATGAATGGTGTGTTTATGATTTAGTCCGAAAACTCTATACCACGAAAATGGTTGACCACAGCAAAGGTCTTTATGTTGTCGGTGACGCTTATACAAATTCCATAGAAGGTTTCTGGGGTAACTTCTGCAAGCGTGTTGTCAACGCTATTTATAACTGGGTTAGCAAGAAATATATGCAGCGGTATTTCGATGAGTTTTACTTCCGCTACAATACCCGCAACGTTTCTAACAAAGTGAGATTTGATATGGCAATAGCCAATACAAACATTCGTGTAACACAAAACCCAATAGTAGGAAAATGAAATCTAAGAAAAAGAGGGATAGAGAATACATGGCAATACTTGACCGACCCATTGAGGAATTGAAAAAGCCAATGGGTCAGCCAGTAGATTTTGGAACTGTCATGAACGATATATTACGCTACAACCCTACGAAGAAAAAGAAGTGATTACTTGTCTTTTTCCTCTCGCAGTTTCTTTTCAAGATACTCGCGCATAAGTTCGTTGGTGCGGTCTTGTTCTGCTTGTCGTTCCTCCTCCTCTTCTTTTTTACGTTGCTTGCGACCATAATCATGCCATCCAGCAATGATACCAATTGTAAACATTATGGCTATAAACATAAGACCAGCTTGAGGACTTGGTGTTCCAAAGAATAGTGTCATGAAACAGGATATTCCTACTAACATCAAGCCCATGAAAAAGGCATAAACAAATCTTATCATATAGTGATTTTACAAGAGTTCTCCGCAGACATCCAATTGGAGATTTTTCTTACTTGAGTTATATATAGAAAAGTGGGCTGCCATCCTTGCACTCTTGTAGGTATCGCCAAACGCCTGAATACACGCACGGATAGGCAGCCCACACTATGGGGGGCTGTCACCGTGCCTCGTGTATTCTTTGTCAAACTGGCGATTTTACAAGAGTTGAGGCACTTCTCTTATTATTTCAAACATTGTCTTATAAAGACAGCGCAAAGTTACAAAATTTCTTCGTAACTTTGCTCCTATACTAACACGTTTCTATTCAAAGTCTTATCCATTAAGATGACTTGTACAATTTATTCTTAGGGTAATCTAAGGAATAGTCACCTTAATTAATATAGCAAAAAGGGTTCTTACATCGCGGGGGTGAGGAAAGAGGTCACAGGAGTGACTTCCTCATCGCGCGGGGTGGTTTTGAGTATGTTGCCTGCGGGGGTGATATAAACGTATAGCTCGGTAGCCTGAGGGCTTTCAAGCTCAACCACATAGAACGAAATATCAGGTCTTTCGTAGAAATCTATATCATCCACGGTCCAGGTGCCGTAGTCGGGGCTTGCCTGAATAGTATTGGTAACAGCCTGAGGGAGCTGATTCACATCCTGATTATATTCTGTTTCGGTCATAGCCCATTTTACATCGGATGTAAACCAGACGGAAACATCATAATTACCCTCTCTGCCTTCGGCAACGAGATAACCTCTGTTCTCTTTCCATTCAACTGATTTCAGGTTCGGTTTCAACTGGGCAAGAGCCTGAGTGAAAGCGGGGTCAACTTTGTTTGAGTATCTGTCTTCATCATCGCAGCTCTGAAAAGCGCAGAAGGCAATCACGGCAAACAGTGCAATGGTAAGTCTCTTATACATGAACTTTTGGTTTTAATATATTTCATGT
>JAIDQZ010000146.1 GCA_029062005.1 Muribaculaceae bacterium | reverse complement strand
TATGTATTGTAGATTTGAATTTTTTGCATATGAAACATTGATACAAGGATAAATAATTTTTGCATCACGAGTGTTAAATACACACTTATTTATGAACCATTTATAAAACTGTTTCGTTATATTTTCGAAAAGACTCCTCAACAAATTCAATTTGAGATTATAACTGACAATAAGAATACGATAAATCTAAAACACATGATAACCGACCGAGTAATAAAGGAAATCTATAAGAAATATAATAAGGCAGCTAAGAAGCCAGAAGATCTTCGTCTGGATCATTTCATAGAGATGCTTTCTCCTTTTCATCATATAAGGGTGAACGGCAATGAAGTGATATTTGAAGACCAGGAAGAGTTCAGCCCATTTCGCAGATTTCTATTAAGAGGTCTTAACGGCATTCTTGAATTTGACAAGCAAGTGGCGTTTGTATTCCGCAATCACATCCTGTTTCTCGGAAAGGATTCAAATGATATGAGAGTCCATATGCGTCCTTGTGAAGAACGCCAGAATATATTCCAGCGTATTTTTGCCCATTGAGAACTTGATATTTTATATTATAATAAAATCATGAGGGTGTGTCATTTTGACACACCCTCATGATTTTAGGAGTAACGGATTCCGGTTTTGGTAGCCGGATTTAATTCAGGCTGTAATCGTCAAGACCTTCAAGATCTTCCGGATTGTATCCTCCTTCAGAGTAAAAGTCTTCATCAAGCACATCAGCAGCCTGTTTCATAGCTACTGCGTCTATCTGTGCATCGAACTCATCAAGGTCTACTTTCTGAACGGGAGCCTTGCCTTTTTTCATAGTGCATACGGGTTCTGACAGAGACCGCCCTGGAATTATCTCCTTTAATTCCATAAAAAAAGAGCGCTCGGTGAGATAGTCAAAGACAAATACGAGTTTCTGCCCTTCATCTTCTACAAGCTCTCCTACCGGAGTGTCTTCCATAAGCCAGATGTCACAGTCTGAACTGCTTCCCATATCCTCAAGCGTAATCTCTTCCTGTCGCTGCCAGTCATCATCACAGAGAAAAAAAGAGTCTATGTCATCTTTTGTATAGTCAACGCTGTCCAGTATTGCATTGCGCAACTGAAGGAAAGAGGAATCGGAATCAATCTCGATTTCGCGGGCGAAGTTCGAGACCTCATCACTTACAAGTTTAAATCTATATACCATAAATAGCTCACAAAAATTATACGATTCGTTTAAACCAAGCAGCCAACATGATCCTGACGTGATAGCCCATGTCAATAATTTTTCGCAAACTACTTAGTTTTCTGTTTTTATTGTGCGAATTTAATACATTTATCTATTATATACAAT
>JAIDQZ010000145.1 GCA_029062005.1 Muribaculaceae bacterium | reverse complement strand
CCAGAAATTGACATTGGATTTAGGCAACCGAATGTACTTGCAGCCTTCATGTCCATGCCAAAAACACCCATCGATAAAAACAACAGTCTTATATTTTCTCAGGACAATATCAGGAGACCCCGGCAACTTCCTATTATTAACACGATACCGCAATCCCTTAGAGAAAAGATACTTCCGTACGATCATCTCCGGCTTGGTATCCTTTCCCTATATAGCCGCCATATTCCGGCTCCGCTGCTCCGGCGTCAACACATCAGCCATATGTTAAGGGTGTGAATAATCAATTAAATGAATTAGTTCTTCTATAGTAATGCGAAGTCCATCCTTTGATTGATCAATATCACTTTTCTTGGCGTTAAATCGTCTATTGTGCGCACTCAAGTCCCCCTTGGTTTTAATAGATGGTAGAGCTTGAACTGTATTGCGCCCAATAGTCCAAAGACCCTTTTCCTTTAATAGTTCATCAATGAGATCACCGCAAAACATGTAGTTCCCTTGGGAATTTTTAATGCGGTCGTCTATACCCCGTTTCTCAAACAATTCAATTATTAATGTTTCAATTAGTCACCTAATCATCACTAAGCAGGCATCATATGCTCCCATGTCGTAGCATATAATAGCTTGTTTGGCGGTCTTTTTGAGGTAATCACGTGTGTTATCGAATAGTTCCAATGGAAAAAGATTTTCCATTGGAACCACTTTGCGTGGCATTCTTAAAATCTCATCAATTCGCTTGGACTCTGCTAGAGAAAGATTATATCCTCCAAGTTTATTCCTTAAAAACGTTTTTTTCTTTACTGCTTTAGAAAGATAGGCCGAGATATTGCTGTACTTAGGGATATGTAATTTTATGAAACATCCTTCAATATCTTTCGCGGTAAAGGAAATATTACTTTCAATCTTGGTAAGGAAGTAACCGAAAAATGGGATTATTTCAGAAGAAGATATCTTATCAAAATCTTCTATCTTAGCGGCAAATGTTTCAATATCCATTACCTCAACGAATCGTGTTCAATATAATTTTCTCCATTAGGAGCAATCTTAATATTCTCCATATCGGCTGTTTCAATCCAAGTTTTACGACGTTTTGTGTCAGTTAGGCTTTGCCGAAGTTTAGATGGATATTTAATATTTGCATGTTTATAACATGTATAAACATGGTTTGGAGTGATAGCGGTATAGCCTATTATCTTTTCTAAATAATAGACGAATGCAGTATTTAATTCCATAGCGCTTTTGAGATTCCTTCTACTTAGGAAATCTTTAAGAGATTCTTTACCAGTCGGAGAAAGATTGAGTGATGCAACTACGGAATAACTATCTAATGAACTTTTCTTCCCTGATGAACGCGAAGCCGATTTTTTTGACTGATTCCCGATGGTCCATAATCCCGCATTGTCCGAAGTGAGAATTTCTTCAATATATTTTTCCGCCTCTTTCTCTCCAGTTAAGCTAAGAATGTATGATGGAGACACGGACGAGAACAATGATTTCATTAAACTCATCTTTTTCCGATAAGAACCGTCATTATTTAGACCGAGGCTATTGAGAAATGATAATACATCAGATTTTGGCACTTCAGAAACCTGTGCAATCTCATTTTGATAGTAGATGAAAAGTAAACTTGCTCGGAATGCAAAATCCACCTTTGCTATTTGCTTTTAGATCTGTGATGTGTAATGAAAGTGAACCATCCGGCTTGGTTTTAAAAATTTTAGTAATGTCAGCAGAATTGCTAGTAGCGCAATTATCTTGTTGTGGTATAGCAAACGAGTTTTCTTCGTCATTTTCTTTAGCAGAAAGCGTTAATTCAGGTGTTATATCTACTATTTTTGATCTAATACGGAATGAAATTTAGGCTGATGATTGATAGGGAGGAAACCAGCTAACGTTTCTACGACATTTCCAGCAGTTTGATCTGAAAAGGAAGCCTCAAACTTACGTTCGGTTGTTGTCTCTGAAAACTTTATATGATTTGGTGCAGTAGAATTAGTATTTGTCTTTACTTCTGATCCACAAACAACACAAATCGGAGCATCCTTGATAAGACGCTCTCCACATTCTTTGCAAATAATTTGTCATCCGCATTTGTAGCAGAATTTTGCATTATCGGGTAACTGCTGTCCACAGAATTGACAATCGATCATATTTTTATGTTTTTATTGTGCAAAGTTACGAAAAATTCCTCACATTACAATGGAATTTGCTGATATACATAAATTAAGCCCCGGCAAGAGGGGCATTTCTTGTCGGGGCGAGGGGGTGGATTGGGATTAGTAGAGGGGGATGCAGGTTAAGTCGGCGGTTTTGACGGCGTTGGGATGGTCGTAGTGTGCTTTTGAGAAGGCGATGGCGAAGTGCTGGAT
>JAIDQZ010000144.1 GCA_029062005.1 Muribaculaceae bacterium | reverse complement strand
TCACTCGCCCAAAACCGCCCCAGGGGCTCTGAAATTTTATGAGATGGGGTCTTAAATAACTCCTTAAATTATCTAAATCTCAGGTTGATCTTGCGAAACTTAAATTTTTATACTATTTTTAACATAAATCCATATTGAGTTGTTGTAGATATATAAATAAATTTCATTTTTGACAGGATTTCATATCCTGCTTATTAAAATAGTTAACTTTTATGAAAAACACACTGCTTCTTGCTCTTGTAGGCATCGGATTGCCTATGCAGATATCAGCGGCATCGCTTACTGCCGATCAGGCATTAGCCCGCTACCGATCTGATCAACCGCGTAGAATTGCCTCGTCTTCGATGATGCCTGCGGATAACCTGAAACTTCAGTCAACTGTCGGAAATCTATATGTCTTTTCCGGAGAAAAAGGATTTGTAGTGCTTCCTGATGAAGACTCGGCTCCTGCTTTACTCGGATATTCAGATTCAGGTGAATTTGATTTGGAAGGAAATCCTGCCCTCAGGGAATGGTTTGATTTCTACAACAGTCAATTGAAATATCTTAAGGCAAATCATGAAAACGCATCCTCGTTGTCAAAGGTGACTCATAAGGACAGGAAGCCTATACAGCCTCTTTTGAAGACGGAATGGAATCAGGAATATCCATATAATATATTGTGTCCGAAGGTCGATGGTCATGAGACTGTCACAGGTTGTGTAGCAACGGCAATGGCTCAGGTGCTGAAATATCATAATTTCCCGGAGCGTGGCAAGGGAACCCATTCCTATTTCTGGCGTCCCGGTGAAGAGGAACTTACTTTCAATTATGATTCCATTACTTTTCAATGGGACAAAATGGATGATATCTATGACAAGGAGAGTTCCGATGCATCGCGGCATGCGGTAGCGGAACTGATGCTCGGCTGTGGCGTCAGTGTCGACATGCATTATGAGCCTGGCGAGAGTGGAGCCGCTACAGTGGCTATGGGAGAGTCTCTTATTGATATTTTTGATTATTCCAGGTCCCTGTGGATGCCAAACAGGGCGTATTATGGATATGAAGAATGGGAAGATATGATCTATGCTGACCTTGCCGAAGGTCTTCCTGTGCTTTACAGCGGCGCAGGCACTGCCGGCGGTCATCAATTCGTATGTGATGGTTATAGTTCCGACGGATTTTTTCATTTCAATTGGGGTTGGGGCGGACTAAGCAACGGATATTTTCTTTTGACAGCTTTGAATCCTGATGATCTCGGAGTAGGTGGCGGTGCTGGTGGATTCAATACTTCGCAGATAGCTACTCTCGGCGTGCGTCCCGGTAAGGAAGGCGACAAGCCGGTCTATATATTTTACAATACAGACTCATTCTTCACCGACGTAAAGGAAGTGAAGGCTGGCGAGCCATTCAGATGCGGCGGCCAATATTTCAACTTCAGTCTGTTCACGATGCCTGACGGAAGCCGGCTTGGTATGAAATTTACTTCCGCTGACGGTGTGGTTAGATATGAAGAGGGTCCTGGTGTCGGAGGTTACCGTCCGGATGATGGAAGAAATGATCTTCAAGTGCGTTTCCCTGAGCTGGCAGATGGCACTTACGAGATCACTCCGGCGTTGAAAGTGGATGGTAAGTGGAGTCCGGTCCGGATTCCTGTAGGGCAGCCGCAGATGATCACAGCCGAGGTCAAGGAAGGTGTGGCGACTATAATAAATCAGAAACCGGCGTCTATTTTTGTGACGGACATAACACTCCCTTCTTCCACGATTTACAGGGATCATGAATTCCCGATGTCATTTATTGTCGAGAATATAGGAGATGCTGAATTCTATAGTTCGATAACTCCGGTGCTTGTAGACAGCAAGGGTGATATCGTGTCAAAGTCGACTTTCCGTCCTGTAGATATTATGACGGGGGAGAAAGAGAAGATTGACGATTATGTCGGAAAATTCTCGCCCTTGAAAGATCATGTATTTGCTCCGGGCACATATTTCCTGGTTTTCTGCGACGAAGACGGTAACATTGTAAGCGAACCTGTCGAAGTTACTGTGTCTGTGAATAATGACAAGACGGAGATCAATGTCACTGACCTGACGGTGGAAGATAAAGATAATATTGCAGATCCGTCAAGAGTGAATGTCAGCTTTAATGTAGATTGTGTTTCAGGTATTTATTTCGGATCACTCAGATTTGATGTATTCCCTGATGATGGCGGATATGAGCTGTGCGGTTCTACATCTTCCGATATCTATCTTGGAGCGGGAGAAAGCAAAACGGTGTCCATTACAGCTGATTTTGGCAAATTGGCAGATGGCTGGTATATAGGTGCGGTCTACGACGGCAGTAAATCAATGACCGGTGCCATAAGTTTCCGCATAAAGCGGGTCCCTGACGGCGTGAGGGTCATTTTTGATAATTCATCATCCGCTATATATGATCTCAACGGAATAAGACAAACTGATCTTTCTTCTCCCGGCATCCATATAGTAAACGGCAAGAAAGTGTTGGTAACTGAATAATCTGGTCAAAAATATAAAAACTAACTTATGACCTCTGGAGACGCGCATTTGCGCGTCTCTTTTTTATGCTTTCCACATGTAATGTTGATATATGAATTTATAATTTGTCTGAATATTTGCAGTTTTTACAGATTTTTACTACTTTTGCAGCGGGTTTGAAGAAAATTAATAGTTTTCTTAAGGTAATTAGATTATGATCGATATCCAACGGGGTCTTTATGACTCAAGATTCGAACACGACGCATGCGGTGTCGGACTTCTTGTTAATATTGGTGGAAGAAAGAGCCATTCTCTTGTGGAAAAAGCACTTCAGGTGCTTGAGCACATGGTGCATAGGGGAGCTGAAGGGGCAGATCCTCTGACAGGCGACGGTGCCGGGATCATGGTTCAGATTCCGCATGAATTCATTCTTCTTCAGGGAGTGCCGGTTCCGGAAAAAGGTCGTTATGGTACAGGAATCGTATTCTTGCCTCACGATGAAATATCAAAAGAAGAGATTCTCGACATCATTGAGCGCGAGGCAATGGAAGACGGTATGACCCTCATGGCGGTACGCGATGTCCCCACCAACAATTCTATGCTTGGAGAAGTAGCAAGAAAAGCCGAGCCGGTAGTCAGGCAGATTTTTGTAAGCGACGAGGACAGCGACCGACCGATGGAGCTTAGGCTTTATCTTCTCAGAAAGAGAGTGGAGAAGAAGGTGGAAGCCTCAAACATAAAAGGTAAGGAAGATTTCTATGTATGTTCTCTCTCTTCAAAGAATATTGTCTATAAAGGGATGTTGTCAAGCCTTCAGCTCCGATACTATTATCCCGATCTCATGAATCCGAGGTTCACGTCGGCTATGGCTCTCGTGCATTCCCGTTTCTCGACAAATACGTTTCCGGCTTGGAGTCTTGCCCAGCCTTTCAGAATGCTCGGACATAATGGTGAGATAAATACCATTCAGGGCAACAGGTTATGGATGAAGGCTCGTGAGGCGGGTCTTCATCCCGAGGTTTTCGGAGGTCAGGACATGACGCCTGTCTTGCAGCCGGGCATGAGCGATTCTGCCTCCCTTGATAATGTGCTGGAATTTTTTGTGATGGCAGGTATGTCGCTGCCTCACGCGCTTGCAATGCTCGTGCCGGAATCGTTCAACGACAAAAATCCTATTTCCCCGGCACTGAAGGCTTTCTATGAATATCATTCCATACTGATGGAGGCGTGGGACGGACCGGCAACGCTGCTTTTCAGCGACGGCCGTTATGCCGGAGGCATGCTTGACCGCAACGGGCTGCGACCGGGGCGCTACCTGATCACGGACAACGATACTGTTGTGATCGCTTCCGAGACCGGTGTGCTTGCATTCGATCCTTCTGAAATAAAAAGAAAGGGGCGGCTTAAGCCGGGCAAGATGATGCTTGTGGACATGAAGGAAAAGCGTATTCTTTTCGACGAGGAGATAAAGGACTCGCTTGCAGGTGCGTTCCCTTACCGCGACTGGCTTGCGCGTGAACGAGTGAAGCTCGACACTATAGCTTCGGGAAGGAAGGTGAAGGAAAATGTAGGTGATCTCGAAAGGCTGCTTCATACATTTATGTATGACAGCGAGGAGATAGAGAAGATCATTACTCCTATGACGGTTGATGGAAAGGAGCCTGTGCATTCGATGGGTGATGACACTCCGCTCGCGGCTCTGTCAAAAAGACGTCAGCCTCTTTACAATTATTTCCGTCAGCATTTCGCTCAGGTCACAAATCCGGCTATTGATCCCCTTCGTGAGGAGCTGGTGATGAATCTTGACAGTTATATCGGAGCAGTCAGCCGGGAAATGCTTGATTTTTCTCCAGAGCACTGCAAGATGGTGCTCCTGAAGCGTCCTGTCATCACAAACAGGGAGCTTGATCTCCTCTGCCATCTCCGCTACAAGGGTTTTGATGCTTGCCGCATCGACATGACTTTTGATATCGAAGAAGGTGCAGACGGTCTTGAAAATGCGGTCAGACGCATTTGTGAGGATGCAGAAAAGGCAGTTGACGACGGATGCAGTTATATTGTGCTTTCAGACAGGAACGTCAGTGCCGGAAGGGCTCCTGTTCCGTCGCTTCTTGCCGTGGCTGCCCTGCATCACCACCTGATAGAGGCGAGAAAGCGTACCAGAACTGCAATTGTCGTGGAGACCGGCGATGCAAGGGAAGTGATGCACTTTGCATTGCTCGTAGGATATGGGGCATCAGCCATAAATCCGTATATGGCGTTTGCTGTCATAGAAAAGATGGTGGCCGACAAGAAAATACAACTCGATTTTCAGACTGCCTCACGCCATTATATAGAAGCGGTTGACAAAGGGATACTCAAGATAATGTCGAAGATGGGTATATCCACACTTACTTCATATAAAGGATCACAGCTGTTCGAGGCTATAGGTCTTTCCGATGAGATTTGCAGACGCTATTTCGGAAGGACTCCTTCGAAAATAAGCGGTTTCGGATTGAAATCGATCACAGAAGATATTCTTGATGCCCATAGAGAGGCTTGGAGTGAGGATTTTGACTGCAATGCTCCGCTTTTCAATGCCGGACGCTACTCTTATAAGAAGGATGGGGAGGTACATGCCTGGAATCCGGAGGCTGTCAGGATGCTCCGGATGGCAACGCGAAATGACAGCTACGAGGAGTTCCTGAAATTCTGTGATATTGTGGATAATGGTCATGAACCAATCTTTATCAGGGATTTTCTTGAGGCTGGAGCTATCGGAGAGGAAATACCGGTTGATGAGGTGGAATCTGAGGAAAGCATCATGAAAAGATTCTTTACAGGTGCCATATCTTTCGGTGCGATTTCAATAGAAGCCCACGAATCTATAGCGGAAGCCATGAATTCTATAGGTGCCAGGTCTAACACCGGCGAGGGAGGTGAGGATTCATCACGGTTTAAGCCGCGTCCTGACGGCAGTTCTGTGAGATCTGCGATCAAGCAGGTGGCTTCCGGGCGTTTTGGTGTCACAGCAAATTATCTTGTTAATGCCGACGAGATCCAGATTAAGGTGGCGCAGGGCGCCAAACCGGGTGAAGGCGGACAGTTGCCCGGTTTCAAGGTAGATAAGATCATTGCCAGGACACGTCATTCTATTCCGGGGATTTCACTTATTTCACCACCTCCTCATCATGATATATATTCTATTGAGGATCTTGCCCAGTTGATATTTGACTTGAAGAATGTCAATCCAAAGGCAAAAGTGTCTGTGAAGCTCGTGTCTGAGAGTGGAGTTGGCACTATCGCCGCCGGCGTAGCCAAGGCGAAGGGTGATTTTATCACTATTTCTGGTAGTGACGGAGGCACTGGAGCATCTCCTGCATCGTCAATCCGATATGCCGGAACTCCGGCTGAACTGGGACTGTCAGAGACTCAGCAGACACTTGTCATTAACAATCTTCGCGGACAGGTGCGTCTGCAGGCTGACGGCCAGTTGAAGTCTGCCCACGATGTTATGGTGATGGCGATGCTCGGAGCCGAGGACTACGGATTCTCTACGGCTGCCCTTATAGTGCTTGGATGCATAATGGACCGCCGGTGCCACACCAATAAGTGTCCTGTGGGCATAGCCACTCAGAATCCTGATTTGCGCGCTAAGTTTGAAGGATCTTCGCTATATCTTGTAAGGTATTTCAGATTTCTTGCCCGTCGTATAAGGCAGATGATGGCTGAAAGAGGTATCCGTGCTTTGGATGAGGTGATAGGTCGTCCTGATCTTATCATGATAAAGGGAGAGTTGCCTGAAGGTATTGATTTCAAACGCCTGCTCTACCTTCCTGAAGAAGCATCTCACAATGCGGTGATATGTGTTTCTGAGCAGAAGCATGATATTGATAATGTGATCGATCGCACCATGATAGCCAGGGCTTTCCCCGCTATTCAATCAGCGGCTCATGTTGATATGGAATTTCCTATCGCAAACACCGACAGGGCTGTCGGTGCAATGCTGTCAGGTGAGATAGCCGCCAAATACGGTGATGACGGGCTTCCGGAAAACGACATCGTCAAGGTGACATTCAAGGGATCTGCCGGTCAGAGTTTCGGCGCATTCCTCGCTCACGGAGTCACGTTCCGTCTTGAAGGGGATGCCAATGACTATGTGGGTAAAGGTCTGTCTGGAGGAAGAATAGTGATTGTGCCTCCTGCATCATCCGATTTCGCTCCCGAAAACAATATCATTGCAGGCAACACCATTCTTTATGGTGCTACGTCAGGTGAGATTTTCATCAATGGCAGAGTGGGTGAGAGATTCTGTGTTAGAAATTCCGGAGCTGTCGCAGTCGTGGAAGGTGTAGGCGACCACTGCTGTGAGTATATGACCGGGGGATGCACTGTGGTACTCGGAAGCACAGGCAGAAACTTTGCAGCCGGAATGAGCGGGGGCGTTGCGTATGTATATGATCCCGACCGCACATTCGACTATTTCTGCAATATGGAATTGGTTGAGCTTTCTCTTGTCGATGAAGCGGCGGATGCAAGGGAACTTCACCGTCTGATATCGTCGCACTATAAGCATACCCGTTCGCCGCTTGCAGCCCGCATCCTTGATGACTGGGAGAAGTCTGTTAAAGATTTTATACAGGTGATACCGACGGAATACAGACAGATCAGATCAAAGTCACATATTTCTGAGACGCACGCCTGAAGGCAGCCATCAAGTAAAACAACCCCGGTCATTGACCGGGGTTGTTAGTTGGAGAGCGGTATTTAATATCAATATATGGATTATTGATAACGCTGTCTTCTTCTTTTTACCATTTCAATGATTCGGTCAGGCTGGCTCTGTTGATTCACCTGGTTATAGCTTTTATGAAAAAGCCTGACCGAGATAAGTACTGTCATCGCCGCTACGATGATGCACCATGTAATAAAAGGTAAGCTCAGTGCTGCCATAATCAATAGAATTAGAGTTAAAAAAATCTTTTATTTCCACCCGGATGGTTATTCCTTCGGATTCATACGTAAAACGGCATTTTGAGCATTATTGTTTATGAAAAGTGGTTGCGATTTTATTAAATAAATATGACACAAGAAGGAGTCGTCCAGGCATGGACGACTCCTTCGCATAAATTTCAGTTGACAAGAATATAATTATTTAATAATTACTTTTTTGCCGTTCATGATATAGATGCCGGGAGCTGTGATCCTGTCTATGCGGATACCCTGGAGTGTATAGATCACATCCGGACCGTCATTGACTTCATCTTCGATATTGTCTACACCTGATGTTTCGTTTTTCTGCTGTGCCACGTTAGGATTGCCTGCATATTTGACAGAAGGATCAAACGAGAGGTGAGGAGGCTGGTTGTAGCAGCAGTTCTGGTTGATGACCTGAGCACGATAGTTGAGATCGTCCATCAGATGAGGCAGACGATATTCTGTGGGATAGCTGGTGGCATTGATGATGAGATGATTGTTAGACTCGTCCCAAAGCACGATCTCTTCACGCCAGTCACCAAGAAGGTCACCCATGACACAGGGATTATATTTTGAGTAGTTATTCAACTTTCCGATGGTATAGTTGGTGTTATTGACCTTGATACGTCCGAAACTTTTATACTCTGAATCCCATTTGGCGAGACAGCTCTTATCGTAATGCTCATCATAGAGGTCTCCGTCCCAGTAAATGCGGTTGTTCATCGACCCACCTCCGCCGGGATTCCATCCCTCGGCATAAAGTTTGCCTGTGACACAATCGTGCATGCCAGGATCTGATGAATGTGAGAACTGTGAATGGGGTTGTGTGGTGTCAAAGTGACCGGCGATACCACGTCCGGTATCTCCACTGGCTGTCTGATGGTGAATGAGTTCACCTGTTTTGGCATCGCGCAGATCGCATCCGAAGGGCTTATGTTCATGTACCATGAAAACTTCGAGACCGGGACGATCGGGCAGGAAGTCTCCCAGATGCAGTGCATCACCATGTCCAAGTCCGGTGCGATAGAGAAGTTTGCCGTCGTGGTCCAGAGCGGCGGAGCCATAAACTATTTCCTGTTTTTCGTCACCGTCACAATCACCGACTGCGATCCAGTGTGCGCCTTCACCCCAAAGACCTTTGCCACTTTCTATGCTGCGGTGAACCCAACGCTCTTTAAGAGTTACACCGTCCCAGTCATATGCACCTACAAATGCTCCTGAATAGTAGCCGCGTGCAAAAATAGGAGAGGGGTTTGCGTCAGGACCATCCAGCCATGCGATAGCGGCAAGATAGCGTTCTGAACGGTTTTGGTTGCTGTCGCCCCAATAGCTTAAACCTGTCTTATAATCAGTATGATAGGGAATTGTGGCAAGTGCGGCTCCCGTCAGTCCGTCAAATACTGTGATGTATTCTGATCCGTGATCCTGTTTGCCTCGTCCGCTGAGAAGATTTTCATTGGGATCATCGTCGCCGAGTAGCACATAATTGCCCTCTCCGTCGATGGTGCCGGGAGCTGTCTTCATCATGAATTCTCCGTATCCGTCACCGTCGAAGTCCCATGCGATAAACTGCATGGTGTGGGCGCTTGTGAAGAAGTTAGGACCGGCATTGATACGCCAGAGGCGAGTCCCGTCAAGCTTGATACAGTCGAAGATTGCAGGTGATGTAGTGCCTGATGAAGCGGCATCTTTCTCATTATCGGGCGACCACTTCAGAATAATCTCGTATTCTCCGTCACCGTCCATGTCGCAGTAAGATGCGTCGTTGGGTGTGTATTTTGCTCCATATTTTTTGTCTACAGGAGTCTCGGTCGGGATGTACATGGTCTGGTTGTCCCAGGTCTTCTTGCTGACTTCGGTCTCTATAAGGTTGCCGTATTTGTCATACACCTCAAGACGGTAGTAGCTGTCGGGAGTGCCGGCAGTATCTTCATAATTGGTGCGGTTTATGATATAATATCCTCGGCTGAGCACTGTATTCTGGGCAGTCGCGTCGCCACGGTAGAGTTTATACTTGACTCCGTAGCCGTCAGCTTCGCGATGGCGCCATGACACGAGATTTCCGGTGCCCATATTCGCTCCTGTCAGGCTTACCGCCATAAGTCCGCGTCCAAGTGGCTTGGCTGCCGGACGGGATCCGATGTTGGTTACCATGAATCTTATTCCGAACGTCATGACCACAGCATCATCTTTGAGAATATTTACCTTGAGGTTGTGACTGTCCAGAACGGTTTCAGCTTTATATCCTTCCTCTAAAATAAATGAGAAACCTGAAGGTTCTCCATATAGTTTCTTGTCATATGATGTGGTCTCGCCATTCTTGAGTTTTCCTACAAGATTTGTAATATCTATAGTCTGTGCTTGTCCATCCGGGCTTTCGACTCCATTGAAAGTAAAGGATTTTATATAGTCTCCGACTGTTTTGATTTTCTCGTCGACCGCACCGGTTATAGTGACATTTCGCAGACCGATTTCTTTTGGAGATGAGTTGTCGGCTCCATTGATGTTCATGATGTAGAGCGTCAATGTGAACGGTTGTCCATTAGTGATAATGTTGCCGAGTGAATACTCAAAATGCGAGTAGGCGGTTTCGTTGGAGGATGTGATCTTGTTGCGCAAAGGGGCAAGACCTGTTGCAATGGCTTGCTCTTCTCCCCTGCCCATTGAATAGTAGACATCTACAGCGCCTGCATCAGTTCCCACTTTCACTGCATCAAAAGCGATCAGGGTTGGTTTGAAGGTATGCCCTGTCTTTGGCGTGATACTTACACTGATACTGTGGCCGCTTGTTTTCGAGGTTACCTTTGTTGAAGGAGTGAAAGCAGTGAATGCAGGATCGTAGACTACCGGTTGAAGACCTTCGTCTGCACCGGATTTTTCAAGTATCCTTGTTTTGGCTATCTGGGAGCCGGTTGCTTGACTGAGTGTCACAAGGGAGCCGGCATCGGCATCTCCCGTCTTGGTGACAGCTGACAGATTGTCAGGGTCGCTCAGTGACCATGTCGCCGTGACAGTCTGGGCAGATGCCCCGGCAGTGACAATGGCTGCAATCAGAGTGATGATTGATTGTTTCATTTCTGTTTTAGGTTTGTGTTTATAAGATGATGGTGCAAATATAGTTAAAATATGTGATATTTCAATGTGTTATATGGAAAAAAATAGTTATATGATGTTAAATGTTCCATTTTCGCAATTTAAGGTTTACTTTTTAATCAATAATTATGTCGGTTCTGCAAGTGACGATATGCACTGATGTGTATTTTTACACATATGAGTGTGCAGATGTGGATTATTCAAAAATTTTCACTATATTTGCACAATGGAATATTCTGATATCATTTAAACACACTATTGATTTTTATATGAACTATATCAAATTTGCGCTTTCTGCACTGGTGGTTGCCGGGTCGTCTTTGATGACATCTGCACAGAATCCTATTTCTCAGACTGAATTCACTCCCGATCCTGCACCCTTGGTGGTAGGCGATACTCTGTATCTGATCACTGGTCATGATGAGTGGGAGGCGACTCCTGATCAGTTCGTGATGAAAGATTATCTTTGTTTCACCACTACCGATATGGTGAACTGGACTCATCATGCCCCAATATTCAATGCCAAGGAAATGTTTGGAGAGCATGAAAACGCTAATGCATCACAGATGGCATACCGCAACGGAATGTATTATTTTTATCCCTCTACGAGCGGAGTCCCTGTGCTCGTGTCGGATTCTCCATACGGACCGTTCACGAATCCGCTCGGTGGAAAAAATCAGCTGACATATCCCGACCAGACCAATTACGGCGGTCACGGCTGGGAAGACATCGACCCTACCGTCTTTATCGATGATGACGGTCAGGCATATCTTTATTGGGGTAATAACGCCCTTTACGCAGTGAAACTCAACGAAGACATGATCAGCTACGACGGCGACATACATGTGTTTGAGATCAAGGACAAGGACGCTTTCGGTCCAGACTATGAAGAGGCTCCTTGGTTTACAAAGCGTGGTGACAAATACTATCTTGCCTATGCATCTTTCTGCCCGGAGGCAACCGACTGGGCTTGGGCTGATTCTCCACTCGGACCATGGAAATACGGCGGACAGATCATGCGTGCTTTCGAGCATGGCGGAATGGGCAATCATACAGGAATGTGCGAATACAAAGGGCAATGGTATTTCTTCTATATGGATGAAGGTCTTCCCGAATCCCATAGCCGTCGTCGCACAGCAAGTGTAGTGCCATTCAATTTTAATGAAGACGGTTCAATACCTTATATCCATCATGACAAGCGTGGAGTCCTCAAGAGTGTTGATCCGCTGAATCCTTACGTTCGTCAGCAAGGCGAGACTATAGCGTGGGAAGAGGGGATAGGTATTGGCTATGACAACATCCATTGTGTTTATGTCAATGACGTTGATCCCGGTGACTGGATAAAGGTCAGGGAAGTGGATTTCAAGGAAGGAGCAAAATCATTGTCGGTCCGCACTCGCGGCAATAATCCTACCGCATCCATAGAGATTAGACTCGACGCGCCTAATGGCGAGCTTCTGGGTGTGGTGAAATGTGGTGCGTCGCAAGATTGGAAAGAGACGACGGCTAAGATAAAGAAGCGTGATGGCATTCACGACATGTATTTCGTATTCGCAGGCGAGGGCAATGACTTGATGGATTTCGACAGCTGGATCTTCAGCAAGTGACACCCGGAAGAATTCTCAATTTTTGCTGCAAAGCAGCAACTCAATTCTCAATTCTCAATTAAATAAATATGAAATTGATATTAGTCAGCAACGATGATGGATATATGGCGAAAGGAGTCCGCGAACTTATGGCAATGCTTGCCCCATATGGCGAAGTGGTGGCAGTCTGTCCCGATCAGGGCAGAAGCGGACAGTCGATGGCTCTTACTTTCGATGCCCCGTTACGTATAAGGGAGGAGAAAAGTCCTGTTCCCGGAACGCGTCTTTACAGTTGCAACGGAACGCCGGTAGATTGTGTCAAGATATCATGCTACTCCGTACTCGGAGGTAGAAAACCTGATCTTGTAGTCGCCGGTATCAATCATGGCAGCAACGCTTCGGTCAATGTGCTCTATAGTGGCACGATGGGTGCTGTTCAGGAGGGATGCACATGGGGTATACCATCCATAGGCTTTTCTCTCACCACCCATGATCCGGATGCTGACTTCTCTGCTGTCAGGCCTGTCGTTGATCAGATTATTCCTAAGCTTCTTGATGAAGGTCTTCCTGAAGGAACTTTCATTAATGTGAATGTTCCTGCCGGAGTTCCGGATGCTCCGATCGCGGTTTGTCGCGAATGCAAGGCTCATTGGAGCGAGGAATATAAGGAATATACAGATCCCATGGGCAGACCGTTTTATATGCTTGCAGGTCATATGGTCAACGACGAACCGGACAGTGCCGATACCGATCTATACGCACTGTCACATGGAAAAGCCTCGCTGGTGGTGGAAGCACTTGACAGAACCGCACCTGAGTCACTCAAATCCTTTCTCCTTTAATAGGGAAAGGAATTTTTTTGAAACATCCTTGTTGACAGATTCGGGATAGCGGATGTCGGTGAAGACCTGTGCAAGCGAGTTCTTATTGTTTTCCTTTACGAATTGAGCATTAGGTGGAAAGTTATCTTTCGATTTAAAAAGCTCCAATATCTCTTCTTCCGTGTCATTACGGTATTTTTCATTGTGTCTTATGGCTGAAAGAGGAAGACGCTCACATTGCTCACAATTATCACCCGCAGGGTATCCAAGCGATATTGATGCCACTGGCACCACTAACTCCGGCAGTTCAAGAAGTTCTGATATTTCTCGCGCGTTGTAGTTGACTGTGCCGAGATAGCATGTCCCGAGACCTTCCGTTTCGGCAATGGTGACTATCTGTTGTGTGTAGATCACGGCATCAGTCAGTGCCATAATGAATGAATGGAAATTATTATATCCGGGTTTCGCGTCGCTCGCGTTGCACCATGCGGTAAATCGGTTGAAGTCGGCGCATATGGTCAGGATCACGTCCGCTCCCGCCGCTGCCGGCTGATTGAAATGCTCTTTTGCAAGCTTTTGAAGGTTGGTGGTGTCACGGGTCACGACTACACTGTATAGCTGCATGTTGCCGCACGTGGGAGCCCTCATGGCGCGTTCAAGAATGTCGTCAAGCACCTCTTCAGGAATATGCTTTTTTTCATAATTGCGGACACTCATTCTTCCGCTGAAGTAATCCTTGTTCATCATTTTTAATCTATTATTTCATTCTCTTCAGGATGTTGTAGCTTGGCAGGATTCCGAGTTCGCCGGCTCTGGAAAGATCGGTGAAAGCCTCGTTTTTTCTCCCTGAAGAGAGATGGGAGAGTCCTCTGTTATAATAAGCCGCCCCGAATTCCGGATCAATTTCAATTGCTTTGGAAAAGCATTCCGCTGCTTGTGAATAATCACGTTGTGTATAGAGGATTATTCCTTTGTTATACCACGCGTGCTGCAGTCTTGGATTGAGTCTCGCTGCAGTGTCGAAGTCAGCAGCTGCCATCGCTATTCCATGCATCGCCAGTCGCTGGTCTTCCTGCATTTTTGATTCCTCAAATCGTGCCACACCTCTTGCTATATAAGCCGGGGTAAAATCCGGATTGGCTGAAATGATTTCATCGAAATCCTCGATTGCCGACTTATAGTTTTTCAGCATCGACAAAGCAACTCCCCGAGCCATTCTGTCTGCCGGACGCACCTTGTTTCCACTGCTTGAGATTATCGATGAATAATCGTCTGTCATCTTGAAAAGGGCATCATACTCTGCATCTGTCAGGTGTGTGGTGAGAGGAGATAGGTAAAGGGTGCGCGTGATGTATCTGCCGCGGTTGAAGGCATCAAGTTCACGAAAATAGTTGGTGACCCCCCCGAGCGATTCCGGTGAGGGATTGAAAGATATGAAATATAGAGGTTCCGGCTCTGCCATGACATTACGGTCCTGCACGCGACCCTTGATTCTTTCGTTGTAGGAGAGCTGTGTTTGTGGAATTTCTTCCATCGTGACAAGCTGGTTGAAGCGATTCATCACCTCGTTTTCATCCTCATCTTCTCCTTCCGGTGTCCGGTTGGCGTTTTTGGGTGTGCCGGCTGCGATGGTCGGTCTGTCAAGCGGATTGCTTTCCGGATTTGCCACATATTTCCTCACAAGGCTTTCCGCATGGTTCACGTTGGCACCTACGGCTTTGAGATTGCCCAGATTTCTTTCTGCTTCAGCTATGGCATAATATACAGGATAGAAGTTTGGATATTTTCCGGATATGCTCTTGAAGTCTGAAAGAGCCTCTTTGTATTCTCCTGATTCAAGCTCCACAAGTCCTCTGTTGTACAGGGCATGGAAGTTCTGCGGATTAAGGGTCAGAACAGACGTGAAGTCCTTTTTAGCATTTATAAGGTCTTTCACTTCAAATCGAAGCAGGGCGCGGTTAAAAAGCGCAGCCATGTTGTTCGGATCGAGTTGGAGTGCAAAGTTGTAGTCTGACATTGCACCAAGGTAATTGTCTGTATTGTAGCGCAGATATGCCCGGTTGATATAGAATCCCGGTTCTTCGGGATATAGCCTGACAGCTTCTTCCATGTCATTTAATGCAGTTTCCCAATTTCCTCGCGAGCTTTCTATGTCTGCCCTTATGAGATAGGGATTCACAAGTGCACGGTTGAGTTTCAATGCTTTTTCCACGTCTTCAAGAGCAGCCGTCGTGTCTTCTCTTTGCAGGTTGAGGGAGGCACGGGCTGCGTATCCCTCTTCAAATCGCGGATAGAGGCGCAGGAGATCATTCATCGTTTTCAGGGCTTCGTCGTTTTTCTTCATCGACGAAAGAGCGACACCTTTGTAGAAAAGGAAGTATTTTTCTGTCGGATCATGCTTCAGACCTTCGTTGTAGTCTTCTATTGCAAGGGAGTCAAGACCTAAAGATTGCCTTACGAATCCTCTGAGTTTATAAGCCTCTGTCTTGAATTTATTACGTTTGATAGCCTCTGTGCAATCGAGTTCGGCTCCTTTGTAATCTTCCAGGTTCATCTTTGCGAGTCCTCTCAGGAAATAAGGTTCGGCAAGATATGGCTTTGCCTTGATCGCCTGATTGAAATATTGGATAGCCAGCATATAGTCATCCATCGAAAGTACGTTCCTTCCGATGGTGATCACTTGCTCCGCATTGATCTGGGCTTTCATCCCGGCAGGAACGCTAAGCATTATGATGAGTAAGAATAGAGTTCGAAAGCTTTTCATAAGGCAAAGTTAGCAAGTTTTTTTGTATTTTGCAAACCTGATACAAGTCATGAATGTTGTAATTATTGACAGACTCGGTTTCATCCGCTCTGAATCAGGCGTGATGAATTATGCGTTATAACAGAATATTATGGAAAAACAGACATTAGTGATCATTGGTGGTGGCTTTGCCGGAATGAATCTTGCCAAGCATATCGACAGGAAAAAATATGATGTCAAATTGGTGGACCGGAACAATTATCATTCCTTCCCTCCTCTTTTCTATCAGATAGCATCTTCGGCTCTTGATGTGCCGAGCATTTCATTCCCGTTTCGCAGGGAGTTCAAGAAGACAAAAGGCGGTGTCACCTACCATATGGGTCACGTAAAGAATATAGACATTAATGCAAAGACTGTAGCGACCAGCTATGAGACAATTCCATATGATAAACTCGTGATAGCGGCGGGCTCAACCAATAATTATTTCGGTATGGAGGGTCTGGAGGAAAATGTCTTTGGTATCAAGACTTCCGGTGAGGCAAGCCATACTCGCGATGAAATTCTTGATCGTCTTGAGCGTGGTTGTCTTGAGCCTGATGCCGAACGCAGGAAGCAGCTTTTGAGTTTTCTTGTGATAGGTGGCGGTCCTGCGGGAGTGGAGATAGCCGGTGCACTCGGTGAAATGAAGCGTGATGTGCTTCCGAGGGAATATCCGGAGCTTGATCCGGATGATATGACTATCACTCTTGTTGAAGGTGCCGACCGGCTCTTGTCTGCCTTTGATCCCAAACTGAGCCAGAAGGCATACGTGTATCTGACCCAGTTGCTTGTAGACATTCGCCTGAATACGGTGATGAAGGGTTACGGTAATAAAATGGTTTTGTTTGCCGACGGGCACAGCGAATATTGGGAGACCCTTATATGGACTGCCGGCGTAAAGGGGGAGCCGATGCCGGGGCTGCCTGAAGATGTGATAGGACGGGGCGGAAGGATTCTTGTCGACGAATACAATCAGGTGAAGGGTATGGATTCTGTGTTTGCTATCGGCGATATAGCGCTGATGCAGACAGAGCAATATCCCAACGGGCATCCTCAGGTGGCTCAGCCTGCCATTCAGCAGGCGCGAAATCTCGCCGTTAACCTTAACAGAGGATCGATGACAAAGCCGTTTGTTTACAAAGATAAGGGAACTATGGCTACTGTCGGGAGAAACAAGGCTATAGCCCAGATCGGGAAGATGACTTTTGCCGGAAGATTTGCGTGGTGGCTTTGGATGGCGATACATCTCATAAGTATTCTTGGTGTCAGGACGAAAGCTACTGTCCTGCTCAACTGGATATGGAACTACTGCACTTATTCCACTTCGCTGCGCTTGCTGATGCGACCGGTAAAATTCCCGCTCAGAAAGCATTGGGGTGACTGAGCGGCTGTTTGGAGAGGTGAATTTTTTTTGTTAACTTTGCAAAATATATAAAATTGAAAATTATGCGAAAAAGAAATAACAGTGTCGTGGTTGCGGCTTTAGGGCTTGCCATGATGTTTGGAGCATCAAGTTGCTCAATTTTCAGACCCTCATCTAATCCGGAGGGGAGTGGAAAAGGTCTTCAGGGATGGTTTGAGTCCGGAAAGGAAGATGCAAAGGTCATCAAGGATAATACGGTAAAGCAAGAAAAGAAGATCGAGAAAAAGACAGAGAAAGCTATGGCTAAGGTCGATGAGAAGCTTCAGCAGATTGCCGATATGCCGGAAAAGGGTATTTTGTCAGGTGACTGGGCTATTGAGTCAGTGCTCGGTAAGAAAGCAGTGGGAGAGACTGCACCGTTTATTAAGTTTGTGCCCGGTGAAAACCGGATCTATGGAAACAACGGATGCAATGTCATTAACGGTACATATCAGTCAAGCTACGTCGACAGGACGATTTCATTCGGTCAGCTTGCCACCACAATGATGCTGTGCGGTGAGAGCAATATCACGGATGCCGAGATCGGAGAGGCGCTTGGCATGACTGTTCGCTACACCCGGGAAAACGGAAAAGATTCGGAAAGCATTTTGAAATTCTATGATGCCGGGGGGAGGGAAGTGATGCAGCTCATGCACCGTGACTTCCATTTTCTTGACGGAACTTGGGCAGTCGTCTCTATAGATGGTGAGAAAGTCGACATAAAGGATATGAAGATTGCTCTTGACGTAGATGAAAAGAAATTGCACGGCAACACCGGATGCAATATCATCAACGGTGAGCTTGAGACCGATATGGATGCGGCAAATTCAATATCGTTTTCTAAAATAGGAATGACACGTATGGCTTGTCCTGATTCCGGCTGGGAGACAAGGATGACGATGGCTCTCGAAGAGGCTGTAACGGCTCAGAAACTCGGTGATGACGAGATCGAGTTTATCGGGAGCAATGGCAGGCAGGTGATGTTGCTTAAAAGAACTTCTCCGATTGAAGACTGATATGGAGGTAAGAGTCGATAAATGGCTGTGGGCCATGAGGGTGTTCAAGACCCGCACCATAGCTACTGATGCCTGCAAGAAAGGCAGGGTTATGATGGGAGGTGTGCCTGTCAAGCCGTCACGTTCCATTAAGGAAGGAGATGTCGTAGAGGTGCGTAAGCCTCCGATTACCTACACATTCCGTGTCAAGGCGACCACTCAGAATCGTCTCGGTGCTAAACTCGTGCCGGATTATCTTGAGAATCTGACTCCGCAGAGCCAGTATGACCTTCTTGAGATGACTAAGATTTCCGGTTTCGTCGACCGTCGGAAAGGGCTCGGGCGTCCTACCAAAAGAGACAGTCGCGAGATGTCGAGATTCAAGGAAGATTCTTATGCCGACACCTATTTCCTCGACTGGGAAGATGACGATGATGATTCTGATATTGATTCTTAATTAGATGCCGCGCTTTACCGAATTTGGCGCGGTATTTGCTGTCTGTATTGGATATGAGTAAACGACAAATAGAAATAAAAGGAGCGCGGGTCAACAATCTGAAGAATGTTGACCTCTCTCTTCCTATCGGCAGATTTATAGTTATGACCGGTGTCAGCGGAAGCGGCAAGTCGTCGCTTGCTTTCGACACTCTCTATGCTGAGGGGCAGCGCCGGTATGTGGAGAGCCTTTCGGCATATGCCCGTCAGTTTCTCGGCAGAATGGCAAAGCCTGAGTGTGACTATATCAAGGGGCTTCCTCCTGCCATTGCGATTGAGCAGAAAGTCAACACGCGCAATCCCCGAAGCACAGTCGGAACCTCTACGGAAATCTACGACTACATGCGCATGCTCTATGCACGTGCCGGTCATACATATTCCCCTGTAACAGGAAAAGAGGTGAAGCGCGAGACGATCGAGGAGATCGTACGTCAGATCCTTTCCCATCCGGAAGGGACACGTCTGGCTGTTCTTATAGATTTAAGTGTGCCGGATGGACGCAATATTCTAACTCAACTTGAAATTTACAGGAAGGAAGGTTACTCCAGGCTCGAAAAGGACGGACGCTTTGAAGAGATATCACGGGTAGCTGATCAGATTGAAAAAGGTGAGATCTCTGAGGAAGCGGCATTGTCTTACCGCCTTTTGATCGACCGCCTGGCGGTCAGTGGTGAGAAGGATGAGGTGTCTCGTCTTACCGATTCTTTGGAGACAGCCTATTTCGAAGGGCGTGACAGATGCATCGTGAAGATTTGGGAAGAAGACGGTGTCGTTGAGCGAGAGTATTCCAGACAGTTTTCTGCCGACGGTATAGAGTTTCGTGAGCCTACCGACCTCATGTTCAACTTCAATAATCCCTATGGTGCCTGTCCTACATGTGAGGGGTTCGGAAAGATTCTTGGCATAAGCGAGGATCTGGTAATTCCTGATAAGACGCTGTCTGTCTATCAGGATGCCGTGATGTGTTTCCGTGGCGAGAAAATGAGCGAGTGGAAGAACTGGCTTATAAAACTCGCTCCGTCGATCGGTTTCCCGATTCATAAACCGTATATGGAGCTTTCCCGTGAGGAGAAGGATATTCTCTGGCATGGCAAAGGGAAGTGGGAAGGAATCGACGGCTTCTTCAGATGGGTGGATGAAAACCAGTATAAGATTCAGTATCGTGTCATGAAAGCCAGATACAGGGGACGCACCACTTGTCCTGACTGTCATGGCACCCGGCTGCGTCCCGATGCAGAATACGTGAAGGTGGGTGGAAAAAGCATTACTGACCTTGTGAGGATGCCTATTTCTGACCTTAAGGTTTTTTTTGATGATCTGAGTCTCGGCGAAACTGATGCCGCGATTGCAAACCGACTGCTTGTAGAGATAAGGAGCAGACTCGATTTTCTGGATAAGGTTGGACTCGGTTATCTTACGCTTGACCGTCTTTCATCTTCACTCTCCGGCGGTGAAAGCCAGCGTATCAATCTCGCTACTTCGCTTGGCAGCTCGCTGGTCGGCTCCCTTTATATTCTTGATGAGCCTTCGATCGGGTTGCATTCAAGAGATACAGAAAAACTTATCGGTGTGTTGAGGAGCCTCCAGAAGATTGGAAACACCGTGGTTGTTGTAGAGCATGATGAGGATATCATGCTTGCAGCCGATGAAATTGTAGATATAGGGCATGATGCCGGCAGCCATGGCGGTAATATAGTGTTTAAGGGCAATTTGCAGAAGGCTCTTGCCGGAGGTGACGATTGCGGATCATACACGTTGGAATATCTTTCGGGAAAACGTTCTATCCCGGTGCCAGCTCTTAGGCGACCTTGGAAAAAATATATTGAGGTTATTGGCGCTAGGGAAAACAATTTGAAGGGCATAGACGTGAAGTTCCCGCTTGGTGTTATGTCGGTTGTGACTGGCGTGAGCGGAAGCGGAAAGTCCACACTGGTCAGGGAGATCCTTTACAAGGCGTTGGTCAGGATGCTTGGTGATCCTTGTGATGCTCCGGGAGCCCACAAGAGTATAGGAGGTGATGTTAAGTCTGTCGGAGCCGTAGAATTTGTCGACCAGAATCCTATCGGTACATCCTCGCGTTCTAATCCTGCCACATATCTGAAGGCGTTTGACGAGATCAGGAAACTCTTTGCCGAGCAGCCTCTTGCAGTCCAGATGGGATTCACCCCCGGATTCTTTTCTTTCAACGCCGAGGGTGGAAGATGCGAGGAGTGTAAAGGTGAGGGTACTATCACAATCCCCATGCAGTTTATGGCTGATATTACTGTGGAGTGTGAAGAATGCCATGGAAAACGCTTCAAGCAGGATGTTCTGGATGTGCAATATCGTGGCAAGAACATTCATGATTTCCTTGAGATGACTGTGGATGAATGCATTGCTTTCCTTCAGGATGATGCTAAAGACCCGACAGTGAAGAAAATCATCAGGAAGCTTCTCCCGTTGCAGGAAGTCGGACTCGGCTACGTCAAGCTCGGGCAGAGCAGTTCATCCCTTTCTGGCGGCGAAAGCCAGAGGGTGAAACTTGCTTATTATATCTCGCAGGAGAAGCAGCCGAAGACTATGTTTATCTTTGATGAACCTACCACCGGACTTCATTTTCATGACATATCCACACTTCTCAAATCTCTCAACCGTCTTGTGGATGCAGGACACACGGTGGTTATAATTGAGCATAATATGGATGTGATCAAGTGTGCCGATTGGGTCATTGATATTGGTCCCGAGGGTGGAGAGGCGGGAGGAAGCCTTGTAATTGCCGGCACTCCGGAAGAAGTGGCGGCGTGTGATAAATCCTACACCGGCAGATATCTTAAAACAAAGATCAATGGGAAAGACAGGATATGAAGTGTGGCTTATTGCAGCTGCTGTTCTTGCGGGCTGCACTTCGGAGAAGCAGATGAAAGACCGTAGCGATGCCGACGACATGTTTCGCCGCATAAGTGCTTTGGTAGAGAACTATACTGATAAGGTGTCGGCAGCCGGCGACAGCGCGGCTTGGGTTCAGGCGTGTGTTGAGTTTGAAGACAGTCTTGACAGGATAAGTTTTTCATATCCGCCTGACACCGACATGTTGCTCACTGAAGGACAAAACGATACTGTATTTGCCCTTATGCAGGAGTATATCAAGGCAAGAGACACGCGTATCGGAGAAATCCTTCATCCGGTAGTTGAGTCGGATTCAATTGCGGACAGTCTCGCTCTTGAAGACGTAGGATTGACTGAAGTCAGCCCAGCAGATGCATCTCGCAGTCCCGGCAATTGAATTCAAGTACGAAAGAGTCTTTCCCGGTGCTTAACGTCAGGGGTTCGGAATATTTTCCCGGACCCTTTTCCTTTTTGCACATTCCAAGCTCACGCAGTATGCAGTGGCGGGTGGTCATCAGTCGTCTCCCTTTCCGGTAGGGTGTCTGTATCGTCTCGATGGCTCGTTCGATTTTTTCTACGCCATGGTCTTTGTAGAATTGCTCGGCAAGACTGTTCGCTACGTTGTCTCTGTAGTCAAGCGCTTTGGTCATGTATTCAGCTGCAGGGTCTTCTTTTCTTCGATATTTGAAAGGGTAGGTGACTGTGTTTGCTTCGTCAAGTGCTGATATAGCTTTCCTTCTCAGTTCCGCAAGTTCACCCGCAGGAATAAAAACCGTCGGATCGAGTCTTGATTCGAAATTTTCCATACGGTAGGGCGTGTTGCCCAGTTTGGAAAAGACAGGGGAGTAGTCTGGTGTCTTTTTCGCAATGTCCCGCGTGCAGTCTGACGCTATTCTCACTTGGCAGCCTCTTTCATCAGTTGCGGTGAGGCCTGTGTCGTCAAGTATAAACGAGACTCCGATTTTCCTTGATGCCGTATCTCTTTGCATATCCTTTTCCCAGACACGGTCATATGTGCGGTGTATCTCGGCACCTTTGGGGATTGTTACAGGTTTTGATGTGATGATGCGTTTGCCTTGTATTCCATTTACCATTGCTCCGGAATATATCCCTTTCGCGTCGAAAAAGCTGATTCCGTCGCCGTTGTTAAGCCTCGAAATGTCCGTTATCGTCTCCCCGAGCGATTTGGGAGTGTCTGCTGAGATAATGCCTTTAGGTCTCCTGGAGTCAATGAAATAATGAGTGAATCCCCGGTTGAATGATTTTGAAAGTTCAGGTTCGAAACTTATTTCTGATACTCCGTAACTGCTTCTTTTGTATTTGTCAGGATTTAGGGATATTATTCTGTCGAGCTCTTTGCGGTAGCTTGCCACTGTGTTTTTTACATAGGCAGCTTCTTTAAGGCGACCTTCGATTTTGAAACTCGACACTCCGGCATCGATCAGGCTTGGAAGAATATCTTTTGTGTTAAGGTCGCGTAGCGACAGCAGATGCTTGTCGACACATATTTTTTTTCCGTTACTGTCAGTAAGAGTGTAGGGCAGACGGCATATCTGGGCGCACTCCCCCCGGTTTGCGCTCCTGCCGCAGGTGACATAGCTCGCATGGCATCTCCCGGAATAACTTACACACAGGGCTCCGTGGATAAATGATTCCAATGGAATTTCCACGGTGTCGGAAATTTTTTTTATCTCTTCAAGGGTAAGTTCGCGGGGTAGCACAAGTTGACTGAAGCCGGCATCCTGAAGGAATTTCGCCTTTTCCGGTGTTCGGATATCGCACTGTGTGCTTGCATGAAGTTCGATCGGAGGAATATCCATTCGCAATATCCCCATGTCCTGCACAATTATGGCATCGGCTCCGGCCCGATATAGATTGCAGATCAGTTGTTCTACCTTACGCAACTCCTTTTCATATACGATAGTGTTGACCGTGACATAGACTTTTGCCCTGAATATGTGGGCGAATTCTACAACCCGTTTTATATCTTCGATGGAATTGGCTGCGTTTTTACGGGCCCCGTGGCTTGAGGCTCCCATATATACGGCGTCCGCACCATGCAGTATTGCCTGCCTGGCGATTTCAGCATTCCCAGCCGGTGCAAGAAGTTCCAGTTCCCTCATTTTATGATACTTTGCTATTTCTTCATCATCCGGTCAAGGATTCGCTTGTCCTCACGCTCCTTGATCGACTGGCGCTTGTCATATTGCTTCTTGCCTCGTGCCACTCCTACCACAAGTTTTGCGTATCCCCTGTCGTTGATGAATATTCTCAGTGGAATAAGGGTATATCCCGGATCGGAGATTGCTTTCTCTATCTTGGCAATCTCCTTTTTTGAAAGCAGTAGTTTTCGGTCGCGGCGCGCTATATGATTGTTGTAGGATCCATAGAAATACTCTGATATATTCATACCTTTCACCCAAACTTCGCCGCGGTCTATGATACAGTAGGAGTCGGTCAGGGAAGCCTTCCCGCTTCTTATCGACTTGATCTCGGTGCCGGTGAGTACCATTCCCGCTGTGTATGTGTCGCCTATCTCATAGTCAAAAGTGGCGCGTCTGTTTTTGATATTTATCTTTTTAGCTTCCATAGAAGTATTATCGCCTTATTATATTAATCGTTTTATAGTTAATCGTTATCCGTTTCCTGAAGACTAAAGACTAAAGACTGAAGACTAAAGACTAAAGACTAAAGACTAAAGACTGAAGACTAAAGACTGAAGACTAAAGACTAAAGACTGAAGACTAAAGACTGAAGACTAAAGACTTTAAAAAATTTGCTCACATATCCACAGGAAGAAATACGGCATGACTATCACAGTCACAACAATCGTGACCATGCATCGGTTGTGATACTGTTCCGGAAGTCGCATGAATCGGATCCCTTTTGTTATTAAAAAGGCAGTCCAGATAGGGAGGAATACAGTAAGGGGTTCCAGAATCGGCAGGATCTCTGCAGGGATCCAGAAAAGTGCAAGGCTGGACAATGAATATTGCACCAGCAGCTTGAAGAATGAAGTGTCGGTCTTTGACTTCGCTGCATATGGAAAGAGCCATTTGCATACCACATGCACGGCAAAATAGCTGAAGAAAAATGATGCGAAGATCGAAACTGCACTCACGAGGGTGGAGGCAAGGTTGAATTCAGGCAGATAGAACCAGTCCATGAAACGGCATACTGCCGTCAGGGCTATCAGAGGATAGAAGCAACCGGCAGCTGTCTGCTCCGGGCTGAGGCGTGAACGTCTCAGGTCTTTCCAGCCGGCGGTGCCTGTCATCAATATCCCGAGCAGAAGCAGAAAAGGGGAGTACCGTTTCCTGCGTTTCCCATTCCCTTTGCCGTCGCCTGAATCCGCTATGGTATCTATATCTTGTTCGTCAGAAATTATATCGTTCATTATTCCCAAAAAATTTTCTCGGTAAAATTACAAAAAAAAAACCGCATGGCAAAAAATCTGTCACACTTCCCTATATATTCTGGATATTTAGTATCTATCTCATCTTCCATGGTCTTCGGATATTCCCATATTTCTATAATAAAACTCGGGAGACGATGCCGTAAATATTCGGTCACCGTCTCCTGAGTAAAGATGTGGTCTTGGTTCCTCTATTTCAAAATATATTTCTTTCTGTTGCGTATAAATATGCCCTTTGATTGAGAATCGTCTGATCTTATTCCTTGCAGGGTATAGACTGCATTGATGCAGTCCTCATCCGGGGTTCTGATTTCATCGATGCCTGACATGTCATATTCTACGGCTGTCAGCGTAAGTTCCCCTATTACTCCATCTCCCCATTCCTGGTCGTCGGCATAGAACGTGAGAACATAATAATCGTCTTTGGCTATATTGAATGTGAGGGTCTGCTCCTCGGTGCCGCTGAACGGAAGATGAGCACGGTTGCCTATATTCACTGTAGGAGTGAACTTCTGCGAGACTACCGTCTGTCCCGAACGGTCTTCGACAATGATGTCAACCGGAGAATTATGTTGCGGACGGTTCCAGTTGCATATTTTATAGGTAAGTGTATACTGTCCGGGATGCAGCCGTAACGAGGCAACGGAATTATCCGGTGCATACTGTGCATAACCAGCACGCGATGCCCCGGTCATATTACGGAAATACAGTCCCCGGTCGAAATCATGCGGATTGCCCGTAAACTGGAATACACGAGCGCCCTGCGATAGCCCTTCAAGATACCCGGTGCGCATATCGCTGCCGTCATAAGTGGTCCATCCGGCAGGCAGACATCCCTCCTCGCCTGTGAAATCATCATGAAAGCGGTAGGAACTCTCCGGAGCATTGAGATAGATGGTCACCGACGACTCGCCGGTCTCACCGTCGTTGTCAGTGGCAATGACCCTGATAATATGCTTGCCGGCTTGCGGCGATGTCAGAACGCACTCGTAAGGCTCGCTTGTGCATGAGCCGATCTTTGTTTCTCCGTCAAAGAAATCTACTTTTGAAATGCTTCCGTTGCAGTCTTCTGCTTCTGCTGAAAGCGATATGTCTGGGAAGCTTACTGCAGTCGCAGGAGCGAATACAGTGTGCGTCGTGTATGGTCTGGGACTTGTCAAGGTCACTTTCGGAGCCGTTTCTTCCGGATATTCATTGTTGAGTGAATAGCGGCTGCAGAAGTTCCAGATCTCTTCAATCGACTTGAAACCGGTATTCCAGATGGCATGCTTCATACCTTCGATCTCCAGATAGCGTACCTCCACGCCGTCGCTGCCCTTGTCCCAGATATGAAGATTGACATTGCTTGCGTTGCGATACTTCTTTGTGGTCTTGGCAGTCTTGTTGCATTTATTTCTGTTTATCCATTTGTTAAGTTCAGTTTGCAGATTGCCCACCGTCACTACATCGTCATCTTTTCCGTGAATATGCAGTATGGGAACGGGGCGGGAGCTTTCTGCCTTTCCGCCCCAGAAGTGGTAGCCGCTCATGGGTGCGTAGGCAGCATACGTATCGGCTGCTTTCATCATGGCGTAATAGGTGAACATGCCTCCCATCGACCATCCTGTCAGATACACCCGGTTGCGGTCTATTTTATATTTACGATACATCTCATCTATAAGGGCCTGCATGAAATTCAGGTCTTTGTCGCCCCCGATATCCCATGTTCGGTCAATGCCGTTTGGGAATACCGTAACGAACTTTGCCGTGTCTGCCACGCTCTCCACTTTCATCTGACCTTTATGATAGGAGCCGTGTCCGCCGTTGCCGTGCAATGCTATTATAAGCGGTCGCTTCTCGCCGAGATCCTTAGGTACATATTCCAGATATTGACGGTTTGTGCCGTCCACATTTATGGTTTTGTAGTCTTGTGCTTGCACAATCGATACCGCACAAAGGCATGCCATTAATAACAGTTTCTTCATATTATAATCAATTAATTTTTTTTAGATTTAGGCGTATGGCGTTCTAAAGCACCTCTTCATCGTGTAATGTTGATAGTTTGATATTATGCAAAATTACAATACTAATAGCAATGAAACAAGTATCGAAAAATTTTTCGGTATAAGAAAAATTTTTCGATACTTGAAAATGAAGTTTAAACAACTTCATAGTGCTTTATTGTCCCAAATGCTATCCAACAAGATTGATAATGTTGTGATATTAAAGATTGTTGAAGATTATTTCAAGTTTATTCGGGGAATACTTGTCAGTGTCGATTTTTTTTTGTAATTTTGTGCCGTTTTTGAGCCGGTATGTTGTCATGTCGGTTTCAAAGCAGTGAAAAATAACAAATTAATTAATTAAACGTATGAATCGTTACGAAACCGTTTTCATTTTAACTCCCGTTTTGTCTGACGAACAGATGAA
>JAIDQZ010000143.1 GCA_029062005.1 Muribaculaceae bacterium | reverse complement strand
GAATTGGTAGACGCGCTACTTTGAGGGGGTAGTGAGCTTTCGCTCGTGTGAGTTCGAGTCTCATTTCGGACACAAAAAAAGTCGCAGAAATCTGCGACTTTTTTTATTTAAATCACTGATACTGATATGAGGCAGCAAGCTCATCGAGTACCTCCGGATCAATATCCCACTTACCGGGATCATCCACCGACATAGACAGCAGATCCATCACCTCCCAATAGTCTTTTTCGGACGACTCCACATCGGCATCCTCCTCGTCATACAGACGGCAGTCAAGGGTCTTTGGATCCACTTCTATCATCACGTTGTCGCTCCACGCTTCCGGAGCATCGAGATACTCTTCAAGCAAAGCTTTCACTTCTTCCTTTATCATATCGGTTCTAACAGTTTAATTTGGTTATAGATATTATTTTTAGATTATCTCAGATGGAATATCGGGTGTTAAAACAACAATTCACTCTTATAAAACAAATAAGAACGTAAATATTTGCCGGATTGTGATTTTTTTTGTATCTTTGCGCGTCAAATCACACCCGGATTAGAACCAATGCCGCTTTTGGTTCACCCAACGTAATGATTGACACACCAATAATCAATAAAACCAGAACTTTTTCTTATGATAAATATAACCTTTCCCGACGGATCAAAGAGGGAGTTTGAAGCAGGCGTGACGCCGTTTCAGATTGCCGAGAGCATCAGCCCCAGATTCGCAGCTGATGTGCTTGCCGCAAAAATCAACGGTCAGGATTGGGACATATCCCGTCCTGTCAATGAGGACGCAACAATAGAGCTTTTCAAATGGGAAGATCCCGAGGGCAAGCATGCCTTCTGGCACTCTTCCGCTCATCTTCTTGCCGAAGCGCTTCAGGAGCTCTATCCCGGAGTGAAGTTCGGCATCGGTCCGGCTATCGAAAACGGTTTCTACTATGACATAGATCCGGGTGAACACAAGATCACATCTGAAGATTTCCCAAAGATCGAAAAGAAGATGCAGGAGCTTGTGGCACGCAAGGAAGCAATCGTACGAAAAGACATCTCAAAAGCAGACGCCCTCAAGATGTTTGGCGACCGCAACGAGACCTACAAATGTGAGCTTATAAGCGAACTGGAAGATGGACACATCACCACTTACACACAGGGTGACTTCACCGACCTCTGCCGCGGTCCGCACATTCCCAACACTGCCCCTATCAAGGCTGTCAAGATACTTTCTCTCGCCGGCGCATACTGGAGAGGAGATGAAAAGCGCAACCAGCTCGTCCGCGTATACGGCATTTCTTTCCCGAAGAAAAAAATGCTCGACGAATACCTTGCGCTGCTTGAAGAGGCAAAGAAACGCGATCACCGCAAGCTTGGCAAGGAAATGGAACTTTTCGCCTTTTCTCCGAGAGTGGGTCAAGGTCTTCCCCTCTGGCTCCCGAAGGGCGCAGCGCTTCGCGATCGTCTTGAGCAGTTCCTGCGTAAGATCCAGAAGGAATACGGCTATCTTCAGGTGATAACCCCGCATATCGGCAACAAGGCTCTTTACGTGACGTCAGGACACTGGGCGAAATACGGCAAAGACTCATTCCAGCCTATCCACACACCTGAAGAAGGCGAGGAATACATGCTCAAGCCGATGAACTGCCCCCACCACTGCGAGATTTATCAGGCAGCTCCGCGCAGCTACCGCGACCTTCCGATGCGTCTTGCAGAGTTCGGCACCGTATACCGCTACGAACAGAGCGGCGAGCTTCACGGTCTGACCCGGGTACGCGGATTTACTCAGGATGACGCGCATATCTTCTGCGCGCCAGAGCAGATAAAAGGTGAGTTTCTGAAAGTAATGGACATCATACTCTATATCTTCAAGGCTCTTGACTTCAAGAATTTCGAGGCTCAGATATCTCTGCGTGACCCCAACAACAAGGAGAAATATATAGGTTCGGACGAGAACTGGCACCTTGCAGAAAACGCTATTATCGAGGCTTGTGCTGAAAAGGGACTGAAGGCGAAGCAGGTGGAAGGTGAAGCTGCATTTTATGGTCCGAAGCTCGACTTCATGGTGAAGGATGCTATCGGCAGACGCTGGCAGCTTGGCACTATCCAGGTGGACTATAACCTTCCGGAACGTTTCGGTCTTGAATATACAGGTGCAGACAATCAGAAACACCGTCCGGTGATGATCCACCGCGCACCGTTCGGATCAATGGAACGTTTTGTAGCTGTACTCCTTGAGCATACAGCAGGCAAGCTCCCCATCTGGCTTATACCCGACCAGTGTGTAGTGCTTCCCATTTCAGAGAAATTCAACGATTACGCCCGCGAAGTGGTGAAGAAACTTGATAAGGAGGGAGTCCGCGCAATCATCGATGACCGCAACGAGAAGATCGGCAAGAAGATACGCGACAATGAACTTAAGAAAATCCCATACCTTCTCATAGTAGGAGAAAAGGAAGCTGCTGAAGGAGCTGTAGCCGTGCGCAAGCAGGGCGAGGGAGACAAGGGTGTGATGAGCATCGCCGACTTCGCAAATCTTGTAAATGAAGAAGTAAAAGAAGCCACTCACAGGGATGAGTGACAGTGATAAACCATATAACAACCTAAGTTAAACTAACAGACCCACACTTTGGAGAAAAAACCCCAATTTAACGGATCACGCCCCCCTATGGGAGCCAATCGTCCGAAACCGGGACAGAAACCGATGCCCGGTGACAGAAACAGCAACGGCAAAGATCAGCACGTCATCAATGAAAGGATCCGCGCCCGTGAAGTGCGTCTGGTAGGCGATAATGTCGAACCCGGCATCTACCCTATCGAGAAAGCACGCAGACTTGCCGACGAACTGGAGCTCGACCTCGTCGAGATAACTGCCCAGGCAGATCCTCCGGTATGCCGCATAATTGACTACCAGAAGTTCCTTTATCAGCAGAAGAAACGACAGAAGGAGCAGAAGGCAAAGGCTGCCAAAGTTGTGGTGAAGGAAATAAGATTCGGACCCCAGACCGACGACCATGACTACAACTTCAAACTAAAGCATGCCATGGGCTTCCTGAAAGAAGGATCGAAGGTCAAGGCATACGTCTTCTTCCGTGGTCGTTCTATCCTTTTCAAGGAACAGGGAGAAGTGCTTCTGCTGAGATTTGCCAACGATCTTGAAGATTACGGTCGTCTCGAATCAATGCCGGTGCTTGAAGGAAAACGAATGACCATCATGATGGCACCCCTCAAGGCAGGAGCAAAAAAGGCTGCGCCCAAACAGGAAAACCAGAAGCCGAAGGCACCAAAGCAGGAATCCAAGGAAACTCCTGCTGAAGAACCGGCAGCTGAAGAATAACGAAAAAAGTTCGGAAGAACCATTTTAATAATTAGAGACCGTAGGCACACTCCCCGCTCATAGCGGGAGGCGCTGCCGAGGTAAAAACAAACAACTAAAAATTTTAACAAAATGCCAAAGGTAAAGACCAACTGCGCGGCGAAGAAGCGTTTCGCGCTCACCGGCACAGGAAAGATCAAAAGAAAACACGCTTACCACAGCCACATTCTGACGAAGAAGAGCACCAAGCGTAAGAGAAACCTCGACCACACCGCACTCGTTGACAGCGCCAACATGCGTCAGGTGAAGTCACTTCTCAACCTCCGCTAATCTGAAATAATCAATCTTTCAGATACCGGAAAATCTTTCCCGAAACGGGAGAACCAAACATTTTTTACAAACCGAATGCCCAGCAACAAAGAGCAAGACAAGCCGCTGACATTCAAAAAACTTCAAAAAAATGCCAAGATCAGTAAATCACGTTGCCTCAAGAGCAAAACGCAAAAAAATCCTTAAACTCACCCGTGGCTACTACGGCAGCCGCCGTAATGTGTGGACCGTAGCGAAGAATACATGGGAGAAGGGTCTCACCTACGCCTACCGCGACCGCAAGCAGAAAAAGCGCGATTTCCGCGCCCTCTGGATCCAGCGTATCAACGCTGCAGCCCGTCTCGAAGGTCTGTCTTACAGCCAGCTTATGGGACTTATCCACAAAGCAGGAGTGGAAATCAACCGCAAGGTTCTCGCTGACCTCGCCATGAACAATCCAGCAGCGTTCAAGGCAATCTGCGACAAGGTTCGTTAATTCAAATATCGAATCTTACAGCCGCTTGAAAAGCGGCAAATCCGAACAAAAGAGACCGTATGCCATCCGGCATCGGTCTCTTTCCTATTTTTTCATTATTTCTGAAGCATCATACGCAGAAAGCTATATGATCAGGATAGTCGGGGGTGGCGAGAGGAATCATGTTGTCTGTGGTCAAGGTAAGCAACATGGAAGGATCCGAGATGTCTTGTGTTATGATGCACCTGAGCAGCTCGCCTCTAAGCGTTTTCAGTCTCCCTGCGTGGGGCGTGCGCCAGCCACTCCCGTCTTTCGGTTCCTTGAAATCGACTTTCCAGACTTTCGCAAACCTCTTCACGAGTTTCCAGTCAATACATTTCGAGGCATCGGCAGGCAACAGGTTGAGGATGGATTTCTCACCTTGCGCCTGCAGGCACTTCACCAGCTCGATCGTGACATCCTTCCGCCAAAATGCTGATAATGCCTTGTCATCCGGAGCTATATCAGTATTAAAGTCAAACCTATAGGGCTTGATAATATCGTCAGGTCGCAGCCAACCGTAAAGAGATGAGATTATCCTCACATTACGCCCAGCTCTATCCTTCTCCTCCGGAGAAAGACCGTGATAGTCAAAAGCCCTGAATACAACTCCGGTAAAAGACTCAATGGCAAGGATTCCTGTAAGTTTATTCGGAAACTCATATGCCATTCTCGCCACTTTAGCAGCCATCGGAATGCTTATCTTTATCAAGCACGCTATCTCAGGAGCAGACATTGCAGCCACACGCTGCATTATCTCCCCGGCACCGGCTTCTCCGGATGGCTTGTGATGTTCATATGTTTCGGGACTTACAGTCACTTCCCGATCATCCATTGTCTTGGATTCCGCAATTAATGTAATCATACTTAAATAACACTCAACCGGTAAGAAAATCCCAATTCAACAGAAAAGAGAAAAAACAATAAACATATCAAATCAATTGCATAATACAACAATAATTATTAATTTTGCATAATCTTTTAACCAAACTTATAAATTATGTACAAGAAAGTATTAAATTATTTTGTAATTATTACAGTTGCGCTTTTCACGGCTTGCGCAATGACAGCCTGCAATGATGACGATGATGAGGATGACCTCGGTGGAGGATCCGGTTCAAAAGGAGGCATCGTAGGTGAATGGCTTCTTACTCGCGCTCAGGGGTGGGAGAAAGAGAATGGTAAGATCGTAGATGAATGGGACGAGAACTTCGATAGTATTTACGAATACACAGTATACAAATTCCGTAGTAATGGAACAGTCGAAGTGTATCTTGAGAACCACCTTGAAGATAGAGCCAAATATACACTTAAAGGAAATAAACTCGCTATTACTTACGTTGAAGACGGAGAACAATACACTGAAACATGTGATTGTAAAATCTCAGGAGACAACATGAAAATCACTACGAGTGAAAAAGAGATAGAAAATGGCGTGACATATGAATATTATGAAGAATTGTATTTTGAGCGATTGGAAGATTGACATATCAAAAAGATTATGATAATAGAGACCGTTACCCGGATCGGATGTAACGGTCTCTTATCTTTAGATAATAATATCAGCACATAAAGCGTAATGAAACATATACCTGATGATATTCTGAACAAACTGAAGGCAGTCATGCGCAGAATAGAGGTTGCTGCAGCTTTTGACGGCATTGGAAATGAAGATTTCAATACAGCCACATCGGTCACAAAGCTTGCGGCAATCTCCGGAATGTCTGAAAGGAGCCTTAGAGATTATTTCAAATTATATACACACCATAGTCTTGTAAGATATACCTCTGCACGCAGAGCTGAATATGCAGCCCGTATTTTCAGGTTATTCCCTGGTATTTCCGCTTCCGAAGTGGCTCGCACAGTCGGGTTTATCTGCCCTAACGGAATTTATCGACTTATGCGCAGTAACGGAATTGACAGAATAGCCTCACTTCATGACGATATTCCTGTTCGCACAGATATTTTGCCATACAGAAAAGAGGGATTGACTGACTGCGTGATGTTTTACCGCCAGGAAGAGACAATATATAAAGTATGCTCTGAAAAAAAATTTGAAGAAGAGAATTGGGATGCGATCGAAAAATATGTTGAGTCCAAGTTTCCGGATGCCAAATTGAAAGGTTATGTCGGATTTGCAATAGACAGATATATCGTCAACGACCCGGAATCAGGATTATTTATATCCGGGATTCTATATCAAGGTATTCCGGTGATAAAACTGAATATTGATATGACAGGGGATATCGGATGGCGAACCATACATGAAAGGACTTATGCAATATTTAAATATCAGGGATCATATGATAATCTTGACAGTTTCTACAGAGAAGTGTATTCGTCGATTCAACAAATAAAGGATCTGAAAATTGATATTTCCATTCCAATCATGGAGAAATACCTGAATTCCCCCACCGACACACCGGAGGAGGAATTGATCACAGAAATTTGGGTGCCAATTATGGATTAGAAGGGTAAGTCATCTGATACATCTTTGATATGCTCTTCAATGTAAGAGTATTCCTGTTCTATTTTATCAATGTATCTTTTCCATACAGAATCTTCAAGACCGTTTTCACCACTGAAGCCGCATGTCGTAAGTTTGAAACAATATATATCAGGCATGACAACACCTTTTTCTTCCTCAATAACAAGCGTAGACATAAATCCGGATCTATTCCACTTCATCTCCAAAGCGTGCATCTTATCTATATTCTCACGTGAGATTATCACATTAGGATATGCCGACAGAAAGAACATATAGTCCATTGGATATATATCTATCACTATAGACACTTCCCTATCAGTATTATTTCCACATTCACAAATGAAACATGTAGATGTAGGATTACCGATTTTGTTTCCACAATCAGTGTTATACATTGTCGTATGACTGATTTTTACTGAGTCAAGGTATTTCCTGAGAGATTTCGTAAGACTGTCCATTATATTATCATTGACATTGTGGGTAAAAAAGAGGATGGGAAAATACAATCTTATGCTCAAAAAGAATCCTGGTGTTCATAGTCCATGATATGCAGTGCATCGCTCCACCATCGGCGACAATGGATGCCATGGAAATCGGAATGCATTTCTTGCCTGTTATAGCTTCAATTTGCTGCAATGCTATTCTGTCAGATGCTATGCCGGCTACCGGAACAAGGATTGCATTTTGAAGTTCCAGATAATTAAGATGACACCAGCTGTTATCACGGAAAGTTTTACCATATTGAAGTTCTGTAATTTCAAACCTGTCAGACAATACCTTTTTCAGTACCGTCCCTAACTTCGGATCCATCTCTGAATAACAGTTGAGCAGCAGTCTGCCCGGTCCTAAACTTCTGACCATCCCATCGGCATGTCCATAATCTTCTTTGATATCCCACGGAATCAGAATTACTTCCGCATCAAAAATATCGTCAAGCTGCTGCAGAATCTCATGGTGGGACAGAGTCGGATTCTCGTACAGTACCTTTGTGGTCATGATTACACAATCATTACCGTCCTTGTCCTTGCATTTTATAATGTTGCCGCCGTCAATAATTAGATTTGTGTGGTGGCAGATTGGAGAGGAAAGGACATCACCTCCTCCGGACTCCAAGAAAGCATCTCTGCAATTGGTTATATATTTTGAGTCTTTACCCTGAAGATAATCCGGATTGTAACTGTAGATCACAAACTCTTCGTCATGACGCTGGAATGGCATAAAATCGCGGACCCAGATATCAGCGGCATTTGGCACGAATTCATACAGTTCGTTTTCAGATCTAAGTGCGGATTCTATCTGCAACCACACTTTTTGATATTTTTTGAGGCTTTTAAGCCAGGGGGAAAAATAATGAATTGATCTCATAACTTTCAGTGTTTAATTTTCACACTGCAAAGTTAGAGACCAAATCATAATAACATTGTATCCAAAACGGCAAACTTTCTATTCAGACAGATTTTTTTGGTTCCAGATCTTCCGGTTTCAAATCTTCCGAACGGGTATAGCTCCACGCCCTTTCATCCTTAACTTTTTTACCATCTTTTTCCTTTATATCTCCTTTTTCGTCATATTCGAAGACATTCCTACGTGGGGCAACCGTGATTTTTTTCTTTCCTTTCCACTCCCACTCACTTTTCCTATCTTCCCATTTCACAGAATCTCCTATAAAGCCATTGAGGAAATAATAGAGATAGGTTGATTGAGTATTCACACGTTTTTTCGCCTCTTTACACTCTACAAATTTTCGAGATTTTGTGTCGTAAGTCAGAAATATATCCCTCTGGACATCATATACCTCATAGGCACGAATCAAAGCGGATGACCTAAGTTGTAACTTTTTATTTTCGAAAGTGATATCAATACCGGAAGCATGTGCATGGAAAGCCATCAGAGGGAAATATGGTACTTCCCCTCGTTTTTCTCTGTCTTCTATTGCCTCTCCTTCCTCGCCTTTTATATATTCTAAGAATTTCCCATTTCTGTGATATACGATAGGATCTTTGGGTAGTGATGATCCATTATCTTCACAATGGCAATAAAATTCTACGGTTCGTAGATATATCCTATATCTCTCTTGACCATCGCAATCCTTTACAGCCACATATCCACCATACAGGAATGCTTCAGCAAGCCCATAAAATGGATGATTCACATTATTTCCCTCTTCTAAAAAATCTTCGGAAGAAGGGTTGAAGTTCTCTAACACGGTTTTAAGTTTCATCATCTTTAATAATAACAGTAGTTGTTTTAGAATAAATAAAATGACAAACTGACAAAACGTGGCTGTTTGAAAATTTTTGAGAAAATTCAAAAAAAACGTGGAGCCTTAATCATTGCTCGCTCCACTCTGTAAGGCTCGCCAAAGCCCGTTGGTTGTAACGAGCAACGCCAGCCCCACGATGTGCATATATAAATCACTATTGCACACCTCAGCCTAACCTATTACTGAAGACATGCATAGGACATTATACACATCCATAGGGCGCAACGTCGCTCCTTGTTCTAAACCAACACAGTGAATTTGGCGATTCTACAGAGTCAGAACAAATGCGCAAATTACGCCTTGCAATATGTCTCCCTCCCCCAAAGTCATGTGACCATTCTAAATGGGAAGGCACTTGCAAAATTACAAAAAATTATTTGTTCATACAAATTTAGAGCCCATCTCATAAAATTTGAGATGAACTCTAAATATGAGAATTCCGTCTCGTTTGTATTTATACCTGATTTTCTTTTCGCAATTCGGACGAATGAACAGTGACGAAATATTTAAAGTACATTCCAACCCTTCGGTCATTTTCTTTATTAGATTCAATCAAATTTATCTGAATAAAGGATAAATGTCAAAATAATACAAATTTCAAAAATAATTGCAGATTTTAGATAATTGTATTATCTTTGCAACCGGATTGAGGTTCTGATATCTTAACCTTACAATCCTATAACTTTTTAAACCTCAACTTTAGCAAGAAAAAGTTGAATATTAACAGGGGTGTCTTTCATCTTTCGATGGGAGGCTGAGATTAGACCCTATGAACTTGACGCGGGCAATACCGACGAAAGGAGGATTTTATGAAACTATTTGTTAATCAAAAGGAATTCCTTACGAATTCCGAAAAATTGACAGTCGTAGGACTGCTCAAAGAAATTCAGTCACCTACAGCCGGAGTGGCAGTAGCGGTAAACAATAAAGTGGTAAGAAAAGTAGACTGGGAGTCTACTATGCTTACCGAGGGAGACCAAATTACCGTAATCACTGCAGTTTGCGGCGGCTGATGAAACTCATAGCAATTACAACACCCAATTTCTGGCACGGAGAACACCTATCCATCTGCCGTCTTTTAGACAGCGGATGGACACGCGTGCATATACGCAAACCTGCAGCAAGCAAATGCCAGATATCTAACTTAATCGAAAATATACCTGCTAAATATTGGCACTCTCTGTCGCTTCATGATCATTTTGACTTAGCAATCAAATACAATCTTGGTGGAGTACATCTCAACCAAAGGAATCCCCTTCCCCCACATGGATGGAACGGACTCATCAGCCGAAGTTGCCACTCAATAGAAGAGACGAGGCAATATTCTCATCTCGACTACGTCACTCTAAGCCCGATATTTAACAGCATCTCCAAACCAGATTATTTAAGCAATTTTTCTGCGAATGAATTAAGGAATGCAAATCTCAGCACTGTGTATGCTCTTGGAGGAGTGACATTCTCGCGAATTAAAGAACTTAAAGAATTAGGATTCTCAGGAGCCGCAATGCTTTCTGAGGCATGGAAAACAAAAATGGAAATACTTCAACTTATAACCCATACCGACATTGGACTTGAAGACGCCTTACGTGGTGGATGCAGATGGGTTCAACTTCGAATGAAAGAAGCCTCCGACTTTGAATTTTCAGAAATGGCGAAAAAGATTCTTCCCTTATGCCGCAACTATGGTGCGACTCTTATCTTTGACGATAGAGTCAGTCTCGTCGATGAACTCGGAGCTGACGGCGTTCACCTCGGCAAAAAAGATATGTGCGTGGAAAAAGCAAGACAAATTCTTGGACCTACCAAAATCATTGGAGCCACCGCCAACACCGAAGAAGACGTATTGAATGCTTTCAAATCAGGAGCAGACTATATCGGTCTCGGACCATTTCGCTTCACGACGACAAAAAAAGGACTCTCCCCTATTCTTGGACTTGAAGGATACAGCAGGATAATGTCGTATTGCAGTAGCCAAGGCATTACCATTCCGGTAGTAGCAATTGGAGGAATAGGAATTGAAGACCTCCAGGACCTTCGCCAAACCGGAGTGAATGGAGTGGCTATCTCCGGATTAATACTGAAATCTAACGATAAAAAACTAATAACTAAATCAATTATAGATATATGGAAAAACTGAAAATCGGAGGACTAGAGTTTTCAAGCCGTCTTTTTATTGGCACCGGAAAATTCAGTTCCAACCGCATAATGAGGGATGCGATAGAGGCTTCCGGCTCTGAGATGGTGACCGTTGCATTAAAGCGAATAGACACTGATAACAGCGAGGATGAACTTCTCTCCCACATCTTACGCCCCAATATCCAACTTCTTCCGAATACTTCTGGCGTTAGGGATGCAAAAGAGGCTGTGTTTGCAGCCCAACTTGCAAGAGAGGCCTTCGAAACCAACTTCATTAAGCTTGAGATACATCCCGACCCACGATATCTGCTTCCTGACCCCATCGAGACACTCAAAGCAACTGAAGAACTTGCCAAGGATGGATTTATAGTGCTTCCATATATTCAAGCAGATCCTGTGCTTTGTAAACGTCTTGAAGATGTCGGAACATCTGCTGTCATGCCATTGGCTGCACCTATCGGCACGAATAAGGGTATCGTAGTCAAAGATATGATAGAGATCATAATTGAACAAAGTTGTGTGCCGGTTGTGATAGATGCCGGTTTGGGAGCGCCATCCCATGCTGCTCAGGCAATGGAAATGGGTGCTGACGCAGTGTTGGTGAATACGGCTATCGCAATTGCAAATGATCCAGTAGTAATGGCAAGAGCATTCGCCAAAGCAGTGGAGGCTGGTCGCGAAGCTCATTGTGCAGGACTTGGAACAGTATCAAGGATGGCTGCCGCAAGCAGTCCGCTAACTTCATTTCTGTCATGATATTTTCAGAAGTATTAGAGAATTACGACTGGGAGGAAACCACAGCGAAGATTATGTCAATGACATCTGCTGATGTGGAGAGGGCTCTTACAAAAAAGCATCTCAACGTCTCAGACTTCATGGCACTCGTCTCTCCTGCAGCTGCACCATATCTCGAACAGATGGCGGCCTTGAGCCGACACTATACCCAGGAAAGATTCGGAAAGACAATCTCGATGTACATACCGATGTATATCACTAATTCCTGTACAAACTCTTGCGTATATTGCGGATTTAATCATCACAATAATATTGAACGCGTAGTGCTCTCGGTGAGCCAGATTGAAGATGAATGCAAAGCTATAAAACGCTTGGGACCATTTGAAAATCTTCTTTTGGTAACAGGAGAGAATCCAAAAATCGCTGGTCCAGACTATTTGGAAGAAGCCCTGCGCACTTGTCGACCTTACTTCAATAATCTATCAATGGAAGTGATGCCATTGAAGACCGAAGATTACGAGAGGTTGACCCATGCAGGACTTAATGGAGTAGTATGTTTTCAAGAGACCTACAATAAAAACAAATACAAGACCTATCATCCGGCTGGAATGAAATCAATCTTTGAATGGAGGCTGAATGGTTTTGACCGTATGGGAATGGCTGGTCTACACAAAATCGGAATGGGAGTTCTTATTGGACTTGAAGATTGGCGAACTGACGTAATGATGATGGCACTTCATTTGCGCTATCTTCAAAAGCATTATTGGAAAACTCGTTTCAGTGTCAATTTCCCGAGGATGCGTCCTGCTGCCGGAGGTTTTCAGCCCAATGTAGTGATGAGCGACAGGGAACTTTGTCAACTCACGTTTGCTTTCCGCATCTTCGACCATGATGTGGATATCTCTTATTCCACGCGAGAATACCCGACATTCCGCGACAATATGATGACTCTTGGAGTGACGTCGATGAGTGCAGGGTCGAAGACAGACCCTGGTGGTTATTACACTTATCCGCAGTCGCTTGAACAATTCTCAGTAAGCGATGAGAGAACACCGGAGGAAGTTGCGGAAGCTATCAGGAAAGGGGGATATGAAGTGGTATGGAAAGATTGGGATAAAGTGTTTGACTAATTCATAATGCATAATGCACAATGCATAATTTTGTGCTAATGAAAACTAAATCTTTTATTATGGAAAGGTATTCACGGCAGATAATATTTCCTGAAATTGGTGAGGAAGGACAGAGAAGGCTTTCTCAGGCTTCTGTGCTAATTGTAGGCTTAGGAGGACTTGGGAGTCCGGTTGCCTTATACCTGACGGGCGCTGGCGTAGGACGTATCGGTTTGTGCGACAATGATACGGTCTCAATCAGTAATCTTCAACGCCAAATACTATACAGTGAAGAATCGGAAGGACAACTAAAGGTGGAGATAGCGAGCAAACGTCTTTTAGAGCATTCCTCGCATACAAGATTTGATCTTTGGAAAGATGGACTAAATTGCGACAATGCGATAGACATTATATCAGGATATGAACTGATAATTGACTGCACAGATAATTATATGACTCGATATCTTATAGATGAAACTTGTCAGGAACTTGGCAAAACTTGGATACATGGTGCAATCGGTAACTTTGAGGGAAGAGTATCAACGTTTATTCCTACTGGAATTCGGTATTCTGACCTTTATTCCGATAAGGAATATCAAATTACGCAGACATCTACCGGAGGAGTAATCGGGCCATTGCCCGGAGTGATCGGTTGCCTCCAAGCTGCAGAAGCTATTAAGCTGATATGCGGTTTTGGAGAAACACTTGTGGGAAAAATCCTGACAGTAGACCTCAAGAATTTACAATTTAACGTATTTGACTTATGAAAAATAGTTTTGATGAGCATGCCTCGCTATATGACGCATGGTTTATAGATAATCCCAATGTGCTTCTTTCAGAAGCAAAACTTGTGGCGGCTACACTTAAAGGATCGAAGAATATTCTCTCAGTGGGATGCGGTAGCGGGCTATTCGAGAAGATTCTTAAAGAAAATTTTGGAATTAATATCAACGATGGGATTGAACCGGCAGAAGGGATGGCTGTCATTGCACGGAAAAGAGGTATTGATGTAGTCATCGCAACTGCCGAAGACGGAGATTTTGGCAATGGCAAATATGACACTATTCTTTTCAATGGAAGTCCGAGCTATATTGAAGATTTAATGACCGTTGTCAAAAAAGCTTATGATAATCTCCCTGTAAGAGGAAAGTTAATCCTGATAGATGTGCCGAAAGAAAGCGGATATGGCACTATGTATAATCTTGCCAAGGCGTTGGGAAGTTGGGATCATCCGCTTCTCAAGGGTGTTTTTCCTCCCAATCCATATCCAATAGAACTCGTAAAGGCAGCTAATTGGCGAACTACTGCAGAGAAAATCGATGTCATGGAGAAAGTAGGTTTCAAGGATCTTGAATTTAAGCAAACACTCACTACACATCCTCTTTATTCCGACAATGTAGCTGAAGAGCCATCAGAGGGATATGACAAAGGTGATTATGTGGCAGTAATCGGATATAAGAGATGAAATGGAGTGAAGAAGTATTGAAGGAAGTAGAGGGTATATATGAGGATATTCTTCGGCTTCCTTTCGTCAAGGAATTGACGGCTGGAACTTTGAGCAAAGAGAGATTTCTTTTCTATATCAAGCAGGATTCTTACTATATAGAAAACTACAGCAGAGTGCTTTCTCACATTGCTTCAAGACTTCCGGAAAAAGAATGGAGAGAGGAATTTCTAAGGTTTGCTTTAGACGGAATACTTGTTGAAAATGCTTTGCACGCATCCTTTACGGAGATATCCTCTTCCAAGATCGACCCCAC
>JAIDQZ010000142.1 GCA_029062005.1 Muribaculaceae bacterium | reverse complement strand
CCCAAAGCCTTCGCTGGCTTGGGCGCTTTTTGTCCTTTGGCTCAGTCACATACCTCGGTATGCTCCATCGCCAAAAGTCAAAAATCGATCCAACCCAGCGACCCCAGGGGCTCTGAAATTTTATGAGATGGGGTCTAAGTCAATCTTGCTGAGGTTGAGAAATAATATTAAAACTCATATCGTGATTCATATGATAAAATCTGCCCCGCTTAAAGAGATCTGTCTCTTTCTCTCAGAATATTCGGCATGGCTGCTTGGAAGCGGAGCCACATCAATACGCCTTGAACGTAATGTCAGGAGGATGGCAGAGTCCATGGGGTGCCACGCTGAAATGACTATTCTGCCAAGACATATACATATGACCGTGTTTCAACCTGACCATTCCGACAGTTACACATACATCATCGCAACCCATCCTATGCCAATCAGTTTTGATATCAATACCCGACTGAGCAGACTTAGCTGGAGCATGGCAGACGAAAACATTGGCATAGAAAAGGCAAAAAAACAGTTTGATGAGATCATAAAGACTCCACCAGCCAATAAATATGCAGTCCTTTTCCTCGCCTCGTGCGCCAACGCTGCATTCTGCCGCCTTTTCACGGGCGATTGGGTTGCTGTAGGAATTGTATTTTTATCCACACTCGCAGGATTTTATCTGAAGCAGGTGCTGACACAGCACAGGATAGACATGCGACTTATCTTCATCATATGCGCATTTGTCTCTTCCATACTTGCGAGCACAGCCAATCTGATGAGTTTCGGAAGCACTCCCGACATAGCAGTTGGCACAAGCGTTCTATATCTCGTGCCGGGCATACCCTTTCTCAACTCATTCAGCGATATGCTCAACGGACACTACATCTGTGCATTCGGACGCTTCATGCATGCCCTTATTCTTACGTGCTGTCTGTCGTTGGGCCTGTGCGGTGGAATGTTATTAATGAACATAAGTATGTTTTAGCCATGTTGATACAGGTATTACAAGACGCGCTGTTTGCTGCCATAGCAGCCATCGGATTTGCCGCCATCAGCAATCCCCCAAGGAAGGCATATCTTTTATGCGCCATAATAGCGGCAGCCGGACACTCGACCCGTTTTCTTCTGATGAACTCATCCCTATTCGATATTCATATTGTAGCAGCAAGCACAATAGCAGCGTTCGTGGTAGGGACTCTTGCGGTATTGCTTTCTCCCTACGGAAAGATGCCGGCAGAGACGTGTCTTTTCCCTTCTTTGCTGCCGATGATACCAGGTATCTACGCCTATAAGGCTTTCGGAAGTCTCATGCTTTGCCTATCCCATGGCGGAGAGACAGAATTCGAACACTATTTCTTCCTTTTTGCAAACAACGGACTGACATGCCTCTTCATTCTTTTAGGTATGGTAGTAGGGGGGACACTCCCGATATTCTTTTTCAAGAAAATATCGTTTCAAGCCACAAGATGACATGCAGGATAGATATTATTTGCTTGTCTGATGAATTTTGATTAATTTAGTGGCTTAAAAGAACTACTATTCAAAATCGACATGATACCATATAAATCGCTCGCCATTACCATAGCATTGGCTGTAACAGCACCATTATCTGCTGAAAACATGACATTTGAAGAGATATGGACCAACCAATCAGAGCAGAATAAGCCAATAATCATATGGCAATGGATGGACGGACTTGTCACAAAAGAAGGAATCACCCGCGACCTTGAAGCCTTTAAGGAAGCCGGACTCGCCGGGGTACAGAACTTTCAGATCGGAGGTCCGCAGCAGATGCGAATCGGCAATCCTGAGAATGCCATCGGCAGCGAAAACTGGAAAGATCTTCTGAGATGGACACTCGAAGAATGCGAGAGACTCGGGCTTACTTTCGGCACGCACAACTGTCCGGGATGGTCGTCGAGCGCCTACTCTACCGTGACTCCGGAACTATCGATGCAGAAGCTTGTATTTACAGAAACTCCGTATTGCAAAGGCAAGAGGAATTTTATTTTAAACGTCCCGGAAGCAGATGCGCAATGGAATTACTACGATGATGTAGCGGTCATCGCTATCCCTTCCGATTCCACAGCATCACTGCAGCAGATCCACAACCTGTCTGAATATTTTGACAGATCAAGCGGAGAACTCACATTACCAAAAAAATTCATATTGCCTGAAAACTACAGCATCATGCGCATCGGGCAGACCACCAACGGGAAGACCAACGAAGCGCAGGCTCCGGAATCAGGACGTGGACTTGAATGCGACAAGCTCAGCCGTGAAGCTGTAAAGGCATTCTGGGACGGCTACCCATCAATGGTGATCGAGACTGCCGGACAACACGTCGGAAAGACTTTCACCCACATTGAAATTGACAGCTACGAGGCAGGGGGACAGACATGGAGTTCGGTACTGCCGGAAGAATTCCTGACGCGTAAGGGTTACGACATAATTCCATATCTTCCGTTAATGACCGGAAGACTTAAAGAGATAGACGGAAAGGAAAATACATCACGTTTCCTTAAAGACTGGGAAAGCGTCGTGACTGACTGCGTGGCAGAGAACTATTACGGACTCATGACTGATCTTGCCGGAAATGCCGGCTTAAAAATGATGATAGAGCCATACGGCACAGGAGGGCAGAAACCGTTCAGGATAATAGATTTTGAGAAAATAGTCCTTGCTTGTGAAGATGCCGATATCGCTACTGAATTCTGGCAGGATCCTCCACGCTGGGGATGGAAAGATATTGTGGGGCATGAACGGTCGATGCGCAAGCTTGGGAAGCCGCTTCTTATAGCGGAGGCTTTCACATGCTGGCCACTCAAGGCTTGGAGTGACAGTCCCGCCGATATCAAACGGGTCTGCGACAAGGCATTCTGCTCAGGGGTGAACAGGATGATGCTCCATGCCGGCGCAGCCAATCCCTGGCCCAATGTAGAGCCGGGTATGTCGTTCGGCATATGGGGGACGCAGTTCGTACCGGGTCAGACATGGTGGAAAGCGGGAGGAGCAAAAGAACTGTTCGGATATATGACGCGTTGCCAGTCTCTGCTTCAACGTGGAATACCGGCACGCGAGCAACTTCCTAAAATGGATAATTTTCTATCCTACCGGCGCACGGACGGAGATACGGATATCATTTTTATAAGCAATCAGTCAGACTCCGTCACTTCCGGTATCATTCCATTAGATCCTCAGGGAAGAAGCATTTCTGTTTTGGATCCCTATTCCCTTGCAAGCTACTCAATTGAATCTTCGGATCCCATAGAAATAGAGGTTGAGCCTAATGGATCAAGATTCCTTATCATCTGTCCAGAAAAGATCTCAATGCCCCAAAAGCAGAATTGGGTGGAGACCTGTTATATTCCGGCAGAGGGAACCTGGACCATTGAATTTCCGGAAATCGGAGAGATCAAAACCGATCATCTGTCGACCTGGACAGATTCAGAAAATAATGACATCAAATATTTTTCCGGTACTGCAAAATACTCCATTACTATAACGATAGATAAAAAACAGATTTTATCAGGACAGAAAATTATTCTTTCTCTCGGAGAGGTGAAGGATATGGCTGATGTGACAGTCAACGGCATGAAGATGCCGATGATATGGAAAGCTCCATTCGAATGTGACATTACGGATGCCGTGACTGCCGGAGACAACATAATAAATATTGAGGTCACCAATCTATGGCGCAACCGCATGATCGGAGACGAGCTGGAGCCTGACGATCTTGAATGGAGCGAGCCACTGATATATGATTATGCACCGGGCAAACCGCGTGCCGGATGCTATCTGACATCAAATCCGGACTGGTTACGCAACGGTACGGAACGTCCGTCGAAAGGACGAAAGACCGTAGGATGCTTCAAATTCTTCACCGCGGACTCCCCTCTTCTGCTTTCAGGACTAATCGGACCGGTAGGAATCAAAACTTTTTCAGTACAATAAAGGACAAAATAATGAGAATGGAAGAAACTTTTAGACGTCAACTGATCTCGATGATCGCTTTTTCACTGTCAATCATTGCCCTCGCACAGCCCCAAGGATTTGAAATGCCTCCGATGACACCGCCTGATTTCGCTGATGTAAACTATGCCGGCGATGACCTTGAAGGTCACAGACTTGATATTTATCTCCCGAAAGACGGCAAAGAGAGACATCCTCTCATAGTCGTGATATATGGCAGCGCATGGTTTAGTAATAATTTCAAGAGAGCCGCCTATATGTCGCTTGGGAAACCACTGACTGATGCAGGATATGCAGTGGCATGTATCAACCACAGGGCGAGCGGCGAGGCAAAGTATCCATCTCAGATCAATGATGTGAAAGGGGCGATACGTTATCTGCGTGCTAATGCGGAAAAATACGGGCTGGACACTTCTTTTGTCGGAATTACCGGGTTTTCCTCAGGAGGACATCTTTCTGCAATGGCAGGAGTCACAAATGGGATGAAGGACCGCACTTCAGGAGATATCACGATCGATATAGAGGGAAATGTAGGTGGAAATCTTGATCAGAGCAGTTCAGTTGACGCAGTGGTGGACTGGTTCGGACCGGTGGATATGTCAAGGATGGAGAATTGTGAAACGGTCAAGGGAGGGGATTCTCCGGAAGCGGTATTGATGGAAGTCGCGCCGGAAGATTCACCCGATATGGTAGCACTCATCAGTCCGATAACCTACATAACGGAAGACACTGCGCCGATGCTCGTGATCCATGGCAATGCTGATAATGTGGTGCCATATTGTCAGGGTGTATTCTTTTCAGATGAGTTAAAGAAAGCCGGAAAGCTTGACAAGTTCATTACAGTTGAGGGTGGGCAACATGGACCTGTAACTTTCAATGAAGACACTTTTACGGAAATGGTGAAGTTCTTCAATTCCAAATCGAAACATTGACTAAGATAGTAGCGTCTGGCTCCGAAATCGTACTCGTTCAGTCCGTTGGCGGTGATCAGCTCCTTGCCGCCGAACTTGTAGGGCTGTCCTCCAGTCGGGTTGCCAAGGTCGGAGATGACGCCTCTGTACGGATAACAGGCTACCGTCTGCTCTATGGCTCCGCTCCAACCCTTGATGACGGCGCGGTTGTTGCCCAGGTAGTCCTGCCTTATTTTTGATAGGTATATTAGAATTTTGAGTATAAAAATGTCAAATGTGCTGCAAAACATAATGGGTATGATTAAACTCTTTATGTTATGAATCGTTAATAATACAAACACACATGATGACGGATGCCATCACGATTCCATCACAGCAGCTATGAAAACACACCTTCTGACATTGTTTTGCATACTATTCGGGACTATTACTGCATCAGCTGAATCCGAGAGAGATTCAGTAAAGGTATATTTCCGTGTTTCAGACATTCATATCGATCGCTCAGTCAGAAACAACGGAACAACTCTCGACAGTATTTTTTCCAAACTCACTGCGGATTCAATCTCCGGACCGACCCGAAGGCTTGTGGGTGTTAAGGTGACCGGGGGCGCCTCGCCCGAAGGATCTGTAAAATTCAACCGTTACCTGTCTGAAAAAAGGGCGGATGCAATTTTCAACGAATTTCGCCACCTCGGTTTCCTCAATGATTCTACAGCGGAGTTTACATATCTCGGGCGCGACTGGAACGGATTGAAAAAAGAAGTTGAAGACGACCCCAATGTTCCTTGCCGCGACGACGTGATGATTCTGCTTGAACAAATCACGGGCACCAATCCACCGCAAGATCCTCTCGGGAAACTCAAATCACTCCACCAGGGGGTGCCATACCGCTATCTCCTCTCCAACCTCTTCCCGGAACTCCGGGCATCAAAGCTCACAGTGGAATATGAACGGCTTTATCCTGCCATCAGGATTCCGGACATAAGCCTTGACATCCCGGAACTGACAACTTCCATATCGGCAGATATATCACCACTACCCTACAACAGAGCCGGAGAAGTCAAGACATGCAAGCCATTCTATATGGGACTGAAGACAAATATGCTTTACGATGCTCTCCTCCTCCCTAATATCGGAGCTGAATTCTATGTAGGAAAAAACATATCGCTGACAGCAGACTGGATGTATGGATGGTGGGACCGGGACAGAACCCACTATTACTGGCGCGCATATGGAGGCAATGTTGGCGCACGCTGGTGGTTTGGAGAAAAAGCCCATGAAAAACCTCTGACCGGACATCATCTCGGTCTTTTCGCAGGGGCAGTTACATACGATTTCGAACTCGGAAAAGGGGGCATAATGGGAGGCGTGCCACGCGGGACACTCTGGGACCGGTGCAACTTTATCTCAGGTGTGGAATACGGATATTCTCTCCCGGTGGCAAGACGCCTGAACATCGACTTCTCACTTGCTTTAGGATACATGGGAGGCAAATATCTGAAATATCAACCCAAATACGGATTTTACATATGGCAATCGACACACAGGCTGCACTGGTTCGGACCTACAAAGGCTGAGATATCGCTTGTCTGGCTTATAGGTTGCGACAACTACAACCGCACGAAAGGAGGAAGAAAATGAAATCAGGAATATTGATACTGTCACTTGCCGCTCTCCTCTTCACTTCATGCCGGCATAAGGACTTGTATATGGAAGAGGAAATGTCGTCACAGCTTCAGGTAGTCTTTGACTGGAGCAACGCTCCGGAAGCAGACCCGACGTCAATGGCGCTATATCTATATGAAGATGACGGCAGAAACCCGATGCGCTTCATTTTCGCCAACAAGACCGGCGGACTCATCAAATCGCCTTTCGGAAACCATCATGCCATTTGCATGAACGCAGACAACACCGACTGGGCACGCATTCGCAATCACGAGAGTGTCGAGACGCTGGAAATCTGCACACAGGATGCAATGGAGATCGGATCGAGAGCCGACGATTCATCTACGGTGCCCCGTCCGGAGGGAACAGAAAACGAACGAATCGCCGCCACCCCGGGAATGCTGTGGGGGAGCCGCCGAAACGACATTGCCATAATGCCACATTCCGGTATGCAGACAATCACGATGTATCCTGTCGAAGCCGTGTGCCATTACACCGTGGATATATATGATGTCACCAACCTTGAGGAAATAGAATCTTCAGCTGTAGACGCCACTCTTTCAGGTATGGCGGAAGGATACAACCACGGGCAGGAATCACCTACAGACAATACTGTATCATTCAAATTTGATCTCAAAGGTAATGCTGCTGAAAAGAATCTACACGGCGAGTTCCTTACCTTCGGAGAATGCCCGGATAATGATGCGAGACATTATCTCACACTATACATGGTGCTCAATGACGGAAGCAAATGGTATCAGACGTATGATGTAAGCGATCAGGTGACCAAAGCTCCGGATCCGAAGCATGTGCATATAATCATACGCGGACTTAACCTGCCGGAACCTCCACAAGAAGGAGATTCGGAACTGAAGACCGACGTAAACGAATGGCAGGCTGTCAACATAGGACTGAAAATGTAACATTTTTGTCTTAAAAAATCCTTAAAACAATCAAACCATCACGTTCTTCCATTCGTTTTATTATAAAAGAAGATATTAAAAGACAATCAGAACCGAATCTATCTTCCTTTCCATTGTCGTGAATTGCAAACACTTGAAAAACACACAATATTATGAAAAAGACACCACTATTTCTAATTGCAATGAGCGCAATCGCTCTTGCTTCATGTTCAGAAGACGAACCGGTCAGCGTTCGTCAAGCCACAAACGAAGCCATATCATTCAGGCCTGCAATGGGCACAAGAGCCTCTGAGACAACAAATGCAAATCTTGACAAGATTTTCGTAACGGCAGTTTATGGAGACTCTACATTGGATTCTTCGACAAGCAAAATGAGCGGATTCAAATACTCCATGTATTTCGACAACACGGAGTTTGACAAGGGGGCAGACTCTTTCTTCACCGCAGCTAACGGCAAGGAATATACCTGGCTTGCTCCCGATCAGCAAATAAACTTCTTTGCGTATTCTCCTTCTCAAGATGATCTGGGAGCAGACATCATTATGAAAGAAGACAATACGGGAATGACACTGGAATCGTTTGCCGTGCCTGAAAACATAGCAGATCAGGTAGACTTCATCACGGCTAACGCCTCGGGAACAAGAAAAATCAACGAAACAAGCGGCGTGGAGCTTACTTTCGACCATAGACTCGCACAGATCGAACTACGCGCCAAGTCGGAAAACGACAACTATACCTATAAAGTTATCGGCGCAAGAATCGGCAGACCCCAATACATGGGAACTTTTGATTTCAACACCAACGAATGGACTCTCGATGACTGGCATGACACCGCTGTCTATACATCTGCGTGCGACACCACCACTCTTTCATCAACACCTGTCTCGATCATGGGAGCGGACGGAAACGCCATGCTTATGCCACAGACCCTTACACCATGGGACTCCACAGGAGACCCTGACAACGTAGCAAGGGAAGCTTACCTGAGCGTGCTCGTAAACATCACCAGAACAGACAACGGCATGCAGATATATCCTTTTGCCGACGAAAGCAAATATACATTCAAGCCTGTCAGGGAATACGGATGGGCATCCATTCCACTATCAGGCACATGGGAACAGGGCAAGAAATACATTTATACTCTTGACTTCACAAACGGCGCAGGATGCATAGATCCGGATGATCCAAATCCCGGTACTAAAATCATCGGCGGTCCGATCAAGTTTACTGTCAAGGTCAATGATTGGGTCGAGACAAATTCAGATAAAGTCTACGACATGAATGCAGACAAAATATAATAAATCAGAATAATAAAAATAGAGGAATGCCTGACGGCATTCCTCTATTTTTATATTCCATCTCATGAGAATCCGGTCATATACTGATCCTAAAGAAGCTTTATGCAGGTCAGTATCCTTGCAGGAGCACCTCCACTCCGCCTGTGACTTGCATACCTGGCGGTGCCATCTTCCATTTTTGAGCTAAAGCTGCAGCCCGGATGAAGCGATATATTTCCTCCCGACACACCTCTGCGAATAAAGCGCTCCATATTGACCCCCTGAAGGTCGATATGGGGCTTTTCCTCCAGACCATGAGGATAAGATACATATTTACCAAACCCTGCGTGTATAAACTTTTCAGCCAGTTCCGGACTGACCTCATATACTTCCTTGCTTATCGACGGACCGAAATACACCTTCAGCAAAGACACATCCACTCCATTATCTTCGAGTATATCCATGACATTGTCAACAATACCCCCGAGTGTACCTTTCCATCCGGCATGAACAGCTCCAACTGCGCCCTTATCGGGAGCGAACAAGAGTATCGGAACACAATCAGCGGTCTTTACTCCTACAGCCATGTCGCGCTCAAAAGTGATAAGGGCATCTGTATCATCATAATGCTTTACACCACGGGTGGCGACAACTACATTACAGGAATGTGTCTGATCAGGTATCAATGCGAGGGTGCGATACAACCTCACAAAATCCTTTTTTTCATTTTCAGGATTATGCAGATCAGGACTGAAACATAAGCCACAGACCATGTCGTCGTCAATAATGCATTCCTTTAATAAATCGATATGAGACATCTGTTCTGTCAGTTTAGGTGGTTTAGATAGTTTAGGTGGTTTAGATAGTTTAGGTGGTTTAGATGGTTTAGGTGGTTTAGATAGTTTAGATGGTTTAGATGGTTTAAATGGTTTAGGGTTTATTCTGTCGGGAAGATGATTGAATTAAGGTACCAGATGTACTATACAAAAAAAATCAACCCCAAATCTTTAAAGTCCTTCTCCCAAAATAAGCTAAACCTTTCAAACCATACTAAACAATTCAACCTATATTAAACCTCTTAAACGATACTAAACAATTTAAACTATACCAAACCTATTAAACAATCAACTTATGCAAAGTTAGTAAAAAAGATTCACCTATACAAAAAAAACCGGCGTCCTATCGGACACCGGTATAAGTATGATTTCTATGATTCGGAAAAATGTAGAATCAAATGTAGTTGCTCCATGCACCGAGGATCTGATGCAGCTGCGGGCTTGCTGTAGTGCGGAAGTCGGTCAGCATCATATCGCCTGAAATGTTTACGAAACGAAGAATCGAGTCGAATGAAACGTCGAGTGTCACGAGCTGCGGATTCTGAGCGATGTTAACTCTCTGGAGCTGGCTGAAGTTGCTCAGTGAAACAGAAGAGAGATTGTTGTACTGAAGGTCAACAAAAGCGAGGTTCTGGCAATTTTCAACAGAGAACTGAGTCAATGAGTTGTAGGGGAGCCAGAGATCGCTCAGCATAGGACATCCGCTGATGCCGAAGCTTGTCATGTGGTTGTCGCTTGCAAGAAGAGTGAAAAGCTGCGGCAGATTCTGCAGATAAAGCTTTGAGATCTTGTTGTCGCTGATGTTGAGGTTCTGAAGCGAGGTCAGACCTGAGAGAGACACCTGCTGGAGTTCGTTGTAGCTTGCATAAAGGTGCTTGAGAGCAGTACAGTTAGTGACTACAAGCTGTTCGAGACGATTGTTCATCACGTTCAGAGTCTCAAGATTTGCAGAGTTGGCAACGTCAAGAGCCACGAGGAAGTTGCTTGCGATATTGAAATTCTTCAACAAAGGAACACCGCTGAGATCAACTTCTGAAAGGCGGTTGCGATAAAGCTTCAGAGTCTGGAGCTGCGGACACTTCTGAGCAGAGAAGTTCTTGAGCTGGTTGCGACCTGCATTTACTTCAACAAGATTAGGACAATTGTCTACAATAAGGCTTGTGAGTTCATTATCGGAAACATCGATTGAAGTAAGTGCCGGGAAATTGCTGAGGTCGAGAGTTCCGACAAGCTTCTTTCCCTTGAGATCGATCGCTGTGACAGCACCATTCTCAATCTTAACACCCGCCATTGAAGTGAATTTCGCTCCGTTGAGGGTCAGAGAAGAATTCTGAGACATGAATGATTCGAGAGCTTTCTTTTCAGTCTTTGACTGAGCGAATGCACTGCCGCTTAGAGTCAGAGCTGCGGCAAGAATTAAAAGGGTTCTTTTCATAACTTTAGGATCTTTTAGTGTTTTTGTTCATTTATTCGAGTTTAATTAAATTCAATCCCAAGGAGGGCTGAATAAGGAGTTTCATACTTAAAACACTCTGGGGTTTCAATGGTTTAATAATTTACAATTTTTTTTTATTTTTAATAATATGAACCAGACGTTACCGAAATATGTTATAATGTTGACAAAACCGGAAGAAGTCTATTGGGTTCTTGCAATTAGATTTTAAAGGTTAATATTCAAATTCACACTTATTATAATACTATAAAAACAACAGTATATGATAACTATTTTCAAAATCTTTCTTGTTACAGTGCTTCTGATCGCGATGGTTCTGGTGCTTCTGATGATCGGCCATATGGCTCATCCGGAAGAATCATCTACCAAAGAAGATAAGGATCGGCTTCTTAACGATGTAAAGACAAGAGAAAGTGTCATAACCTCCAACAGCATCTTCCACCAGTTCTTCGCACGCCCCGAAAGACGCAACCGCAATTGATTTTCCCTATCCACAACCGGAATATCTATCAACAATCATCAAACCTATTTATTGCCAATATTCTCGACAGCCTCATCAGTCAGGGCATCTTCACCCATCACAAGATTAATATTCCCTTTGGTATTCGTCACAGGATCGCCATCAAGATTAATTCTCAACACCTTGTTCTTCCTGGGATGAACCACGATCTTCCTGTCGAATGTTTCAGGCTCAACCCCGGCGGCCTTAATCCACTTGAATCTTAATGTGAACTCCTCTGAATATGTCTCCGGATTTTCGTGAGCGGCATATACATTATAAAGAGAATATATTTCCTCAAACTCCCTGACATCATTGTTGAGTGTCAAGTCTTTCGGAAAGGGAAGATTTACACCGTTGCCTTTCTTACGATAGCCATCGACAGGAGAAACATCTTCTATTTTCAAGTCTCCTGAAAGATCAGAATTAGCCAATACAAATTTCAGACCGAAACATAGATATTTCATATTAATATTCACACCTTCCTCATCAGCGGAAATCCATGGATCGAAACTATACTCGGATTCACCGTAATATCTGCTGACGCGAGGATGAAACGCATATGTCGAACTTGGAGACGCATCGCCGTGAGTATCTACATAAGATGTTCCATATTTCAGCTGACAAAGATAGTCCCTGTCTTTATTGTCAACAAATACATCATCATTCAATTTATAGGAATATATAAAGCCGGTATCCACCTTGTCTCTGATAAAGTTGCTGTTACCACCTATATCGGCAATTCCGTAACCTACACCATTGATCAGCTGGAACGGTTCGGCATATCTGCCGCTCAACAAAGTAAGCCTGTCAGTGCCTTCAACTATAATGGCAGCCTCAAACCGATAGGTATAGCCCGTCAGTAGATCAATAGAGATATCATTGGTTCTCTTAAACACGCCATATGCATAATTCTCTTCTTCCGCATCCGCTTTATTCTCTTTCCTGAATACATTTATCCCCACAAATGTCTCGGCATCATCCGCCCTGTGCAGTGGCTCCTCTGACTCGCTTATATAATCACCACCGAACGACATCCTTACAGTGCGTTTCTGCGCCGTGTCTTTCCCGTGAGGGACACGGTGACTGCCGTCTTCAAAAGGAGAAAGATCATTTCGGCATGACACAAAGGGCAAGAGCAATAAGATCATCAATACGCCTCTAAATATTTTATTCATGCAGGATATATAGCAATTATCCGGGGTCTGTCTCATAGTCGATGTCTCATAATTCTTTAAGTTTCAAAATGGAGGCATTCATATCTTCACTGCGAAATACGTAACTTCCTGCTACAAGAATATCCGCACCGGCATTTGCAAGGAGTGCACCGGTGTCCGCATTCACTCCCCCGTCGACCTCTATCAAGGCTCTCGAACCGGAGGCATTCCGAAGCGACTTCAATTTCCTTACCTTATCCAATGTATGCATTATAAAGGGCTGCCCTCCGAATCCGGGTTCCACCGACATCAACAAGACAAGGTCAAGATCCTCTATGATATCTGTCAAAGTCTCGACAGGAGTAGCCGGATTAAGCGTGACACCAGCCATCATTCCCGCCTCATGAATATGCTGTACCGTACTGTAGAGATGAAGGCACGCTTCCTGATGCACATTCATAACAGCAGCCCCAAGTCCCCGCACGTGAGAGATCCACTTCTCCGGCTCTACCGTCATCATATGGACATCAAGAGGCTTCGAACAAGCCCGGGCAACGCCTTCAAGCACCGGGAACCCAAAAGAAATGTTCGGGACGAAGACTCCGTCCATCACGTCAAGATGAAGGAAATCAGCTTCCGAAGCGTTGATTTTTTCTATTTCATTGCCGAGATTAAGAAAGTCAGCGGCAAGCAGTGACGGAGCAATCTTCATTTTTTATTATCGTAGTTTTTCTTTTTGAACGCATTATAAAGGATATACAGTATGCAGACGGCAAGCAAAGCGTAGCCGGCATAAGTCAGATAACTGTTGTATTGCTCTACTTTTTCAAAGAGGTCTTCAGGCGCCACATGAAGGGAAAGCCAATATCCGAGAGCTGCAAGGACTGCATTCCAGACCAACGCCCCCAGGGCAGTAAAGACTGCAAACACACCAATATTCATTCTTGAAAGACCTGCCGGAATCGAAATAAGCTGACGGATAGCAGGGATAAGACGACCTACGAACGTTGATACAGCTCCATGCTTATCGAAGTAAGCCTCCGCCTTGTCAACTTTCGCCCTGTCAATCAGACATGCATGACCGAACTTACTGTCAGCGAAAGCATACACGATAGGACGACCCACCCAGAGAGCAAGAAAATAATTGATAAAAGCTCCGCATAAAGCACCCAAGGTAGCAAACACTACAACCATGAAAATATTCATTTCGCCTCCTACGCCAGTATTTGTGCAAGCGAGATATGCGGCAGGGGGAACAACCACTTCACTTGGAAAGGGGATGAAGGAACTTTCTATTGTCATGAAGAGAAATACAAATAGATAGTTAGCATTCTCCACAAACCACTGAAAAAACTGGGATGCGTCAAAGAGACTTGCAAGTATCATGTCTGTTCTTTATGGTATCTGTTACAAAAAGCAATATAAGGACGGCAAAAATTAAGCTAAATCTTATTGCCGATAACTAATAGAAGTTGTCAGGACTAATATCCTGAAGAAAAATCACCTCGGAAACATGACGTAATCCTACCAAAGAAATTCGTCGATCCAACTTCATCTGCAAATTTAATAAATTAATTCTGTATCTACAATAATCATAAGTTAAAATTTCCCTTTTCTCTCATTTTATTCATCTTGCGGCAGCCTTCCTCTCATCAGCATACGCACACGACTCACATATTATTATTGATTAAGCAACTTTCTAACGGACGTGATAAAATCATCATCGTCCATATCGTATGGCAGCCAGTGGATGCTGAATCCCCTGCGCTCCATGCCCCTGAACCAGGTCATCTGGCGCTTGGCAAACTGATGAATGGCAATCTCAAGCTGCCTCTTCATTTCAGTAAGTCCAAGCTGACCTATCACGTGAAGAGTGACAAATTTATATTCAAGACCATAATATATCAGGTCTTCTGGTTTCACCCCGCTTTCAATAAGACACCTGACTTCATTTATCAAGCCTTCTTCCAGTCTGGCATCAAGACGCGACGAGATCTTGCGACGACGTTCATCACGGGGTATGTCAATGCCGATCACCAGACTATCCACAGGCTTAGCCATAGTCCGGTCGGCATTAGCAGCCTCATCCGGATGCTCGGCATAATACCGGCAGATCTCGATTGCCCGAAGGGCACGGTCGCGGGTATCAACATCTGTCGTATTGTGAAGATCCTTATAGCCTCTCAGAATTTGAGTCAGTTCCTCAAGAGTCTTGCCTGACAATGATTCCCTTAACTGATCGTTTCGCTCAACTTCCGGCAAAACAAGACCGGATAGCGCCGCCTCTACATACATTCCCGTCCCACCGCAGAGCACCGGAAGTTTTCCCCGTGCTACGACATCATCCTTTGCGTTCCGGAAATCGTGCAGGAATCTGTGAAGATTGTATTTTTCGCCGGCATCTGCTATATCAATGAGGTGAAAAGGGATATCACCGTATTCCACAAGATCCTTGCCGGTGCCTATATCCATGCCACGGTACACCTGACGGCTGTCACCACTTATGATCTCACCGTCGAGGGCAGTTGCAATCTGCACCGCCCTGCGTGTTTTGCCACATGCAGTGGGACCTACTACAGCTACTACTTCCGGTCGGATATTCATGTATTGATCATTGTTTTCTCTGATATTCCCTTTTGGAGCCGTTGCCATACAACTCGCGCAGGAATTTCTTGAGCTTGAAGAACCTTGTATCACTGTTGAATTGTGCAACCTTTATCCACTTGTCATCCTGAAGGTCGAGCTTGCTATTCCTCACATCTGCAAGACTGAAACTTCCCTTATATGATTTAATCCGGTTCTTACGGTTACCATCTTCGTCAAAGAGACGTTCAGTCAGGATAATGGTCGACAGCCGGGACAAGTCGTTCAACGCATTGGTAGCCATTTTGCCGGGCTGAAGACTATAAAGCTGTTTCACCTTATCAAAATGCACCCATTGACCACTCATCTTCATATCGGGATAGTCGGATATGTCGCCATCAAGAAAATAGAAATACCTCAAAAGTGAATGTTTGTCAACTCCGGCAAGAGGACGTCCGAAGAAAAAACGGAGTTCACCTCCTTTCTGCCCTGTCATATCCTCTACAATGCGCCTTACATCAGAAGTCGGAATACCATTGACAGTACGTTTCGTAATAAATGGAGAATCATATACTCCCTTTATCTGATTAAGTCTGTCGAAAGCATTGGGATCGACATATACATATTCTCCGCATATGACATAAAAACGCAGATATGTACGCGCAGTAACATCGCGCAGTTCTTCAGGTGTAATTATCTCGTTATGCTCAAGCAAGTCCAGATACAGGTTATAATAACGGATCATGAAATAGACCTCGTCAAGAAAAACCATGATGATCACAATCCAAAGGAACACATACCAATCCCTACCGTTCTGATTGATATTCACATATTCATTAAGATAATACCACCAAATGACACACGTGAGAATGGAAAATACAACTGAAAGATTCTTTAGCTGGTAATCGGTCTCCTTTCCCGTTATGAATCCGAAATAACCACGTTCCTTGACATTTCCATATTCCGTGCGGAACTGCCTGTATGCAGGCATGGAATTCTTAAAGAACAAAGCGAACAAAGTGACTGCCAATGAAGTGGGCAGCAATATCAACGAAGGGAGAAAAGGATCATTGAAAAATATAATTTCATTAGGGAAATGATATAATTCAAGCACCTGAATCACAACAAACAAAACACTTATGAATGTATAGCATATGAGACTATAGAGCATCGTCTCGACAATCACCATGCATCCGCTTTCTCCCTGAACCCTGTTGTTCCAGAGCATAGTATAGAGTATCGCGCATAGAGACAGAGACAACACCGGAGCCATATATGGCGGCAACATATGGGATCCACCCATCACCATCCCAATACAAAGAAGGGATATGGCAAGGTTGCGCCACAGATAGTATAGCTGCATACTGTTAATCTTTCTCAAGTTATCCATATGTGTCTGTATGTTAACTGGTTGCCATTATAGAGCTGACAATAGTCTATTTACCTAAATTCGTATCAAGGAAATCCACCACTCTCCTATAGAGTTGTGTTCTGGCGTTGCAGGTTCGCAAAGAGTGGTCCATGCCGGTAAACACCATCATATCGAAAAGATGTCCCTCAAAGTTCAGTTTGGAGGTGTACTTAAGAGTATTGTAAAAATGCACGTTGTCATCGCTCGATCCGCTCATTATAAGCAGACGGCCTTTCAGTCTGTGAGTCCGTCCAATTGCAGACGACTCCTGATATCCAGCCTCGTTCTGTGCGGGAGTACGCATGAAGCGCTCCGTATAAATGGAATCATACCAGCGCCAGTCGGTGACAGCCGCCATAGCCACACCACATTTGAATGGAGTGTTCTCAGCAGTCATCTCCATCAGGGTCATATATCCACCGTAGCTCCATCCGAAAAGAGACATCCTGGAGGCATCGATATATTGAAGACGTGCTATTGCATTTGCCCCGGCTATCTGATCCTTAGTCTCGTATCTTCCAAGATGCATGTAAACACATTGTCTCCATGCGGCACTTCTGCCACCTGTGCCACGTCCGTCCACTACGGCAACGACATATCCGCTCTGGGCAATATAATTAAGACCGTCAAGCTGCCACTTATTGGTCACCAACTGTGATCCGGGTCCATTATACTGATACATCATCAGGGGATATCTTCCTGAATCACTGAAACCAGAAGGCTTCATAATCATTGCATACATGTCCTCACCCTCGTCGTTCTTTACAGTAGTAAGCTCGAATTTGGGAGCCGCTGCATATTTCTCAGCATAACGGGAATTCATCTCAAGCTCGGATATCTTCTTGCCGGCAGTACTCCACACTGTGTACTGAGGAGGCGTCTTCAGGTCGCTCCAGTTCCTTACATAATAAGAATAATCCTTACTGAACGCACAAGACTCCCATCCCGGCATATCATGAAGCAGCTTCACCACACCTTTGACATCTACAGAAACAACATTTCTGTTCACAGCGCCGAGCCTCGTGGTCTGCATGAAATGAGTTCCATTGGCAGACTTTCCGTAGTAGGCAGTCACATTATACTCTCCGCTTGTGATCTGACGCAGCTGCTTGCCATTGTAACCATATTCATACAGATGAGTCCATCCGCTTCTGTCAGAGGCGATAACAAAAGACTCCGGACCGTATGAAACCATATTGTACACATCATTGTCTATCCATGCATTGCTTTGCTCGGAATAAACCTGAACAGCAACCGTAGATGACGGATTGACGCTGAAGATCCGAAGATCGTTCTGATCCCTGTTGAGTTTCATCACCATCAGCCGTTCGCCTTTGCCATCAAACTGAATATCCGGAACATAGTCGTCTTTACCAAGCTTCAGATCCATTTCCTTCGTAACTCTTGAATTAAGGTCGTAGGCATGGACTGAAACCAGCGAATTAGGGTAACCGGGCAAGGGATACTTATAGGTGAACGATGCAGGATAGGGATCTCCAAGCGGATCCTTGCCGCAAAAAGACCTGTAATCATCAAAACTGTATGCAGGGACATCTGTCTCGTTCCATTTCACAAAAGCAAGCGTCTGGTCATCTCCGCTCCAGCAAAGAGAACACTGCACACCGAATTCCTCTTCGTAGACCCAGTCCGGGGCGCCATTTGATATCCTGTTGACAGCCCCGTCGTCGGTGACCGCTATATCCGTCTTATAATCAAGGTTGGATATGAAGACATTGTTATCCCTGACATAAGCTACACGAAGACCGTCGTGAGACATTGTGGCTCCGCGCTGCGCTCCTTTCGCCGATACCCGCTGCATTGTGCCACGCATCGTGTCATAAACGTAATACTCAGCAGTGAAGCTATAACGCCAGATACCTTTCACATCATTCCACAGAAGAATCTTACGACCGTTTTCCGATACTTTATAACCGTCGAATGAGTCAATCTTCAATTCTCCTTTCACGGCATCAAGGTCGAAAAGCGTGCCGGTCTTCTTTCCGGTCTCATAACTGTATATGTCGATCTTGCGCCCATCCTTGCTCACCATGCTGTAAGTCTTTCCGTCGGCAAGGGGACGCATCTCCCCTATACCGGCTGGCAAGCAGATCTTCAGGTCGCAATAATCCTTAGCCTCAAGCCGGGAAGCATATGAAGTTGCAGATGCAGAAATCCCAGCAATGGCGGTAAGCAGAAGCGCAGTCTTCTTCATATCATTTGATCTTTAACTTAAGACCCCATCTCATAAAATTTCAGAGCCCCTGGGGTCGCTGGGTTGGATCAATTTTTGGCTTTTGGCGATGGAGCATACCGAGGTATGTGACTGAGCCAAAGGACAAAAAGCGCCCAAGCCAGCGAAGGCTTTGGGTAACTTCCCGGGAAGCTTCTGAATTTGATGATTGAAGAGTCATTGTTAATATTTATCATTTACGGCCTTTAAGACCATCTAATTTCTAATATATTCAAAATATGCTTAATCGGCTCGGTTTTGGACAGTGCTTTTCGCCAAGTCTCATCAGTCATGATGCCCGCATCATTCCTTCTTCAACTTGCAAAAATCACTCGTCCAAAACCGCCCCAGGGGCTCTGAAATTTTATGAGATGGGGTCTTAATAGGAACGGGCAAAAATCACACGACGGGCAGAAGGCTTGCCGGTGACCATACATACTCCAGGCGTCATGTCTCCCTCAAACGGGATACACCTGATAGTAGCCTTAGTCTCATCCTTGATCTTTTCCTCAGTCTCGGGCGTACCGTCCCAATGAGCGAGTATGAAACCACCCTTCTCGATCTTTTCCTTAAATTCCTCGTAAGTGTCTGCTGTTGTGGTCATTTCCTCGCGATATTTTCGAGCTTTCTCAAGTAGATTCTTCTGAATGTCCTCAAGAAGCGCAACCACGGTATCTTCGATTCCATCGAGCGGCAAAGTTTCCTTCTCAAGAGTGTCGCGACGCATAACTTCCACAGTACCGTTCTCAAGATCCCGGGCACCGATAGCAAGACGTACAGGAACTCCCTTCACCTCATAGTCGGCAAATTTGAATCCCGGACGCTTATTGTCGGCATCATCGTATTTAACACTAATACCTTTCGCACGCAAATTGCTGACTATACTGTCGACCCTCTCAGAAATCTTGGCAAGCCCTTCAGCATCTTTGTAGATAGGCACGATCACGACCTGAATAGGAGCGAGATGCGGCGGCAGCACAAGACCGTTATCATCGGAATGCGTCATAATAAGGGCTCCCATCAGACGAGTAGAAACACCCCAAGAAGTAGCCCACACATATTCAGGCTTATTTTCCTTATTGATATATGTCACGTCAAACGCCTTTGCAAAATTCTGACCAAGGAAGTGACTCGTGCCTGACTGAAGTGCCTTGCCATCCTGCATCATAGCCTCGATAGTGAATGTATCGACAGCTCCGGCAAACCTCTCATTGGGAGATTTAACACCCTTGATCACAGGAACAGCCATATAGTTTTCAGCAAAGTCGGCATAGACCTCAAGCATCCTCCTTGCTTCTGCCTCTGCCTCCTCCCTCGTAGCATGGGCAGTATGCCCTTCCTGCCAAAGGAACTCCGCGGTGCGCAGGAACATCCTTGTCCTCATTTCCCAGCGCATCACGTTTGCCCACTGATTGATAAGGATAGGAAGGTCACGATATGAATGAATCCAGTTCTTATATGTATTCCAGATAATTGTCTCGGAAGTAGGACGAATGATAAGCTCTTCCTCAAGTCTTGCCTCGGGATCAACCACCACGCCGTTGCCATCGGGATCGTTTTTGAGGCGATAGTGGGTCACTACAGCACACTCCTTGGCGAAGCCTTCAACATGTTCAGCCTCTCGGCAAAGGAAAGATTTCGGAATGAGAAGAGGGAAATAAGCATTCTGATGTCCTGTAGCCTTGAACATGTCGTCAAGCGTACGCTGCATCTTTTCCCAAATGGCATAGCCATAGGGCTTGATCACCATGCACCCGCGCACCGCCGACTGTTCGGCGAGGTCAGCCTTTACTACAAGTTCGTTGTACCACTGGGAATAATTGTCTGATCTTTTTGTGAAATTCTTTAGTTCTTTTGCCATATCAGTACAAATATATAGATCCTTGTCAGGATTTAAGTTCTTTGTTATATTCTTGTTAAATTACCGGAGTCTGTCAGCCGCACGCAGCTTCTTACCGTCAGCTGTAATAAGACGGAAAGCAAGTATATCGGCTATCAATGCCACAATGGGAGCGCAAATAAAGATGCTCCATGAAACATTCTCACCGAAACCTGAAGCGAAACCGGATGATGTAAACGCAACTATGATTCCAGCCGCAACCGTAAAAAGAGCTGAAATCAATGCCACATTCTTCTGAAGACGCAGATTCTTAAAGCAGAAAATGTCCACTATCGGAAGTATGAACGCCAGAAGGGAGACAATAAAAAGGAAAATTGTGCTCATGCCTGTCGCTTCGTCAGGAGCTGTAGCAATCCCTTCCCGACAGATGCCGAGAGCCGTGACATTGAATGTATAGGCTTCTGACTGTATCTGTCCGAGTGAACAAAAGGAGAATATTCCCATCATAACCCCGGCGATCAGCAACATAACCGACTGCCATCTCTGTATTACCATATAATAATATTTTAAGTGTATATATTGAAATGCAAAATTAATAAAAAATATGGAGCTTTCAACGATTTTTGGCATTTAATTTGTTCTAACTTATAGTATGGGGAGTCATTTTCCTCCATTCCATCAAATATTATTATGAAAAAATGAAAGACAAGACCAGATATTCCCTTCCAGAACAGACAAAAAAACTTTTGGAGTCAGGCAGATATAAAGATTGCTTCACCCTTCTCAGAAGGCGACTTGCAGAGACTCCGATACCGGGCGTGCTGAACAGGCTCTCCCAAGCCGAGAACACCTACAAGTATATGCTTGAATACTTTGCAAGAGGACTCGCTGATCCAGGAAGAGAAACAATGCTTGCAGACATACGACATAACTTATACGACATAGCGCAGATTATCGACAAGGATGCTTCCGCCACCGACTCTCCGGAAATATACTTCTCCACTCTAAGGATGTGCCGTCTCAGATCTTCCGACCTGAAAAGCGTGATACAGAAAATCACAGAGTTGAAAGCAATTGCAGACCTTGCATTGACAGCCGGACAATATCCTGACTCCGTCATGAGACAGATAGAGGAGGAAGAGGAAAAGATCTTCAATATATTCTGGACCGCAGACTCTCTTTCAAGAGATGACTATACGATGACGGAAGAGGCAGTCAAAAACGGACTTCTCCCCTATACCACATCTGCCCTGGTCATAGCGGCAATCGGACTTTCGCTCATGAAATATTACTCCCGCGATGCCATTCTCGCCCTAATCAGTCTCTCAAAAATTGAAGATACCGGTATTTCGGCGCGAGCCCTTGCCACGCTCGTGCTTTCGCTCAGCCGGCGACCTGAAGAGGCAGCGGACGACACTCTGTTAATCCAGGCTCTCGAATCACTTTCCGACATAGAGGGGATGTCAGAAAAAATAAGGGACGTAATAAAGATCACAATCCGTACAAAAGATACCGACAGGGTGTCGAGGAAGATGCAACGTGATGTGATTCCCGGGCTGATGCAGTTCGGTCCGGACATAATAAAGCGTCTGAAGGATGCATCTGAGGAATCCTCCTTTGCAGATCTTGAGGCAAATCCAGAATGGGAGGAACTTCTTAGAAGTTCGGGACTGGAAGAAAAACTCAGGGCATTGACCGAAATGCAGTCTGACGGAGCAGATGTGATGATGGTAGCATTTTCAAATCTGAAAGGATTTCCATTTTTCCGCCAGATCAGAAACTGGTTTCTTCCTTTCACTGTGCAGCATCCCATGCTTCGCCCCCTTCACACCACCAACGATGACGGAGTGTCAACGCTGTTGGAAATGAGCGGACTTATGTGCGACTCCGACAAGTATTCATTTGCTTTTTCACTTGCATCAATGCCTGAGACTCAAAGAAAAATGGTACTCTCTCAGATGCAAGCACAGACAGAGCAGATGAAAGAGCAAATGCTCGAAATGAAAGCTTTGAAGGCAGGTCTGGAATATGAAGAAGAGCTGACACGATATTCCAGAGATCTTTACCGGTTCCATAAGCTTTATCCAAAACGCGGAGAATTTTTTGATCCATATGCAAAGACTATAGATTTCATGACGATTCCAGTGATTTCATCCATTATGAAATCATCTGATGAAGTGGCACCGATCGCTGAGTTCTATTTTAAACGTGGATATTATTCAGATGCCCTGCCTCTGCTCCAGACTGTAGCAAACGATTCAGCAGCCAGTCCCCATATCTGGGAAAAAATCGGATTCTGTCTTGAAAAGGCAAATGATGGCAACCGTGATGCAATTGAAGCCTATATGAAAGCCCAGCTTTTCAATCCCGAAAGCCGCTGGCTGGCACGCCGTCTGGGCATCTGCTACCGACGTTCGGGAGATTTCCGCAATGCCGTGGAATATCTTGAAATGGCAAAACCGGAAGACGGATCCTTTGACCGCAACCTTTCACTTCTCATCGCCGATACTCTTGCCGATGCGGGAAAGTGGGATGAATCACTACGCGAACTTTACCGAGTGGATTATGAAACTCCTGATGATCCGGAAGTAATCCGCAGAATGGCTTTGTGCTCTTTCCACCTGTCTGACCTTGAAAACGCTGAAAAGAGAATGAGAATGATATCCAATATCAATCTGACGGAAAGCGACTACCGACTTATGGGACACATCGCATTTCTTAAAAAGAATATGGAGGAGGCTTCAAGGCTTTATCGGCTCACCGTTCGCCCCAACGATGAAAAGAGGCTGTGGAAATCACAGATCCTTGCCGACATGGAAACGCTGACACCTCTCGGCGCATCACGCACTGACATGACGCTTCTACTTGAATCGATTGCCTACACACTTGAAAAATAAGATGTAAAGATTAGATGCAACCTGACTAAAAAAGGGCAAGCCCAATTGGGTTTGCCCTTATAATTTAGCCATTCTGTTTATTTCCATCCTTATAGCGGTCACAGCATCCTGAACATCCCTCGCGTATGTGATTCTATCCTGAACCGCCGTAATTCCATGAAGCACCGTAGCATGCCTGCGGTTAAGCTTTGCTCCGATTGCAGAAGACGACAATCCGGTCATGTCATGACTGAGATACATGATGATCTGACGTGCATCAGCGATATCACGAACCCTGCTCTTGGTGAATATAACGTCGGGATTCAGCTTATAATATTCCGCAGTGGCATCGACTATCATGTCGAAGTTGACGGGCTTTGATGCGGGTGCCGATTTCACTGTATGGCGCATCACGTCTTTTGTCAATTCAAGCGTCACCGGGCAATTGAGAGTGATCGACCTTGTGAGAAGTCCCATCACGATACCCTCCAGTTCCCTCACGCTTCCGGTCGCTCCGCTTGCTATGCAGTCAATAATTTCATCAGAAAGTTCGAGACCGTTTTTCTGAGCCTTGAACTTGAGTATGTTTCTCCTCAATGTATAGTCCGGCTTCGGAAGCTCTTCAGTCACGCCCCATTTAAAACGGTCGATCAATCTATCCTCGATACCATCGAGTTCAATAGGAGGCCTGTCGCATGTGAAGACAAGCTGCTTGCCGTTATGGTGCATATGGTTAAAAATCGGGAAAAGCGTTTCTGCAGTCTTCGCCTTACCGGCAATCTCCTGAAGGTCGTCGAGAAGAAGCACATCCACTTCCTGCTGAAACCAGTTTATGAAAACAGGCACCTTCTGGTTCATTACCGCATTCACATACATGTTCTGGAACTGGCGCATCGGCAGGAACAGGATCCTGGCACGCGGATTACGCTCCTTTATCCTGATGCCAATGGCCTGAATCAAATGAGTCTTCCCGACACCAACCGATCCATACAGAAAGAAAGGGTTAAAATCCGACTTATTAGGATTTTCGGCAATATAGTGAGCGATTGTATATGGAAGTTTATTACTGTCTCCAAGACAATAATTTTCAAAAGTCATGGCAGGATTCAGCTGCGGATCCACTTCCACCGTCTTGGCACCTGTCGACTTCATGAAGTCTGACGGCGACTGCTGTATGGACTGCATGAATTTAGTGTCGACTGCATTACTCCGCATGGGGCTGGAGTAATTAAGGGCAGACTTTCTGTCTCCTCCGATGACCTCCACTTCATAGCCGAGCATTATGTCAGGACCAAATTCCTTCCGGAGAACACTTGATATCAAGCCAAGAAACCTATCTTCATACTCTTCCATGAAGAATTTGGAAGGCAAGGCAAGAGTCAGTTTGTTGTCTTCATATTTGACCGCCCTGGCAGGAGAAAACCAGGTCTTAAAACGTTCTTCCCCGACATTATCGCGAATAATGTCGAGGCATCTGTTCCATTTGTCTCTGTAATCTCCGTTCATATCTTTATGAAGTCCGGACTAAAAATTGCCGAAAACGTTTGCAAAGTTAAGATAAATTTTTCAAATAAAGAAACGTTTTCCGACCTCTTTCCAATCTTTTTTTTATCACCTCTGATTTTCAACAATCTATTAATATTATTTAGACCCAGTCTAAATAATGCACTATTGATTTACATGGTCTGAATTGTCTAAATAAGCATCAACTTGAATTAGTGTAAGTTGAGGAATTCAAAACATATGGATAATAAAAAAAGGATCGTCACCGACCCTTTTATTTTGTATGCTGATAAATTTTTCCCTTACTCATTCACGACCCTTTTCCCCCCTACATATCGCGAAGCGTAGTAGGGTTCATTGCAGTTGGATACCGTTATACCTCTGGAAGTGGAAGCATGGATGAAAGTAAAGTTACCTTTCTCATCCGCATTAACGACGATACCGACATGACCTACACCACCCTTGACACTGCGACCTTTGAAGAAAACAAGATCACCTTTTCTGAGATCCTTCCTGTCAACCTTCTCACCCTGATTGTATTGATCGCGCGATGACGGCGAAAGAGAATATCCGAACTGACGGTAGACATAGCTTGAGAATCCTGAGCAATCAAATGCATTTGGACCTTTGCTTCCCCTTGAATATCTTTTGCCAAGGTGGCTTCTTGCCTCTGAAAGTAAATCGTTAAGAAGTTCTTCGGTCTCAGCACTCATGGTCCTGATACTCTCACGAGCCGCAATATCCTCTTCCACCATTCTGGTGATAGTGCTTTTGTCGAGACCAATATTTTTAGCTGCCGCAAGCTGATGCCTGTGTGCCTCAGCATGAACATTCGGAGTCTTAGCTGATGCTATCTGTGAGAGACCACACATCAAAAACATTGCAAGCAATATATATATTCTATTTTTCATTGTCAGGTTTCTATCGAATTTCTATGTTGCAAAAATAATACATTTTTGTGACACGCGCAACTTATTTATACTATTTTTCAATGGATTAATACACATTTAATAAATTTTAACATTTTGCACAAAATTTGTACCATAATGCACTTTGTTGAATTTCAATTCATTATAAACCTGCTTTATCAATCAATAAAAGGTGGAAATTTTCTTTTGTAATAATAATTTAATCCAATCAGCATTCTTTTTTAAGAATCTTTTTGCTAAATTTGTGGTATCGAACACTATTAAAATATCATTGCGATGAAAAAGTATCTCATATTCACAGGAGCCTTGACACTTGCCATGTCAGCAAATTCCGCTCCAGATAAACTTATTAAATATTCTGATATACATCCCTCAGGAACGGAGACAATCCTTCATGCCTGGAGCTGGAACTTCAGGAACATAGCTGAAAACATGAAGAAAATAGCTGATGCCGGCTACTCAATGGTGCAGACCTCTCCTGTGCAGCAATGCTGGAATCCTGAAGGCTCAAAGGGTATGCTTTTTTCAGATAATGAGAAGGAAGGACAATGGTATTTTTACTATCAGCCTACCGATTGGAAAATAGGAAATCATATCGTGGGGTCTCGAAATGAAATAAAGCAAATGATGGACTCCGCTGCAAAATATAATGTACGCGTGATCGTAGATGTCCTGCCTAACCATACCGCTTTCGACGTTGACGCGGTAAGCGATGACCTTGTGAATGCCGCAGGTGGTAGAGACAAGCTATACCATTCACAAGGACTTAATCCCGTGAAAGATTATAATGACCGCTACCAGTGCACCCTCTGGGGATCCGGTGCATTGCCTGACGTCAATACCGAAAATAAGGATTTTCAAAAGTATTATATGCAATTCGTCAACGACCTTCTCGACCTTGGAGTCAGGGGATTCCGATATGATACAGCCAAACATATCGGAGTCCATTCAGATCCGGTGGACACCGCATCTGGAGTGACCGAAAATGATTTCTGGGATGTCGCCACCGGCCAGAAGGCAGTGAAGGGAGTAAGACTGAATGTGCCATACGAGGACCTTTTTGTATATGGAGAGGTGCTTCAAGACAAGAATGTGCCGGAAAAGGAATATGAGGAATATTTCGGACAGACAGCCTCAAGCTACGGCTGGGTGCTCCGTGAAATGCTTGAAAAAGGCTCAGCCAAAGACATAGACATCATAGACTGGCGTCACTCAGCATCTCCTGAAAGTCTGACCACATGGGTGGAAAGTCATGACACCTATTGCAATGCCCATGAGTCAGCTCATCTTACGGACGATCAAATACGCACGGCATGGGTATTCCTGACAGCAAGAGACAAAGGCACTCCGCTCTTCTTTTCGCGTCCTGCCGGATCAACTCGCGACAACTATTGGGGCAACAACCGCCTGGGTGACACAGGCAACGATGAATATTTCCATCCTGAAGTTGTAGCAGTAAACCATTTCCGCAAGGAGATGGCAGGACAACCGGAAAACATCAGCACGTGCTCAGACGGAGAAGTGTTGGCAGTCAACAGAGGCAAGAAAGGAGCAGCTCTGATCAATCTGAGCGGACTTTCCAAACCGCTTGATGTAGCCACTTCATTGCCCGACGGAAAATACCGCGACAAAGTCTACGGCAAAGAATTCTATGTGAAGAAAGGGAGACTTACCGGACTGCTTGCTCCCCGACGCACATATATATTGCAGAAATAGTTTTTAAGGACCCATCTCATAAAAGACCGGACCATAATTTGACCAGTTTCTTCAGATTTTTGTTTTAAGAGTGTCTCAAAACAAAGAAATTTTAACAAAGAGGTGAACCTGCAGGCTCATCTCTTTGTTTTATTAGCAATAACGACCGAAACCGGAATGACGGTCAATCTTCATTCCTCAACATTATTAAAATCTTGATTGAAATGGCTAATGAAAAAAGTCTGAAAGGCACACAGACAGAACAACTCATATGTGCTTCTTATTTGAACGAGACACAGTCATACGCACGTTATATCTACTACGCACAAATAGCAGACAAGGAAGGTTTATTCCCAGTAGGAGTGATTTTCCGTGAGTCAGCTGACAACGAGCTCCACCATGCAAAAGTATTTCTGAAGATGTTGGAAAACACAGAAGTCACTGCATCAGTAGCTACGGAAGCCGGATTCCTCGGCAAGACAACCGACAACATCCAGACAGCGATGAAGGAAGAGATGGAAGGTGGATACGACTATTATATGGATGCCGCAAAAACAGCTAAAGAAGAAGGATTTGACGAAATCGCCTCTCATTTCGAAGCGATAGCAAGCGTAGAGAAATTCCACTACGACCGTTTTGCAAAGTTCCTTGACATGATTCAAAAGGGAACACTCTGGAAACGTGAAAAACCTGTGACATGGAAATGCCTCGTATGCGGTTACACCTACGTCGGGACAGAACCTCCGGTAAAGTGTCCGGCATGTGATCACCCCACAAGCCACTATGTGTGTGTGGAAGACGGCTATGCTCCGGCTCCAGCAAACTGATTATAAAAAAATAAGATTGAAGGCTGTTCCCACAATCAAGGGAGCAGCCTTTTTCATTGCATGATATGTTATAGCGAATTAATCCACTTATAAAAAATGGATCCCGATTCAAACTAACTGAAAAATCTTCTGAATACCTTTACCACATCAATATGATCCTGAACACCGGCAGTCTCTGCAGCCGAATGCATAGCCCATATAGCTGCGCCCATATCCACACCCCGGAGGTCGAGCTGCGCTGTCAGAATATTTCCGAGCGTGGAACCTCCCGCCACATCTGAATGGTTGACAAAGTACTGACACTTTACTCCCGCTTCCTCGCAAAGGGTCCGGAAGACAGCAGCTCCGTCAGCATCAGTCATATACTTGCAGTTGGCATTGATCTTCACAACCGGACCTCCTCCTATGACGGGATGATTGGTAGGATCATACTTTTCATTATAATTCGGATGCCAAGCATGAGCGTCGTCAGCCGAAATCATAAATGAATTTGCAATGGTCTTATAGAAAGCCTGGGGTCCGAATCCTACACATAGGCAGATGCGCTCCAATATCATGCGGAGCACCGGAGAATGTGCACCCTGCTTTGTTCCGGAGCCTGTCTCTTCGTTATCGAAGACAGCCATGACACGTGTGGCGCCACATGGAGTGTCACATTCCCGGAGAAGCGCCTCAAGAGAGGCAAAGGCCATGCTCAGGTCATCTATACGCCCACTCTGGAAATACTCTTCATTGACCCCTATAAGTTGAGGTGTCTCCAACGGATAAAGATTGAGTTCATAGTCTATTATCTCTTCAGGCTGAATACCGAGATGCTCGGCTACCAAGCATTTCACCACTCCTCCATGCTGCTTATAGGAGGAAATCTGCTCGGGAGTGAAGTATCCTACCACCGGCTTCATGTCTTTCTGAACACTCAGCCGATTGCCCTCGTTTACTTCACGGTTAAAGTGAATGGCAAGATGCGGAATAGTGCATATGGGACGCCGTATGTCGACTAATGTAGTCTGCGGATGAAGAAAATCAGCCCCCATCGTCATGACACGACCGGATATGGAAAGGGGACGATCAAACCATGTATAAAGGATTCCGCCACCATATTTCTCCACATTCAGGCTTACCACTCCCCCTTCGCCATATATCTCGCAGTTCGGCTTCAGCTTAAAGCCTGGAGAATCGCTGTGGGATGAAATTATCCTGAAACCTGAGTAGCCGGGCGCATCCACACCCACTATAAAGGCAAAAACAGCTGAATCATTCTTCACCACGTAATATTTACCACCACATTCAAGCTCCCATTCATCGCGTGGGTCGAGTTGAATGAAGCCTGCATTGTCCAATTCCTTCCGGATGGTCGCTACTGCCAGAAAGTTGCAGGTCGAAGCATCCATCCATTTCATCAGTCTATGTATCATATTTTGGGGTTGTTGGGTTTTGAGGTTGTTGGGTTTTGAGGTTGTTTAGTTTTGAGGTTGTTGGTTGGATAGAGTCGGGCTGTGATATTTCGGAAAATCAGAGTATCATTCACTATATATTGCGTTCAAAGCCCTCATCACATTGCAAAGTGTCTGTGACCAATATTCCCTGAATGCATCCTTGCAAGCGCGGTAGGCATCTTCAAGGTTATTACCTTCGCTTTCCCTTACCTCCACTACAAAATCATAAAGAGGCTGATATATATCAGCAAGATTTTCCGAGACAGATGCAGCTATAGGAGTGTCCGAATACTTCATATCTTTCTCAAATGTCTCAAGATAAGTATCCTCTTCACCAAATGCTATCGCAAGCTGCATTCTCGCTGATTCATATTGCTGTTCGTCAAGATGACCGCTGACTCCCATACCCCAATCGTCAAGAGAAGCGCTTACTCCTGCATCTATGTCGTGAAACTCAAAATATATCCTCGGAAGATAACCCAGCAGGGCGTTAACAAGCTCTGAGCGTTCCATTTCCCCGCAATTCTCAATCGCATTGCAAAATTCCGCACATAGTGCGGTAAGATTTATCAATCTTGTATGTATAGCCTCCATATCAAATATTTACTCTTGCCTTGACACTGCAATGTCTATTGTCAATTAAACTCTATTCCAATTATATCAGGTAAGGGTTAGTATCAAACTCCCGTCTTATGGTAGTCGCTTCGCCATGTCCGGAATAAACAGCGGTTTCCATGGGAAGAGTCATAAGTTTGTCTTTTATGGCATCCACAAGCTGACGGTGGTTGCCACCCATAAGGTCTGTCCGTCCTATACTCCCCTTAAACAGAGTATCGCCTACAATGACAAATCCATCTTCTTTGTCATAAAGGCATATGCTGCCCGGACTGTGACCCGGCACATGAAGCACTTTCAGTCTGCCGTTTCCAATCTTTATGACATCCCCTTCCTTAAGCTCATGACCTATCTCAACCGCACCCTCTATACCGGGAATACCGAATCCCTGTGCCTGCCGCGCAAGCTGAAGACCAAGCCGGGCATCGCCGGCATGAGCCTCTACAGGCACTCCGTATTTCTCCTTAACCCAGTTATCTGAAATTGCATGATCTATATGCAGATGAGTATTTATGAGATGGGTCACCGTCAGTCTTTCCCGTTCTATAAAACTTGCCATTGCATCAAATTCTTCCATACGGCTCATTCCCGGGTCGATAATGGCAGCTTCTTTCACATCGGGATCAAACACCACATATGTGTTGATACCGAACATATAAAAACCGAATTTTGCTATCTTCAACATATTTCAACAACTTAATCTCATTACAAGGGAGTATATACTATCTTTTTAGTCTTGAAAAACTCCTCATCAAAATAATTAGACACTTCGACCACCTCTGAAGACTTCAAATTTTTCAGTTCCTCACCAAGGTCACCCCCTTTGAGAGCGATAATTCCGTTAGGCAGGGCATTTTTCTGTATTCCGGAAATATTCCTTCGGCTCAATCTAACAAGTTCAGGTTGCGGCATCACTGCCCGGCTCACCACGAAATCGAATTTATCATGACATTCGCCACTGTCGCCATGCTGGAAAGTGACATTTTCAAGTCCAAGCTTTTCCGCTATATCGGCAGCTACCTTGAGCTTCTTTCCAATCCTGTCGATCAAATGAAAATGTACCTCCGGAAACATCACAGACAACGGAAGTCCGGGAAGTCCTCCCCCCGTTCCGAAATCAAGCACGGATGAGTCCGGAGTGAAACGAATAAACTTTGCGATGGCAAGGCTATGAAGAAGATGATTCTCCTCCAGATTACCAATGTCCTTGCGGCTGATGACGTTGATTTTCTCATTCCAATCCGGATAAAGAGTCATCATCAACTCAAACTGCTCCCTTTGACGGTCTGTCAGGTCAGGGAAATACTTAGCTATTTTTTCAATCATAATGCAAAAATAACAAATTTTCTTAATTAATCCTCATACATTAATAAGATTATCCACCTTTTTTATTAATTTTGTATTCATAACAAAAAGTAGCCCTTATTTATGCACAAGTTTTTAGTTAGAGCCGCATCGGGCATAGTTTATGCAGCAGTCATAATCCTCGCCATCATATTCGGAGAGTGGACCATCTACGCTCTTGCTCTTGCATTCGCCGCCATAGGAGTATGCGAACTCAACAATATGAGCATAGGATTTTCCGGTAAGACACTTCCAATATTCATACTTTCCACGCTATGCGTACTGCTGTTCGTAAGCATCTTCAAATTCACCCCTGTACTATCACTCACTTGGAGATGGTGTCTTATCGGCATATGGATTATTCTTGTATGTCTATACTATTTATCATGCAATAAGATAAGGGATGTCAGCCTTGAAGAGTTTACAGACGGAGACTACCATAAAGCTCCGCTTTTCGGAGTAGGATATCTTGGCTTCCCGCTTGCCTTAATGACAGTCAGTCCGATAGAGCGGCTTCCCCTGCTCATCTTTGTACTGTTATGGATCAACGATTCAGGCGCCTATATAGTGGGATCTCTTACCGGACGCCATAAACTATGCCCATCAGTCTCTCCTAACAAGACATGGGAAGGTTTTATCGGAGGATGTGCCCTTACACTGGCGGGGGCATTCCTGCTTGACAGATACTGTTCAGGATTCTTCGGAATGGAAAACATACCACTTTGGATGTGGATGTCGACAGGTGTCTTCACCTGTGTCTTCGGAACGCTCGGCGATCTTCTCGAATCTAAAATCAAACGCTTCTATGGAGTGAAGGACTCAGGACACTGGATTCCCGGACACGGAGGTATTCTTGACCGTATAGATTCTTTCCTGATAGCATTCCCGATGGCATTATTCCTCCTTCTGCTACTGAATTAATTATTCTTTATGAACAGACCAATAGCCTCACTTTGCACGGCAATAGCATTCTGTGTCAGCATTTCAGCGAAGGCTCCTGTGCTGACCCATGTCTTTGACATTCGTGCAGAAATAGGATCAGCAATCAACGGCGGTCAAAATCCACATGGAGTCAGCGTAACCATTCCCATCACAGGAGGCGAAGTGACAGGGAAGGTAAACGGGAAGTTAATCCCAGGAGGAGCAGACTATCAGATAGTAAATCCTGATCAGCAAAGGTCCGAACTCCGGGCTATCTACACTATATTAACCAATGATTCCGTGGCTATCCATGTATGCAATGAAGGAATCAACAGGTTTGCACCTGATGATTCCTACTTCATGACTTCCCCGAAATTTGATTGTGACATCAACTCTCCCTACAATTGGCTCAACAACCGTATATTCGTATGCCGTCCGGTAGGTTTTGAGCAAGATGCAATCACTCTTCGGGTATGGATGGCTGAATGAATGTGTTATTTCAGTGACATTCCGTCGTGAAATGCATTGCCGACACGTTTACCCAAAACAATGTATCCATTATGTACAGGATCAAAAGTAATGAGATGCATCTTTTCCACGTCAGGCTTGCCATCTTCTGAAAGGAAGTTTTCCAGACACACGATATTCACAATTTCAGCTATGATATAATAGCCGGTCTGAGACTCATAAAGTTTTTCCTTTATCCGGCATTCCAATGTCATAGGGAAACAGTCGAACACCGGGGCATCCACATTTTCACCTTTAGATGATTTCCATCCAGTACGTACTATCTTGTCCGGATTCTGTTTTCCACTCACAATACCGACATAATCAGCGGCAACCAAAGTATCTTCCGTTGCAAACGCCACCGTAAAATCACCACAACGGTCAAGATTTTCAGTCGTGGCATGTTTGCCCATTGAAATCATCAATTCCGAACTGTCCCACTGTCCGCCCCATGCCGCATTCATAGCATTAGGAGTGCCGTCTACATTGTATGTGCCAACAATAAGCACCGGCTGGGGAAGCAGCCATGCCTTAGGTTTAAAAGTTTTCATAACTTATTATCATTTAAATTGCCTATTCTTTTTTCATTCTTCCGTGTCTCTTCAACGATTCGGCTATAATCCATTGGATCTGCCCGTTGACAGAACGGAATTCCTGCGCAGCCCATTTCTCAACCTGTTCCATCATCTCAGCATCAAGCCGAAGAAGAAATCCCTTATTTGCCTGTTTACCCATTAAAGATTAATTAGAAATGATCTCTTTCCATTTCTCATTAGTAATTGATCATTGATAGAGAGTTCCAGTATTAAGCACAGGCTGGGCAGGCTCATCGGCACAGAGCACAACAAGAAGATTGCTCACCATTGTAGCCTTACGCTCTTCGTCAAGCTCGACTATCTGCTCCTCACTGAGTTGGTCAAGTGCCATCTTCACCATGCTGACAGCTCCCTCCACTATCTTTTCACGAGCGGCAATGATTGCCGATGCCTGCTGGCGACGAAGCATCACTGCCGCGATCTCCGGCGCATATGCAAGATAATTTAGTCTTGCTTCCACGACCTCGATCCCAGCCATAGCCAAACGCTCGTTGAGCTTCGCTTCAAGCTGCTCGTTGATCTCGTCACCATCACTGCGGAGTGTGATCTCATCATGCTTGCCACCCTCTTCATCATAAGCGTATTTGCCGGCAACTTCTCTGAGTGCCGCATCACTCTGTATCGCCACAAAAGCATTAAGTGCTTTCGCAACGGAATCTCCCTGTAAAGCTTGTACGTTTTTTGAATCGTTTGATACATTGAGCAAATTAATATCCCCGGCATCCACGTCAAATACAGCCCGGTATGTGTCCTTCACCTTCCACACGAGCACAAGACCAATCATAACAGGATTACCGATCTTGTCGTTTACCTTTATAGGAGCAACATCCATGTTTCTGATACGCAATGATACCTTCTTTTTTGTCATAAACGGATTCACCCAATAGAATCCTGTGTTTCTGAATGTACCGCGATATTTTCCGAAAAATATCATCACAACAGACTGATTAGGCTGAAGCACAAAAAAACCACAAAGCAGGATAATAAGTCCTATGACGCAAATTCCGGTGATTATTCCTGCAATCCAGTATTCTTCCTCGGGAAGCACTATAAAAGATGCTGCAATGATCACAGGGAGCAGCAATACCAGAACCAACATCCCGAATCCGTTCACTACCTTTCCTGCAAAGGAAATCTCTTTGTTTTCATTCATAATTTTATATTTTTAATTATACATACCTTAATACTTTTCTTTTTTAGACCCCATCTCATAAAATTTCAGAGCCCCTGGGGTCGCTGGGTTGGATCGATTTTTGACTTTTGGCGATGGAGC
>JAIDQZ010000141.1 GCA_029062005.1 Muribaculaceae bacterium | reverse complement strand
ATCAAAAAGACCACATTATTGGTGCAAATTCATACAAAAATTTATTATCTTTGCAATTTGAATAAAAAAGAATTATATTTCAGCCGACAAGCATTGTGCGCATTGCCGGACATCATGAAATTACAACCATAAGCTCTTCCTTCATCAAAGAGAAGAGGACAAATGAATTTTAACCGAATATTATTGCTTTATGCGATATAGAATGAAGATTATATTGGCTATAATGCTGACAGTCTTGTTGGCATCACATGCCCATGCTGACACTCTTGCAGACTCTGCGAGGGTGCTTTTCAAGGTGGGTTACAGCCAATTCAATCCTAACCTGGGCGACAATCGAAAAGCGATGGACAGCTTTATCGAGCTTGTATGCAAGGCGCATGAAGCCAACGAGATAGACAGCATCGTGGTGCGTGCCTACGCATCTCCCGACGGACAAAACGAAGCCAACAACAGACTTGCACGTTTGCGTTGCCGGAACATAGCCGAACTGATCGCTTCCCGTACGGATATAGATCCCGCAAAGATCCGCTCCTATCCGGAAGGCGTGGCGTGGAACGAGTTGCGCAGGATAGTGTACGAGAATAAGGATGTTCCGTCGCGTGAGAAAATCATAGATATTCTTGACAATGTTCCGTTGTGGATCTATGACTCCAAAGGGCAGATTGTGGATGGCAGGAAGAAACGCCTGATGGAGGTTGACCACGGATTTGCATACCGCTGGCTTTACAACAACGTCTTCCCGCAGCTTAGAAATGCTGTGGCTGTAGCACTATACACAAAAAGCACGGATAGAAACGAGACTGCGGCATATGAGAACGTCGGCAACCCTGACAGCACCGACAGTGCTGAGTCAGCCGGCTCTTCAACCACATCAGAAGCATCAGAACTAATTGACGCAACCGTCGCTGAAGATACATCAGGTAATTCCGTCACATCGATTACTGAATACTCAGGATCTTCAATGACCGAAGACTCCGGAAAGTCACTTGCCGACACTTTCATGACAGCAAATTCCAGACCTTTCTATCTTGCCGTCAAGACCAACATGCTCTTCGACGCAGCTCTCGTGCCTAATTTAGGCGCTGAATTCTATCTCGGCAAAAATCTTTCGTTATATGGCGACTGGATGTATGCATGGTGGGACAACGACAGCCGCCACCGCTACTGGCACATCTACGGCGGCGACTTAGGACTCAGGTGGTGGTTCGGGAAGAGAGCTCATGAGAAGCCTCTTTCAGGACATCATGTCGGCATATACGGAGGTGTCCTTACTTTCGACCTTGAATTCGGCGACACCGGATATATGGGTGGCAAGCCGGGAGGAACCCTTTGGGACCGCTGTCTCGTAAATACAGGAATAGAATACGGCTATTCGTTGCCGATCGGAAGCCGACTTAACATTGACTTCTCAATCGGTCTGGGCTATATAGGGGGAAATTATATCAAATATTTCCCGTTTGACAATGACTATTATGTCGACAAGGAATATAAACTCAGGTTTTTCGGTCCGACAAAAGCAGAGATCTCGCTTGTATGGCTGATCGGAAAGGGCAATAAAAATATAAGGAAAGGAGGTGACCGATGAAAATAGCGAATCATAATCTCACCGCCCTTTTACTGAGCGGCATTTTCATGCTGTCAGCCGGATGCACACACAAGGATCTAAACGAAGACGCTCCAACAACAATAGCAGACAACGTAGAGGTCTATTTCGACTGGAGCCGTATTCCGGATCACAATGCATCCTCGATAGTACTGTATCTGTACTCAGAGGAGCATGACGTGATGAACTACTGGTTTAACGATCCGAACGGAGGCACCATCAGATCGTACGCAGGGAAAAAAACGGCAATCTGCCACAGTAACGACGATCCCTATGTGCACTACCTTCGCAATCAGCATTCCCACAATGAATTAGAAATCTACACCGACAACACGGCGGTGCTCGTTGGCCAGGGGATCTCTACACGCGGAATACCCCGTGCCCCCGGGACGGAAGAAGAACCTCTGCGCACCACTCCCACCATGATATATGGTGCCCAGAACAGGGATATTGATCTGAAAGTCACAAGCTTTGTGCAATCCATCACGTTGTATCCCGAGGAGCTGGTATGCCGGTACTCGGTAGAATTCACAGATGTGGAAAACCTCAAGAGCGCAGAAGTGCACATAGACGGTACCATATCTTCACTCGCAGGAGGTTATTATCCGGGAAGAATGTCGACGACATCAGAAGCAGTATCACACACCTTTACGCTGACAGCCGACAACGAACTTAAATCCCTTCGTTCCGACTTCCTTACCTTCGGTCTTCCGGACGGAGAGGAAAAACCGCACATGATATGTGTGTATATAGCATTAAAAAACAGATCGGGTAATTTCTATACATTCGATGTGTCTGATCAGGTAAACAAAGCAGAAGACCCACGCAACGTGAGCATCAAGATCCCCGGGCTTAAACTACCGGAGATTCCCGATGATCCTCCACCTCCCCCTAATGAGGGAGGCGTCAGCGTAGAGATCGACAGCTGGGATACATTTCATTTTGACATACAGGTGTGACAGGCACCGACAACAACAAGGAAAAAGGAAACAAATAACAATAATTACATAATTCTCTCAATCTATGAAAAGACTTTCTTTAATTGCAGCCGCAGGGGGTATGATAGTACTCGCTTCCTGCTCACAGGAAGAATTGTCAACGGTTCAGAAGGGGAACGGGGAAGGATTTCCAATCTCTTTCCGCGCAGGGGTCACTACACGTGTGAACCCGGATCTGGACTACACAAACAATCCGGCGACGTTCTACGTGTCTGCCTATGCACCAAACCACATGTCGGAGTCCGGCATAACTCCAGACTCTTTGTTCTGGGACGAACCTTTCTACCTAATGGGCGCCAACTTATATGCAAGCAGCAGCAATCAGAAGTGGCCCTCCCGTGAAGAAGCGGACAAGGTGGAATTCTTTGCTTACGCACCCTCGCTTGAAGAGATCCAGCAGGCGGCGATCACACAATTCGACCCCACCGCCCAGAACTACAATACGCTTGTTGCCAATTACAAGAATGCAATACAGTTCTTTAATCTCTGCAACGACAATGTGCCTCTTGATCCTTTAGGCCAGCAGAGCACGACTTTCAAGGATGTGACGCTCTACAAGGGTTTCAAACTCGGTCGCTTCTATGTGGCAACCGACATCTCCAAGCAGGTTGACTTCATCACGTCGCACATATCGGCAGACATTCCTAACGATGAAGACAATGCGAAGCTTGGCGTAGAATTGAAATTCAAGCATCAGTTGTCAAATATCGAACTCAGGGCATTTTCCGGCAACGATGACTACAATATAGAAATTGCAGGCGTAAGGATAGGCAGACCTTACACAGGAAATGCCATTTTCAATTTCTGCGACGGACAAGGGGGTGTTGATTTTGCGGATGGCGGCCAGTGGGGTATCTCCAAGAATCCCCAGCGTCTTCCTGTAGAATATATCTACGGGGCAGGTGATGAGATATTCCGCATGGGTAAGTATAACAACGTAACCGGCGGACAGATAATCGCAACCACTACACATGCCACACCTTCACAGGCAGAATCGATCATGGGCAAGGGAGGAAACGCAATGGTGCTTCCTACCATTAATGGAGCATGGGGAGGAGAACGCAATCCCTGGATAGCACCTAAATACAGTGCCCAGACCGGAAACGACGATCCCTATCCGGATCAGAACCCTCTTCCATGGAGTGCAGACGGGGAAGGAGACATGTATTTCAGCATCCTCCTTCGCGTGACCCTGAAGCCTGCAGGCGACGAAGTAAACACTGCACAGGTGTATCCATACGGAAACAACACAGTGATGAATGTCGTATACCTGGAAAAAGAAAAGAATTCCAACAAGATCATCGGCAGAGTTCCCAATAAATCAATAGCAGCGGGTGCTAACAACGAGATTGTGGAATTCGGATGGGCTGCAGTGCCTGTAGGTGTCAACTGGGAACGTGGAAAGAAATACGTCTACACACTCGACTTCAGCAATGGCGTAGGCGTCCAGGATCCTGAGGATCCGAAGCCCGGCACACCCATCATCGGCGACGGCATCAAGTTCACGGTTTCCGTTACCGGCTGGGATGAGTCTTCCAGCAGCACTCCTGTTCCGGCCGAATGACAATAGGTAAATATTGTATAGCGGGGAGAGGACAATATCTCTCCCCTGCCAACAGAATCACAACAACATGAAGATAATAAGAGTGACATATCTTGCTCTTGCAGCGGTTTTTTCAGCCGTCTCCTGCACTAAGGAGGCGGCTGAGCCCGACGTCTACGATTGGGAAACAGGGGAGATTTATTTCAAGCCCTCTATTTCCGATGCGGCATATTCAAGGGCTCAGGATATGACTCTTGACAGGCTTGAGTCGTTTCAGGTGACATGTTTCAACATGCCTGACAGAAAGAAAGATCCGTCGGGATATGTCGCTCCATATTTTGGAAACGCGACCTTCATACGTGATGGCAGCGTAATCCGGGGCACCTTTGTATCAGCCCCTGATGAAGAATCCTACGTGTGGCCTGCCAACAACGGATTAATTAGATTTTTCGCGTTCTCGCCCTCTCTGACATCAATGGCAAACGGCAATCCGCTGCCTGAAGGGAATATGAACGGATACTTCGATCTAATCAACAGGAGCACTGAGACACAATCAAATGTCGCAGTAAGATATCGTCTCGGCAAAGTGCGCATAAACCCTGACATATCAAGACAATTTGATTTTGTCACAGCTGAAGCTTCGGGCGAACGACTGAAAGATTTCATGGGTGGCGTAGACCTTGCTTTCAGACATCAGCTCTGCCAAGTGGAGTTGAGAGCCTGGGGCGCAAGCACAAGTTATAATTTCGAAATAGCAGGCGTACGTATCGGAAATCCGGTAGTGGAAGGGGAATTTATATTAGCCGACGATACAGCGCCATCCACCGCCGGCACATGGGCAACAGCCGATGAAACGGTCAAGGACAAGGTGGAATATATCTACCGGGGAGCAGGGAGTTCCGGCACAGGAAATGAACCGGCTGCAGGAGACATGATATTCAGAATAAACAGCCTTGAGCACCGGTCGCAAGAATCAGCCGGCTCGATAATGGGGATAGGTGGCAATGCGATGGTGCTACCTACTGTCAATGGAAAATGGGAAGGACTTTCCGACCCGAATATTGACAATACACCATACTCTACAGACAGGATGTATTTCAGCGTTCTTATGAGAATAACAAATATTTCCGAGAACAGCAGAGTTGTATATCCCTATCCGGGAAATCCGGATAGCATGAACGTAATATATTATGCAGTAGACAACTCAGGAAGAATTGTGACGCGACTCTATCCGGGAAACAGGGCAGACGAATATGTCACTGAACAAGGGCAACGGTATGAGCTAAAGCAGAGTGAATCTATAAAGGAGTTTGGCTGGGCAGCCGTGCCTGTTGAAGTCAACTGGGAAGCAGGGAAAAGATATATCTATACAATCAATTATACAGAAGGAGCCGGATGGCGAGATCCTGAAGATCCCAAGCCGGGAGAAAAAATATTAAAAGACAACGTGCTGATCGATTTTGAAATAGCAGACTGGATAGAGGGACCACAAACAGAAATCTCCGTACCACGCAAATAACCTACAATCCTATATGAATGCATTTAAATTTACATACATGACAGTTGGAGCCTCTCTTTTGCTTGCTTCATGCGCGAAAGAAGAAGTTTCGGAACCCGGATTCGGTACAGGAGGCAAACTGATACGTTTCAATACATCCCTTCCTGAAGTCATAAGTCGCGCGGAATCCGTCGGGAAGGAGGATATCCAGAATTTTCATGTCACGGCTTTCAACCCCGCTGATCCAAAACTTGCAGACACTAATGGAAACCTCAGGGAATTCATCAAGGATGAACTCGTAGAGAAGGATGAGAACAACGGTGTCTACAATTCTGGAAACTGCCTGTGGCCGGAGTCAGGACACGAAGAGGATGAACTTACATTTTTCGCATATTATCCAGCAAGGAATACAGGGACCACACTTGAAAACACATCTACAGTAAGCGGAGGTGTCGCAAACTTCAATTATACTGTTAATAATTTCCGAGTGGCAGCCAACATCACGGATCAGGTGGATTTCATAGCCGCCTACACTACCGGATCGATGGCGGAGAATATGTTTTCCGGCATAAACCTTGAATTCAATCATAAGCTGAGCAAAATCGAAGTAATGGCGAAAAGCATGCACAAGAGCTGCAAGATTGAAATCGCAGGCATACGGATAGGATGTATCCATAACCAGGGCATTTATAATTTCAAAGCAGAGGAGGGAGCCGGAGACTGGACCATAGATCAGAATCAAGAAAAGGCAAATGTGGAATATGTCTATCGCGAAGGAGACAAGATAATTGCACTTGACAACACTGTAGCGGAAGTCTCTATCATGGGTGGACCTGAGGGTGCCGGCAACTACGCCATACTGCTTCCGGAAAAATATGACGGATGGGACTTTTCAAACGACAATACCAACTCAAGTGAAGGAATGTATATCAGTGTCCTGCTTAGAATATTAGATAAGACACCGGGAGGCAACGACAAACAGCAATATCCATATTTCGACAATAGCCAGGGTCTTAACGCAATGAATATTCAGAGAGTATATTTAGCTGTAGACAACACAGGAACCATAACAGACAATCCCGGGCAACTCTACAAAGGAGCAGACGGGACATATTACACTAACGCAGCAAGAACACGAGAATACAGGCTTCCGCAAGGCAGCGTAGTGAAGGAGTTCGGATGGGCGTCCTTGCCTGTCTCAGCCGACTGGCAACCCGGTCACTCGTACTGCTACACTCTTGACTATACTTCAGGCGTAGGGGTTCACGGACCGGATGTCACAGGCAATGTATCTCCAAAAGCCGGAGACCCGATCATCAGTGACAGGGTCGGGGTATCGGTGAGTGTCAATGACTGGCAAGGATTAAATGGGACGACAACCTCCGTAATAGGAGTTCCCGGATCTTAAAAAAACACATAGCATCAATGAACGATAAGAAGATTAAACATACCGGACTGATTTTTCTGTCGGCAATTCTGCTCTCCTCCTGCTCTCAGGAGGATTTGGCTGATCATGACTTGACAAATGATGAATCCGAGATACTCTTCTTCACATCAGTGCCGGGTGTGGAAACACGATCTTACGACAATATCGATTTGGATAGGATCAAAAAGAACGGATTCAATGTTGCCGCCGCAAGTCTGGATAATGTAAATGAAAAGGGAGACACTATCCCGGTTGGGTATTTTTCAGCTCAGTTGGTTACGCAGACCCCGGGAATGGGTGAGGCATATCGCTCAGAGTCTTGCAGATGGCCTTCAAATAAAGATGACAAAGAGGGAAAATTGAGGTTTTTTGCATTTTTTCCATCTGTCAATGATCTTAAGAAAAGTGCCGGACTTAGTGAAGATGATGACACTCATTTCAAATTGGAATACACCCCCTCGAATAATACT
>JAIDQZ010000140.1 GCA_029062005.1 Muribaculaceae bacterium | reverse complement strand
ATGTTGCCTTACCAAGATTCGAACTTGGACAAACAGAACCAAAATCTGGTGTGCTACCATTACACCATAAGGCAATCATATGCTACAGGCAAACAATCTGCCTCGAAGCGACTGCAAAGTTACTTAAAAAAAGCGGAATTTGCAAATCTTTTATGATTTTTTTTGATTTTTGTCAGAAACGGTCGAGCACAGTGCGCAGGAGCTCGCGGACGCGGGGCTTATAGTCGGTGTTGGCTTTTGTAGCCACCCGCTCCGCAATAATACAGCATACAGTCATAGCCCGATGACCGAGCAGTTTCGCCATGCCCTGCAGGCAACCGGATTCCATTTCAAAGTTAGTGACAGGGCGTCCGTGGAAACGGAAACTCTCTATTTTAGCATTGAGATCGGGGTCGGCAAGCTCAAGGCGCACCTTACGGCCTTGAGGAGCATAAAAACCGACAGCCGACATAGTAAAACCACGCATCATATCGTCGCCACCGATACGCTCCACGAGCTCCGGATCTGCATCAACAGTGTAAGGAGCAGCCCACGTAGCAAGCCATCCTGTGTGGCGCATGAGCTCATGCTGGAAGTCAAGGTCGCACACATCGTCGCGACGGGCATAAAAATTAAGGATACCGTCGGTGCCGGTAGCCTTTTCGGCTATCACATAGTCGCCTATATGAAGGTCGGGCTGAAGCGACCCGGAAGTGCCTACACGCACCATATTGAGAGTGCGATGTTCAGGTTTCACCTCACGGGTTTTAAAATCAATATTGGCGAGGGCATCGAGTTCGGTGACTACGATCTCGATATTGTCTGAACCTATGCCATGGGAAATACACATCACGTCCTTGCCCTTATATTTTCCTGCAATGGTGTGAAACTCACGCGACTGGACATCATAGTCGATAGAATCGAAAAATTCCGCGACCATAGAGACTCGTCCAGGGTCGCCCACCAGAAGAATGTTGTCGCGGAGCTGGTCAGGGCGTAGATGAATATGAAAAGCTGACCCATCTTCATTGATGATGAGTTCGGAAGCCGGAATTATCTTTCTGTTGTTCATGACTCAAATTTTAAGTTATTTTTATAATTTATGCTGTCTTTATAACATATAACAAATGAAGTTGTTATTATAATAGGCACAACTTTCGCTAGTTCAAGTTGATGTTTAGAGGGTTTAATCGGTTTTGGAGACATAGAATGGTTCTCATGAAAGGACACTTCCAAATAATCTAAACATTTTAAATGATAATTATAGATTATATACTTTAATAAAATTATATGGTGACAAAGATGCTTGAAAGCGCCATCGAAATCGAGGGTCTGCTGAGAATAATACGTGACGGGAATCCTCTGCCCGAGGTGTACCAATTATTGAAGGACAAGACAGCCAGGCTGTCGGAGGAAGCAAGGCTTTTTAATCCGATGGAAGAAAACACCGCCTTCGAGATAGGAGAAGAACCGCTGCAGGATGAATCATCAGCTGCGGGCACCAATGATGAAGATGACATAATGCTTGCTTTCGACGTGGAGGAAGAGGACGCGAAAGAACCGGAAATCGACATGGTAGAGGAGACAGGCAACCCCGAAGAAACACCTGCCAAAAGCTTTAAACGAAAGACAAAACTGAAATCAGTGTTCTCACTCAACGACCGTTTCCTGTATGCACGTGAGTTATTTGACGGAAATATGAAGATGTTTGACTCCACCCTTGATTTCATCGAAGACATTGAGGAATATTCCCTGATAGAAGACTATTTCTACAGCGAACTTGAGTGGGACCCAGAAAATCTTCATGTAGCCACTTTCATGGAGATACTCAGACCACAATTCAGGGAATAGATTCCTTAATTTAGAATTTTAAATTTTGAATTTAGAATTATTTTTAATTGAGAATTGAGAATTTATGCTTTATATCGTACCGACCCCGGTCGGCAATCTTGACGACATGACGATCCGCGCTATCAACACACTGAAGGAAGCGGATCTGATACTTGCGGAAGACACCCGGACAAGCAGCGTGCTTCTGAAGCATTTCGACATTCACACCCCGATGCAGAGTCACCATAAATATAATGAACATGCCACAGTGAAGCATCTTGCAGAACGTCTTGAAGGAGGTGAAAATATCGCTTTGATATCTGATGCCGGAACACCCGGCATATCCGATCCGGGATTTATGCTCGTGCGGGAATGCCGCCGTGCAGGAATAGAGGTCACAGTGCTTCCGGGAGCCACAGCATTTGTTCCGGCTCTCGTAGGAAGCGGATTGCCATGCGACAGATTCACATTCGAAGGATTCCTGCCTTTAAAAAAGGGAAGGGCTACCCGGCTTGCCGAACTTGCTGCAGATCCGCGCACCACCGTGATCTACGAGAGTCCGGTGAGACTTCCACGCACATTGCGCCAGCTTGCCGAGGCTTTCGGTGAGGACAGGGAAGCTTGCGTGGCACGCGAGATCTCAAAAAAATTCGAGACCTTCCACAACGGCACATTAAAAGAACTCAGCGATTATTTTTCCGCGAACACTCCCAAGGGGGAGATTGTTGTAATTGTCAAGGGCAAGGATATAAAATAAACAAGACATATTAACAATCTAAAATATCTGTTGTTATGAAAAAATTAATTCCAGTATGCGCTTTAGGAGCACTCATGCTCGCTTCATGTTCGGGCAACAAGGGTGAAGGCACAGTAGATTCCCTTCAGATCATATCGGTGCAGTATGAGCAGGCATCGACAATGAATGACTCGCTCCTTCTTCTGATGGGCGACATCTATGACGGTCTCGATTCCATCAATATGCAGGAAGGTCTTCTCTTCAGCATGGAAAAGGGAGGCGAAAAGTTTGACAGGAGAGAGGAAGTGCGTCAGAATTTGGAAAGCATAAAGGACAGGCTACAGAAAAACAGAGAACTTCTGGCACAAATGCAGGCGAAGCTTGACAAGAGCAGCTCTGAAAACACCGTCATGAAGAAGACTATAGCCGATCTTCAGGCACGTATAGAAAAGCAGGAGCAGAAGATTGCGGACCTCAACAGCCAGCTTGAGAATGCCAACGCCGAAATCGCGGAACTAAACAGTCAGGTAGCCAAAGGACAGGAAGACCTTCAGGCAGAGACAGAAGCCCGCGAAAAAGCTCAGGCTGAAGCCAGTGCAGCAGAGAGCCTCGCCAACCGCGTGTATTATGCAATCGGCACAAATAAGGAACTGAAACAGAACGGTCTGATCGACAAGAAATTCCTAAGCGCCACAAAGGTGCTTCAAGGTGACTTCAACGAGAATTATTTCACTGCCGGCGACAAACGCACACTGAGCGTGATCAACACCGGAGGCAAGAAAGTGAAGATCTGGGGAAATGTTCCTGCCAGCAGCTATGAGATACTTGACAATGCCAATGGAACCCAGAGCATCAAGATAACCAACCCGAAATCATTCTGGGAAAGATCGCCATACCTCATCATCCAGATCGACTGATAAACGACTCGACTTCGCAAGTTTAAGCTGATGTTTAGAAGTTTAAAACTATGAGAAGACATAAGACTTTATTATTGTGCGCTGCCATCGCCTCACCGGCTGTGGCAGCCATTTCTGTAGATAAAATAGACCCTCCATATTGGTGGACGGGGATGCACGACACCACACTGCAACTTCAGATACATGGCAAAGATATCAGAGGGGCTGAGTTTTCGACCGACTATCCAGGAGTGACGGTCGATTCAGTCGTGAGACTTGACGGAAGTCCGAACTGGCAATATGTCTACCTCAACATATCACCGGAAACAAAACCGGGAGCGATGAAGCTGAAATGGAAGTCGGGCAAACAGACAATAGCGCGCAACTTCGAACTGAAAGAGAGAAGAGAGATGAATGGAGCGCAAGGCTTCTCTGCAGCAGATGTGCTCTATATGATCATGCCCGACAGATTTGCGGCGGGAGGCGGGATACACCCGGAGGAGAAGAGCCTTAGAAACCGATCTGAAATAAATAGAGACAATCCGAATTCCAGGCATGGAGGCGACCTGAAAGGGATAGCCGATCATATTGACTACATCGACTCTCTGGGCGTGACGGCAGTGTGGCTGAATCCGGTGCTTGAAAACGACATGCCGGGCGGCAGCTATCACGGATATGCCACTACCGACTATTACCGCGTGGATCCACGGTTCGGAACCAACAAGGAGTATGCAGAACTGATTGACACCCTCCACGGGAAAGGAATAAAGATGATAATGGATATGATATTCAATCATTCCGGAAGTCATCATCCGTGGGCGCTTGATCCTCCGGCAAGCGACTGGTTTAACCATCAGGGAGACTATAAGCAGACCAACTACCGCTTATCCACCATAACGGATCCTTATGCTTCGGAATACGATAAGGACCTTACAGTGAACGGATGGTTTGTGGAATCTATGCCTGACCTAAATCAGAAAAATCCTCATCTCATGAAATATCTTGTGCAAAATTCGATCTTCTGGATAGAGGATGCACAGATAGACGGCATACGTATGGACACATATCCCTATGCCGACATGCAAAAGATGGGGGAATGGATAGATGCTGTCAAGGCAGAGTATCCGGATTTCAACATCGTCGGTGAATGCTGGTATGGAAGTCCGGCAGGGGAACAGTTCTGGCAGACCGGATCAGCGATCGCCGCCTCAATGGGGATAGACACACGCCTTCCGGTGGTGATGGACTTTCCTCTGAGCATATTATGCGCTGACCTGAAGCCTTTCAAGACCGACTCCCAGTCATGGAACGGCATCAATGAAGTGTATGACCACTTCGCGCTTGACTATGTGTATGCTGATCCGATGAATGTGCTGAGGTTTCTCGACAACCACGACACCGACCGCTTCATACTTGAAATGCCAGAAAATTTAGAGGCATGGAAGCAGGCGATAGCGATGCTTCTCACCGTACCGGGCATTCCTCAGCTATATTACGGCACGGAACTTCTGATGAACGGAAGCAAAGAAGGGTCTGACGGCTATGTAAGAAGGGATGTCGCCGGAGGATTCACCGGCGACAGCGAGAATCATTTCACCGCTGAAGGGAGAAGCGAACTTCAGAATGAGGCATTCGACTTCATAGCATCGATCAACAGATGGAGAAAGAATTCAAATGCCATTGGGAAAGGAGATATGAAACACTTCATGCCTACCAATGGCGTATATCTCTACCGTCGCAAATACGGACCTGAGGAAGTGATAGTGATACTCAACGGAAAGGATGCAGACCTTGATCTCGATATGAGCCGGTATGCCGAGATTATCAATGAGGGTGATGTCTACACCGACGTATTGAACGGTGAAAACACCATGCTCCGAGACGGGAACAAAGCATACAAGCTGCCTGCCCGCGCCACAAAAATACTCCGGTTGATGATCAACGATTAGTTATCAATTTTCTGTTATTAAAGATGGAATTATGAGAATAAAGAACTTGACAGCCCTGCTGTTGCTTCTCATCACACTTGCGGCCTGCAAACCTACCGAAAAGGGATACAGGGATGCCTATGATGCGGCTAAAAGCAAAAGAGAACAGAAAGATCCGGATGATGATCTGCTGACAGGAGGTCACCGGCTGCTCAGCGAGGAATCGACCAACTGGAAAGTATTGGCAGGAGACTCACTTCAGATTCAGCATATGCTTCTCAAGCCTGCCGACGGAGAGAAGTGGCCTCAGTCAGGACCATACCGGCTTGCCGTGGCTATGTTTAAAATGACCACCAATGCAAACTCCATGCTTTCCGACCTGCGGAAAAAAGGGAGCCTGAACCCTGTAATCGCCACTGACGGCAAAGACAGATATTTCATAATTGCCGGAAGCTCCACATATGCTGATTCGCTCGGATATGTGCTGAATACATTCCACAAGGAGCATCCCGGCTTCCAGTATATCGGGCTCTCTACTGCCAGACCGCTGATTATCGTCGGGAGGTGACAGGCGATGTTAAATGATCAATTATCGATTGGCAATGATAAATTATCATGAGTAATCAGTAATTGACAATCAGCAATCGGCTGGGAACAGATGAGCGATTGCGGATATAAAAATAATTGTAAAAAATGGGCGGAAGAGATAATTTTCTGCCTATTTTTTATTATCTTTGCAGACAAAACATCAGAATAAAGAAAAAAGAATGGGAAAAGTTGTAATTATTGGCGCCGGAGGCGTCGGCACAGTAGTGGCGCACAAATGCGCCCAGCATCCCGAGGTGTTCAATGAAATAGTCATAGCCTCTCGCACTAAATCAAAATGCGACGCCCTTGCCGCCAAGATAGGGGCATCCAACATCACCACCGACAGCGTAGATGCCGATGAAGTGGATCAGATAGTGGAGCTCTTCAACCGTCATAAACCAGACATCTGCATCAATGTTGCCCTCCCCTATCAGGACCTCACGATCATGGAAGCCTGCCTGAAGTGTGGCGTCAACTACCTCGACACCGCCAACTACGAGCCTAAAGACGAGGCCCATTTCGAATATAGCTGGCAGTGGGCATACCGCAAGAGATTCGAGGATGCCGGGCTTACTGCAATACTCGGCTGCGGTTTTGATCCGGGGGTGAGCGCCGTCTTCGTGGCTTATGCCGCAAAACATCACTTCAAGGAAATGCAGTATCTCGACATAGTAGACTGCAACGCCGGCAATCACGGAAAGGCTTTCGCCACCAACTTCAATCCAGAAATCAATATCCGCGAAATAACCCAGAAGGGGAAATACTGGGAAGACGGGAAATGGGTAGAGACAGAGAATCTTGAAATACATCAGCCCCTCACCTATCCTAACATCGGAGAAAGGGAGAGCTACCTTCTCTACCACGAAGAGCTTGAGAGTCTCGTGCAGAATTTCCCGACCATCAGACGTGCACGCTTCTGGATGACATTCGGACAGGAATATCTCACGCATCTCCGCGTGATTCAGGATATAGGCATGGCACGCATCGACCCGGTGATGTACAACGGACAGGAGATCATACCTATACAATTCCTGAAAGCAGTGCTGCCGGATCCGGGGTCGCTCGGAGAAAACTATACGGGCGAGACCTCGATCGGATGCCGCATACGTGGCATTGACAAGCAGGGTAAAGACTCCACATATTATATCTACAACAACTGCTCACACGAAGAAGCATATAAGGAGACCGGTGCACAAGCGGTAAGCTATACCACAGGTGTCCCTGCAATGGTGGGAGCGATGATGTTCCTCACAGGCAAATGGGTAATGCCAGGAGTCCACAACGTAGAGGAGTTTGATCCGGATCCATTCCTTGAGACCCTTGCCCTCAACGGTCTGCCCTGGCATGTAATAGTAGACGGAGACATCGAGCTTTAAGAAAATGAGAAAAGCATCTATAAGCATCGCGTTGGCGGCTGCGGCAACTGCCGCTGCCGCCTTCTCAGCTCATACGGATAGCACGCGCAATGAATCATACCGTGTGATGACAAAAAAGGGTGTTGTGGAAGTTATTCCGCTCAGCAACGACATATTCCGGATCTGCGAACTTCCCGACCCCAATTCCCCC
>JAIDQZ010000014.1 GCA_029062005.1 Muribaculaceae bacterium | reverse complement strand
GTTTACGTGGAGCGAACCATATAAAGGCGCACTCCTTGAAGCGGCTGTCGCCGCGAGTGCGTAACTCGTCAACGATGTTGGCAAGCGTCTGACAAGTCATAACGGTTTTACCTGCACCTGTCGGAGCCTCGAAAACTATCTTACGACGAGAGCCACCGAGATTGAGCAACTTGACCGTCTTATCTGTGAGTTCGCTGATTGCGTCCTGTTGATATTTCAGTGTTTTCATTCGTCGCCTCGTTGTTTAGTTACTAAAGCGGCTTCGTCGGTTGCCTCTGCAAACAGTCCACCGATTTTTTCTTCAGATACCGCGAGAGCATCTTCTTCCTCCGATTCGAGCAGTTTACGCTTCGGTTTCGGAAGGATACGCTTGTAAGTGTTATAAATAGCCTGTGGCAATGCGCATAGCTCCACTTTGTCGTTGACCGGCTCGAAACTTGCCTCCCACGGGTCTTCACTCGGAGAGAAAACATATACCTTAATCTTAGAGCCGGATTCCACTTTTTCAACCTTTAGCTCGCTGCCGGTATCGGCGGCAATCATCTTGACGATTTCATCGACATATCGCTCGTCATAAATAATGAGCATTTTCTTGTCGCCTTGCTCGAAGAAACGATAGATATTTTTGAAGGTTGGCAGACCGGCAAAAGTTTTTTTCTCTGCGTAAAGGTTCTCCTTGATGCAGAGCATATCGGTAGAGAGCTGAACTAAGCGACGCATATTCTTAATGGAGCGACTGCGCCCTACAAAGTCCGTGCGATAGTAGCGGAGATTGTTTTTTTCATATCCATCAATTTCATCTCCATTACTTTTTTTACTACCAAAAATTACTTTTTTGCAGCGAATATATGTTACATTCTCACAAATTTGATTTTCGTTGTTCGTACAGATAATACATTGACGTTTTCCGCCGTCTTCAGTGTTTAACTGCACAACTGCTTGAAAGGTAGTACCAGAACCTGCAAAGAAATCAAGAACGGTACAATTACGAACTTTGCTTAGATAGATAAGTTGATATATTAGCGAAGAGGGTTTAGGGAAATCAAAAGCATTTGCATCTAAGTAATTGCCAAGTTCTTTTTTTGCATTATCATTAGAGAACTCATTCTCAACAAGGGCTAAAGAACTCATTTTGGTTTCTCTATCTTTATACGCAACATAATAGTCCCCGTTTGAATCTTTTTCGATTGAGGCATTAAGATACGTTTTGGTATATATTCTTATCCCATTGCGCCCTCGTTTGAAAATAACAAATCCATTCTTAAGCCCAAATTCAAATTTTGCTTTACTCCAACGCCATACCCAATCTTTTGGATTATGTATTCCTTTGTGCCTATCAAGATGCGCTTGTGCATCTCCACCGGGATAATATGTAATCCCATCAACAATCAATGGAAAATCCATAGCTGGATTATACCAAAGCGAGTCATAATCTAATGTTTGATTGACTTTATATTTACCGCGTTCACTAACAAATTCATCAACATTATCAAATCCTTTCGCGTCTGATTGAATTCCACGTAGTGATAAAGAAGGACTTTTTGAATATATTAAGACATAGTCATGATTGCGTGCTATATCATCACTATGTGCTTTACCTGATTTTTTTGTAACTCTTGGTAGAGAGCCAATAAAATTATCTTGTGAAAATATTTCATCGCAAAGTAACTTTAACGCAGCTTGCTCATTATCATCAATAGAAAGAAAAATTACTCCATTTTTTGAGAGGAGTTTCTTTGCGATTTTAAGACGACGCGACATAAAGGAGAGCCATTTGGAGTGGCGGTAGCTGTCCTCGTTATCAACGTATGAATCGTTATAGACGAAGTCTTTGTTGCCTGTATTATACGGTGGATCTATATAGATTAAGTCGATTTTGCCGGCGTGGGTGTAAGCGAGGGTGGCAAGTGCTTCGAGATTGTCCCCCTCAATTAGAATATGATTAGGTGCATCTGGCCCCGCATCGGTCAATGCTCGGTTTTTATCCTCTACGAGTACAGGCAGCTCGCTACGCAGACGTTCTTCTACGTCTTCGGGCTTATCCTCCCATACGATTCCGTATGTTTTTGTTTCGCGGAGAAGTCCGAGAAGTGCCGAGCGTTCATCGTCAGTCAATCCCTCAATGGTCTTGATCCGATCAATTAGTTTATGTCGGTCAGTCGCTTTCATGGCGGAATAAAAATGTCGCCAATACCCCACTGCGACCGGGTTAATAAAAAAGACGTGGGTATCTTTACCGTTGCTATTTGCTGAATAGGTATCGCCAAACACCTTGCTGTCAAATAACAACGCAGATACTCACGCCGATATGTTAATACCCCAAACCCACTCCATGCCGATAAAGGCATAGAATGAGCCCGGATAGGTAAATACATACCCGTGAGCGTCCACTTTGCAATATTCTTGACAGCTGTTAAATTGGCGATTTTATTCAGCAAGAATAAAGCGCGAGTAAACGCCTTTTATTTTTATTTACCTCCCGCCTCGCTTCCGCTCCCGGAAGACGCACGGCGTGAGTCTATTTGCAAAGTTATAAAATTATAATTATCGCGTCAAGTGTTTATGTTGTGTAAAAAAATTTATTCATGAGGCATTACTTATAATAATGTAGGATTGGAATGGAATTATTGAGATTGGAGGGGCACAAAAAATACGGGGCACATAAATGTGCCCCGTATCTAAAATATCATTAGTGGGAGGGAAGATTATTCGAGGGTGATGGTGCCGAAGAATTCAGGGCGGTGGAAGTCCGGATTAGGAGTGTCAATAGGCGACCATGATAGATAGTGTGGGTCAGATGTGGCATCTGCGCACTTGTAGAAGTTACCATGAAGGAT
>JAIDQZ010000139.1 GCA_029062005.1 Muribaculaceae bacterium | reverse complement strand
TAAAGATACATCCTGCTTTGTGCGCTGCCAAAATAATTCTTTTTGGGGCACAAATGCTTCAATATCTTCACGTAGTTCAACAAGCAGACCTTCTTCATTTGCCCGGAGGATTTTACCGTTATAAATTTCATCGACGAGAAACTCATTATCGATATTTTCCCAGTCATCGTCATAATACGGTTGACGTGTGAAGATTATACTTTTTTTCTTGGGATCAAAATCTTTGACAAATACATCGATAAGAGTAGCCTCTTCCTCATGGTCAAGATAATATTTATAATCGCCATAAGACATTTCTCCAATTGGTAAAAAGCCCTCAAAACCGTTACCTAAGCTTATAATTAATCCCCCATCCTGAACTTCGACCACTTCAGCCTCCTCGATCTCATTTGATCCACTTTCAGTAGTGTCTAATTCTATCTGCTCCCATATATTGGGGATGCAATCTTTATGACTTAGACGGATATTATATCGATTCTCTTCTTTCTCTTTATATATAACTTTGGCTTCTATTTGTGTACCAATACTAAAGTATCTATCAATACGACAAATATTGCCCCAGAAAAGGTTCTTTTTGAAAATAATGCCATGAAGAAATCCGAATTCCACAATGACGTAGCTATCTGAAACTTCAGATATAGTGCCACTTATTTTAGAGTTGATTTCTAATTGATTAAACTCTAATTCTTCCTGTTCTTTTCTCTGTTGTTTCGATATTTTTCGTTGCTCGTAATTTCTAACTTTATCAACACGTTTCATCGAAACTAATACATACTCAGGTTGATTCTTGCCATCAACCTTTGTCGGTACCACGGCGATTTCGTCATCTTCATTAAGCGGTGTATTGCCTTTTACTTCACTCTCATACAATAAAGATCTGAATCCAAGTAAATCTACAAAATACACTCCCTTATCCGTATTATGTCCAAGGACTGTAGCCATGAGGCACTTCTTATTTACGGCATCTTTAAGGAATTTCAGTAATGCCTTGCCACTAATGCCTGTTCCAATAGACTCATCTTTAGACGTTGATTTAGAGTTCGTATTGTTCTGGAAATCCTTAGGCTGAGGAGCGACAAATTCCTTTCCAAAGGCATTGTATATACGTTTTGCCAAGTCGGGAGTCACTCTTGAATTTGGATTGGTATTACCCTGAAAAATATATTCAAATGCTTCCGAAATAGTTTGAAGACCTATATTTAGGTCTTTTGCAATAACGTTTAATCTTATCGTCTTGCCTTCTCCACTCCCAAACGTTTTTGCGGGCTGAGGCATAGATTTATTGACTGGCTTTAATTCCTGAAATGAGCCGCGATTAGGGGTAATTTTGGGAGCCCCATACATCGTGCAAATTCTGGATATATAATCATCCGGTACGTGAGTAGATGCACTTACGGGAAGAGAGTCCTTAAACTGAACCTCAATCGTACGCGCCACTTCTTGTATTGTTACGCCACATCTTTTAGCTAAATCCAAAAGTTTCATTAGATAAGATAATTTTGCCACAAAGTTAAAACTATTAGACGAATATTTAATTCGTCTGATACTTTAGAACCGTCTTCTGAATTTTATCCCTGACCGCCTCCCTGAGAATCTGAGGCGACATGACTTCGATCTCATCTCCCATTCCAAGGATTCGTTTAATGAGAAGGGGGTTTATAACAAGGTTTAGCCTTACCTCTGAATCCTCTTCTGAAACACACTGTCTGTCATGGATAGGGTTTTCTTTAATTAATCGAAGCGCCGTTGGCGTGCACTTGATTAGAATGTCTTCCGTTTTCAATTTTTCCGCGTCTAAAGTTCGGGGGACCTTATCCGGGTCGGTCTCGTTGGTGGGCACATAGAATCCCAATACCTTATCATAATATGCTCTAATGCGCTGTTTGATTTCGCGGATTTCAAACTCTTTCTTAGGCAAATATATACAATCCCCTTTGTGCTTGTTCAGTATCGGTATACCAGCAAGAGGAATCACTGTCCAATCAAAGGGATTGTCATCATACATACGACCTATGACAAACCATTTATTGTTGAATCGTTTGAGCATATATGGAGCGAATGGAAATTCATTCCCATCATTAAGTCGCGGAAATATGACATCTAAAACGTATCGGCCCTCAATGGCCTCAAAGATCTCCTTGATATAAGTAATCTCCTTGCTATTCGTAGAAATATCAATACTATCAGAGATGCCTTTCAATGCTTCTTCAGCATCTCTGACAGTGACATTCAATACCTCTTTTATAGGTACAGCACCGTCGAAAAATGCGATCAATCGACAGATAGATGATAATTGTTTCCGATCATTTGACGAGAATTCTGCCTCAGGAAAGGCTAAATCTCCTCCGTTGAGCTCCAATTTATGTGGTGAGGGGGAAATGTACTGTTTCCCACAATAAAGCCCACGCAATTCATTTAAATCATTCTGTAATGTACGTGCTTTGGATGCTGTGTTTAGGCCAATTATATCACATAGTTTCTCCCAATTTAACCCTTCAGGATGATTAACTAACGCATGCTCAATTTTTCGCAGGCGAGTTGCTCTACGATACCCGAGCTCATCAATTTTCTTATAGTCTACCGTATCCTTTTTCATAAGAAATAAATTTTGGTGCAAAATTAGAAAAAAATTTTCATAATTGCAATTCGATAGCGAAAAACATATTCGTTTTGTGCTGATTATTTTGGACAGGATTAGAAGTTATGAATTTTGTCAAATGTACTAATATGCCGAATTAATCATTCTATTAAAAGTAATATAAGCCTTATCTACACTTAACAGTAAGTATTGCTGATATTATATTACCGAAGTAAATATTCGTTTTAAAAATTTAATTTTGCGCTGTGTAGAGCCAATGAAGATAGCGGCTTTTAACGAAATAAACATTCGTAATTGTTAACTAACTTTGCATCGTAAATTAAAAATCCAACAACAATGAAGACAACGGATAAAATCAAGAGCGGCGTAGGTGCCGCAGTCGGCACGGCAACTGCAATCGGTGGTCAAACAGCCGCCATGGGCATTGCAACAACATTCGGAACAGCTTCAACTGGTACAGCCATAAGCACACTCTCTGGAGCTGCTGCTACTAATGCAGCCACAGCATGGCTTGGAGGCGGAGCCTTGTCAGCGGGAGGATTTGGAATGGTGGGAGGTACGGTTGTTCTTACAGCCATCCCTATTATTGGAGGTATTGCCGCTGTTGGCGCATTAGGATATGGAATTCATAAGTATTATAAATCTAAAAAACAGAGACGATGACAACAGAATGTCCTTTCTGCGGCATGAATAATGCCTACTGTGACGGCGTGGAATACGTATGTCCTGACTGTGATCACACTTGGCCTTGCGATGAAATCCCTGACGATGACGACTGGGACGATGACTAAATGCTTGAGTAGGCGGGAAGCTTCTCGCCTCCTCATTTTTACAACAAATTATTAACACTTTAAATATTATAGACTATGAAACCGACGAAGAATCATTACTACTGCCCTGGGTGCAAGTATCAAAAGATGTTGTTCGGAAGCAAGAAAGAAGCGATACGATTCCTTAAGTATAACGCTGAGGCCATTGAAGAAGAAACCGGGAAGAGACCCGTAAGGGCATATTATTGTTGCCATTGTTGCGGATGGCATTTAACTTCAAAGCCGAATTCTTACGGACGTACAGACCTAATAAAACGTTTTGGTCCGGAGCTCGGCCAGAAGATATATGAGATTATATTCCTGCTCATCTCAAAAGGCACCACAATAACCGGAGGCATGTCAAGAAAGCTCAAAGAACTTAAACATAATTTAAAGTACGAAGTCATTAACACCATAAGGTGCAAAAGCCTTATAAACGAATTATTCGACATTTTCGAAGTAGTCATAGGAGCCCAACTCGAAGACAGACATACTATTGAGTTACTCTTTTCAAAGTTCTCTTATCTTTGCAGCGTATTTACTATGAAGAAACAGCAAGCAGCAATCGCATAATAAATTAATTGAAACTCAGGATGGAAAATATCGAATTCCTTTACTGTGCGACTAATGACAATCGCCGGCTAATTTGTGACATCATCGAAAATGAAATTTCAGATTTGAGATCTTTGTGATAATTCTCATTTGCCATGTAACAGGTAATGAGGTGTTGAACCAAATCTTTTTCGATGCGTTCGGCGGCAACATGATAAATGATCGTATTCATACACTGCATGAAATCAAGATCCGGCGTTTGAATATGTTTTGCTCACGTCATTAATGACGTAAGCAAATTGTAAATTCAATATAATCAGTTTGTTATCCCTACTTAAAATTCTCTATATGCTTGAAACGGTCAGTCTTTATCGGATTTGTCGGTTATTTCCTTATTAAATATTTTTATTTCGTCCGAAATTAGTTGCTTAAGTTCTTTTTGAGGAATAATCAGTTTGTATTCGGCTACTCCGATTGGTTTTGTGAAACCGTCTAAAGCAAGTTCCACCTCCACATTGTCTTTCTCGGCGCATAGTATTATACCGATGGATAGGTTTTCATCTTTGCCCTTTTCTAACTTATCAAGCAGCGAAAGGTATACGTTCATCTTACCAACATACTCCGGCTTAAACTCGGAGATTTTCAGGTCGATGGCTACAAGTGATCGGAGACCTCTGTGGAAGAAGAGCATATCCACTTTATAGTCCTTCCCATTATAACTCAATACATGCTGATTGCCGATGTATGTAAAACCTTGCCCAAGTTCAAGTAGAAACTGCTTGATCTTTTCGACAAGTCTCCGCTCCAGCTCCAATTCAAGAAGAGGCTCAGTCACGCCTAAGAAGCCCATGCAATAGGAATCCTTAAATACCTCATTAGCGTAAGCTGCCTGAACATGTGGAAGTGTCAAAGCAAAATTGTTAGAGGTATTTGTTAAAGGCAATTGAGTGTGCATTCCCATATTAATGGCGTTTACCATCAGATCACGGTCCCATTGTTTCTCGACAGTTTGCTCTGCATAATATAGGATTGCTTCATCATCGTCACCAAGTTTAGAGATCAACTTATTTATGTTCCACCACGGCAAAACTGCGACAGCTTGTCGCAGTTTTAGCTCAGAATCCTTAAAACGCACATAAAAGCGTTTCATGTCCCAAAGATTACGCTCCGACATACCCATTTTGGGGTAGGCTGCTTTCAAGTCTGCTGACAGGCGTTTAACTACTTTATCACCATGCTTACTGTCAAGTTTCTTATCATATAGAAGTTTGCCAATTTCCCAGTGCATTTCATTGGATGATCCTACAATAGCACGAGCCGCTTTACTTCTGGCCGTTTCAATAACTGCGACAGCCTGTCGCAGTATTTCGTTATATTCAGACTCGTTATGAATGGCGATGATTGTTTCCATATTACAAAATTACTAAATAATTCCTAAATATCAGATTTCTACATCAATATTCCCATTAGAATACTTCGGATTTTGTGCCGTTGGCGATGGCGTCTATCTCGTCGGCAATTTCGTCGGAGGATAGTTTGATGTAGTCCATGAAGGTCTTTTGTGTTTTGTGTCCGCTGACGTGCATCATCTGGACGATGGTGTATTTGTGAGTAAGGTACATGTTGGTGATACCACTACGTCTGGCGGTGTGGGTGGTCACGCAATTATAACGTGGCATTATTACCTCGCCCTTGTCATTGCGCTCGACAACTAGTTTGCCATCTTCCTCCAGTTTCTTCTGCTTCATGGTGAGTTTTGTCGTAACCATCTTGCCAAGCGAAGGAACGGTCTCGGAAAGTCTCTTAAGAATATCCTTTATATAGCGGTTCAATATAACGTCTACAACAGAAGGGAGATTGTATGCGTATTTCTCACAGATGGCTCGGAGATTAGGATTCATTATCGGAATCTTTACCTCATTGCGCGTTTTCTTCTGAACAAGACGGATAACCGGTGTTCCCTTTGCAGTTGTCGTGAAACAATCTTTGTCTATGTCGTTGTAGTCGCTTACACGTTGGCAGGTGTAGCAACCGACAAGGAATATATCGCGTACTTCGTCCTGTTTGCCTGTCAGCTGCATATCATACAATGCCTGCAATTCGGCGTCGGTGAGATAGATTTCAATAGCCTTATCGCCCTCCTCGATTTTCTTCTTAGCGAAATATTGCATAGCCCGGTCGTTGTCGTGTATGCCGTCAAGATAGGCGTAATTGACAATGGCACGGAGATCGACCAGATATTTATTCTGCGCCGATACCATATAGTCGTTCTTCTCCATGAAGGCAAGAAACTTGGTGAC
>JAIDQZ010000138.1 GCA_029062005.1 Muribaculaceae bacterium | reverse complement strand
GGAGGTATGTATGTCACAATCCGTATGCAGAAGACCAAAGACCTTGTGAACAACCCGATCAGCGATGAGGCAATGGAGCTTATAGGACCGAGAGGCACTGGCAAGGTGTTCGTCGGCTTTCAGGACTTCATGACGCAGGCTCCCATGCGCCGGTGGCTAAAAGATGCCGGTATCACCAAACATATAAGTTTCCATTGCACCCGTCACACGTTCGGGTCTTTGCAGGTGGAAGCAGGCACAAGTATCTATGTGGTGCAGAAGATGCTTGCACATAAAAACGTGGAGACAACTCAGATTTACGCGGCTATGGCAGATGAGCAGAAGCGTCTGTCTGCAAGCCGAATTACGTTGAAGCCGACGGGTGATTAAAACACTTTACTTTAAGCGGTGGGTATATATGGGCGCATAGTAAAGAGATAGTAAGATAGTGTTAAGGCGAGGACATTTGTTCCTCGCTTTTTTATTACCCCTTATTATCTGTTTTTAGGGGTCTGATGGAGATTTTGAGTATGATTATGAGTATGAAAATAGAGTATGATTATAATAATTCATAATAGTTTACTCACTGACGGACAACTATTAGGAATAATCGCCACGATTGATATACTTTTGCGCATCACAAATCAAATAACAATGAATAACAGACAAACAAATTCCGACACATTTTTAGATGCCTGCCTGTTCTACGGGCTTCCCGGTATTGTAATTCTCTCTGTATCTATGATGGCTTCCATAAAAGTGGGTGCCGATTTCGGAGGGGACGGCATGGTGCGCACCGGCACCTTCCTCGGTTGCAATCTATTCCTTTGGCTCAGTTACTACACTCTTTTTATTTCTCTGCCCGAAAGTCTGATGCTTTGCTTCGGCAAGAGGGACAAGACGGTGGTGACAGTTGACATTTCAGAACCGACCTGCATAGCGGAGATTCAGGTTTCCGATGAGTCTATGATTGAAGCAGAGCCTGAGAAAGAGAACGAAGAACCGGTTGAAGAACTACCGTCAACTGATGATGTTTCAATTTCAGAAGACCCTGTCGCCGAGCCTTCGGTTCTGCCGATTGTCAAACTGGACTACCATGCCATCTGTCTTGAATATGAGCAACGAAGGACGGTTGAGAGAACAGAGCTGATTGAGGACATCATCGAGTATGCAGGGCGCACTATGGCTCCGTTCGTATCCGAGAAGAATATGATATGTCTATGTGAGGAAATCAGATGCTGGTGTTCCAATCCACAACATGAGCCGTCAGAGATATGTCTGCGTGACCGTCTTAGTACAAATGACCTCTGTCATTTTATCTGGAATATCGGAGTACGTCTCGGTCGGAACAACGGCTATAGCGGAGAATGCCGGGCTAAGTTCGTAAAGCGTATGTTCGCGCTATCTTTGTCCGAGGTTGAGCTGTCATCTCTCAAGAATATGACAAAGCGGACATCGGCAGACAGGATACCGCTTGACGAGCCGGCTCCGGGAAGCCTGAAATTCCATTATCCAAAAGATGATGACAGCTCTGTGAGTATGTGTCTGTCGGCATAGACCGGTTATAACGTCATTATTCTCGCGTTATCCGTAGTTACAGGTATCACTGTCACATCATAAAGTTCATTTGCGGCATAATTCACAAATTAAAAAAATTATGCAAATGGATAATCAAGAAGCGGGACTGTCATTCAACGACATCCCCAAAGCAATGAGCCGACTGCTCAATGAGGTAGGTGACATCAGACAGATGCTTGTCGAGATGCGCCGGAATGAGAAACCATCAACAACAGATCGCCACATCCCAATGAGCGTCGACGAGGCAGCCGAGTATCTCAAGATTCCGAAAGCAACACTTTATGACAAACTCGCTAAAGGTGAAATCCCTGCGACAAAACCGGGCAAGCGATATGTACTATACAAGGACGAGCTTGACAAGTGGCTGGACTGTAATCGGCGTACTTCGGTGCCGATGACCCCAGAGGAAGAGAACGAGGCGATACTCGCATCCAACCGCCGCAAGCCTAAACCGAAATCGTGGTGAAGCTATGGAGAGTGACAAC
>JAIDQZ010000137.1 GCA_029062005.1 Muribaculaceae bacterium | reverse complement strand
AATATAATATGTTCTTGCAGTTGGCTTTTAGCCATGTCTGTCAGCGAAATATAATCATCGCCGTCAATTCCGATTACGGTAATTGGCGTATTTTGAACCGTTATTTTTGCCATTTGTGTACAGGCGCTTTATTTCAAACACAAAATTACATAAAATATTTGACATTGACAAAAGCCTAAATCGATTAAGTTCCTATCTCATAAAAAGAAAGGACGTAATCTTAAAATTTTATCTTTATCATTTGAGTCCTAATATAACTCTGTGGGATTATTACTTACAGATCTTTTTCCCGTTGATGATGTAGATACCCTTGTCAAGGCCATCTAAGGATTCGAGATTTTTTCCGATTAGTCTCCCGGAAATCGAATATACTGTAAAGCTATCCATACTCTTATCAGGTTGAAGATACTCAACTCCTGATACTGCGCCGTAATTTATGTCTTTTAGCCATTGCTGAAGCATTGAGGCGCTGCTGGATGTCTGGGCGCTTTTGATCCAAAGAGACGGTGAAAGGAAGTCTCCGTCCGGAATGAGACGCTTTGCGTCACTCTCCACTCCGCTTATGCCGCTGCTTGCGCTCGAAACGATGAGTCCTATCTTCTTTCCTGCCATAGCCGGTCCGTTATGGAAAAGGAATGTCTGCAGCGGAGCTGCCATCTGGCTCCACCATAGAGGAGCCCCGATTATGATGCAGTCATAATCGGCTACATTCACATCCACCGGGTCGATGGCAGGATATGAGGACGCGTCATTGGGATTGTTACGTATCGCAGCGATCTGCGCGCTTCCAATCGCATAGTTGTTTGCTGCGTAATCCAGACCTTTTTCAGCCGGCTCGACCCGCACGATATCCGCGTCTATCTGTTTCGTCAGTTCATTCATGATGTTGTGTACATTGCTGGTATAGCTGTAGTAGACCACCAGTGTCTTGGCATTAACGGCAACGACAGCCATCACCATCGCCATTATCGTCATCAGTTTTTTCATAATACAGTATTTTTTTTATAATTTAAGTTTCACTTATCATAATATTAATTCTACATCCCGGTATATGTCCGGGTCCTTCTTTATAAGCCTACCTGCTTCTGTTGCTCTGCGTTATATCGGTCGCCGACAACAGGAATTGCCGCTACTGAACTTTCCAGCATTAGCCAGTCATCCTCAGGAATGTCGAATGTCAATGCATGGAGGTTCTCTATCAGATGAGACTCCTTTGTCGTGCCGGGAATCGGCACTATCCATGGTGCTTTATGCAGGAGCCATCCGAGAGCGACCTGAGATGATGTCATTCCCCTTTCCCTGCCGAACTGTTGTAGCTCGTTTATAATTCTTGTATTAGCACGTATCGCCTCGGGTTGGAAGCGTGGCAGTGTGTGACGATTGTCGTTTGCGGTATCGAATCGGGTGTATTCATTTATACATCCTCCGAGGAAACCTCTGTTGAGCGGACTGTAGGGAACGAATCCTATTCCAAGTTCACGGCATGTATCAAGCACTCCGTTTTCCTCCACCAGTCGGTGCATAAGATGATATTCACTTTGTATCGCTGTCAGCGGGCAAATTGCATGCGCTTTGCGGATTGTATCGGCACTTACCTCACACAGTCCCCATCTCTGCACTTTCCCTTCCTTCATAAGTTCGCTAATGGTCTCTGCCACTTCCTCTATCGGTGTGTTTCTATCGAAACGGTGCTGATAGAAGAGTGGAATAGAGTCGATCCGAAGTCTCTTCAACGACTCGTGGCAGTATCTCCTTACGGTCTCCCGGCTGCTGTCCTGCCTGCCTGTACCTACTCCATCGATCACCTCATGCCCGAATTTTGTAGTGACATTGACTTTTCCCTTATAGGGTGCGAGAGCCTCTCCGGCAAGCAGTTCGTTACGGAGCGGACCATATATGATGGCGGTGTCGAAAAGGGTCACTCCTTTGTCAACCGCCTCATGGATGATGCGGATGCACTCTTTCTTGTCGGGCGACTGAGAACGGTTGTAGTTCAACCCCATGCATCCGAATCCCAATGCCGATACCTCCATCGCGGCTTTGCCGGAACCGAGTGTACGGTACTGCATGCCGTCTCTCCTGAACGGACGGTTGCCATTGCCGGTCAGTGCCGATTCGGCGGCAGATACTTTGCTCACTACGGGATCAATGGACAGCACGGCTGCGATCGCAGCGGTTGTCTTTAAGAAACCGCGTCTGCTCAGAACCTTGCCTCCCATCATTCATCGATCTTTTTGATTACTCTTGCCGGATTTCCTGCTACGATTGTCATTGGCGGTACATCGTGGGTCACTACGCTCTGTGCGCCTACTATTGCTCCGTAGCCGATCTTTACACCCGGAAGTATGGTGGAATTAAT
>JAIDQZ010000136.1 GCA_029062005.1 Muribaculaceae bacterium | reverse complement strand
CAAGGTAAATAAGCAGAAAGTCGTTGACTTAACCCAACGTCTTGAAGATATTGTGAAGCGTTACAACGACCGATCGGATGATGCTGCACTTGCCAACGACGTTATTGACGATGTGGTTCAGCAGATGTTCGACCTTATGGAAGATGTAAAGGACTCTCGGACAGCTGGAGATGAGATTGGGTTGTCATTTCAGGAAATGGCATTTTTTGACATTCTGAAAGCAGTGGCAATTAAATATGGTTTTATTGCAGATTTCCCTGATGATAAACTGTCGGAGCTTGCAAAGCAGGTCAAATTACTTGTGGAACAACAAGCGACTGTAGCCGACTGGAATAACCGTGACGACATTAAAGCAGAACTGAAAATGAACATCATCATTCTGCTTGCCACAGCCGGTTATCCTCCGAAGATTCATGACGAAGTATTCAAGGAAATTCTCGAACAAGCCGAGAACTTCAAGCGTCATGCACCCTCATTCGGATATTCAACTGACGATTATGATGATACTATCTCAATAGCAGCAGAACCTTAAAAGTAATAAATATATGGGAAAGAAATTACTGATTTTGGGTAATGGATTCGATCTTGCATTCGGATTTTGGACTTCTTATGCAAATTTTGTAAATATTCGTGCTGGTAAAGATTATAGCTTCTGGCCATTTAGAGAGTCCCCTACTGGCAAATTCCAGAGTAAATCATTACATCACCATTTTTATAATTTTGTCGAAGAGCATTCAGATGAGTTAGGGCGTATAAAGTGGATTGATATTGAAGGAGAATTATGGAAATATGTTGATTCTAAAAAGAGTATGCCGGTTAATGCTGAACTTGTACGGGAGGATGAGAGGAACTATAATAATCTGGTTTATCAACTTCAGACATATCTTTCAGCGATTTATCCCAATAGGAGAAACAATGATATAGACACAACTATACCAGTAGAAATTCTCAAGGCCATTAAAAATAACGGACGGTTTAATCTTATCTATACATTTAACTATACCGATCCCACTTATATTTTAGGCAGATACGCTGGATACTCAAGTAATGAAATGCCTAAAGTTAAGTATATGCATGGTTCTCTTGCGGATAAAAATATTGTTTTGGGATTTAATGAGGATTCATCATTGCCGCAGGAATATGATTTTATGTTCAAGTGTGATAAGATTGAACCGCATAATTTAGCTAACGATTTACTTGATGCTGATGAGATAATTGTTTATGGATTATCTTTTGGACAGATTGATGGTATATATTTCAAGCCATTTCTGGAAAAATTAAGTTCTGTAGTTACGGCCAAACAGAAACCGCGATTCTCAATAATAACTTATGATGGATCCTCAGCCAAGTCAATTCAACGAAATCTTAGGACAATGGGACTATCAAGAGAAAAAATAAATAATGGCCTTGAATTCAGAATCATACCTATTCATGAAATTGAATGGGATGCGACTGTACGCAATAATTACAATTCGTTTCTTGATAACTTAAAACCAATGCCTTCAATTATCATAGGGCGTAATCCGTATAACAAATGGCAATGGTAAACATTTAGTCAAGAGATTGGATAAATTGTAAGTAATGAGAAAAAAAACAATATGATTTCTCAATGGTTGCGAAGTGAGGGTAGTCCGGAAACGTTAACATAATAAAAACAAATGTAGGTTGACATGAATACACACAACGACATATACCGCCGCATCCATTTCGCTGTAATGGCGATTGAGAGCGGTGCCCGTAAATTAGGTATCTCCGGCAAGGATTTGTTTTGACCCTCCTCATTTTCAGCCAAAATCCTTCTATTATTGTGCCGAGGCGGAAGCCTAAGGTCTTCAAATATCCAAATTTGTCCCGGTGTCCGAGCCTCCGGCTCGGCATGTTTGGATGCACCAGAGCATTAACATCCAATCTAAAAAAGGGAAAACCTCCCATCCATTCCGGAGCAAAACCACCCAAAACGAGTGAAAGGACCGGTTTTTGATGCTAAAGGGCCCCATTACTCCAGAATAAAGCCTACGTATTCCAGACTAAATCCGTTTGTTTCCGGTAATATCCGTTCACTCTGCTCATTATGTTATGATTGAAATCTATCCTCGCGACGCCGTTTCCCCCAGAACCCCACCATCCGTCACATCCCAAAGTCCATAAGTCCCAAAATTTGTTTTGACCGGTCTAATCTTCAGCCAAAATCCTTCTATTATTGTGCCGAGGCGGAAGCCGGAGGAGTTCAAATATCCAAATTGTCCCGGCGTCCGAGCCTCCTGCTCGGCATGTTTGGATGCACCAGAGCATTAACATCCAATCTAAAAAAGGGAAAACCTCCCATCTAGGCCGGAGCAAAACCACCCAAATCGAGTGAATCTACTGGTTTATGAGGCACAAAAGCCCCCAATATTCCGAAGCAAAGCCACCCATTCTAGTTCTTATTATTGTTTATGTTGACTATCCATCGGCCCGTTTTGTCCGATCCGACTCTAATTAGCATACCGGTTTCCTGCAAATTTTTATATGCTCTTAAGACCGTTCGCCTCGAAATATTCAATTTTGTACATACTGCGTCAGCTGTAATCTCAGGATGGTTTGCTAAGACTGATAAAATTGCATTCTGAGTGGATGTGAAAGACATTTTACTACCGTTTACAGTGCCATTTACAGTGCCATCAATTGAATTTACAGGGTCTTCAGTCGGATTTACAGTGCCATGCGAAGCTATGAATATCGGAAAACCAGAAGGCAGTGGCAAGGTCAGCCATACTTCATCCACTTCATCTTCCATGAAATTACTTTGGAAAACGCATAAATCAAGATGCTCATTGTCGATGCCTTCTAATCTTTTGGGGCACATACAAGTTACACATACTATTTCCTTAAATATTAAGGAGTATTGTTTCACCTTCGACAAACCTGCTGCGCAATGGGAGGAGGCTGGGGAGGGGAAATGGGCTGTTGGACCCTACGGCTTCCGCCTCGGCACAATCTTGGGAGGGGATTTGGGCGGCGGAAGCCGCTGGCAGTAAGAGAGGATTAATGGGATGGATAGTGGAACAAGTGGGATATGCAAAGTATGATTAACAAAATAATATGTTTCCTGATTTTATTAACCATACTTAATAAAATTGCAATTTTTGCATATTTTATTTGGTATGATTAATAAAAAACACTATATTTGCAATATGGAAATTATCAGCAGGGATACATACATCAACCGCATCATGCGATACGTTGACAAGGACATGATTATAGTACTCACCGGACAACGCCGCGTGGGCAAAAGCTACGTGCTCCGACAGATAGCACAAAAGTTGAACGAGAAAGACCCCGATGCCAACATCATCTACATCAACAAGGAAAAGAAGAAATTCGCAGCAATACGCACGGATGACGACCTGTCAGCCTATCTTGAAGGTAAGATCGACGAGAATAAAGACAATTATCTCCTCATTGATGAAGTACAGGATATAGAAGGATTTGAGAAAACCCTGAGGAGTCTGAATGCAGACGAGGAATGCCAGATTATAGTCACCGGAAGTAATGCAAAGATGTTGTCGTCCGAACTTTCCACTTATCTGGGGGGAAGATATATCGACATACATATACAAAGTCTTTCCTATAGAGAGTTTCTGACCTTTCATAGACTCAAAGATTCTCAGGAAAGCCTTGAGAAATTTCTTTCCTTTGGAGGTCTACCATATCTCTACCGGCTCGGGCTCGAAAATGAGGATATGGTATGGGAATACATCAATAATATATACAATACCATTGTACTTAAGGATGTAATCGAACGCGAAGGTCTACGCAACGTGACATTGTTTGAGAATATGATGTCTTTCATCAGCGACAACACAGGACAGCTTGTGTCAGCGACCTCCATCTCAAAATATCTGAAGTCTCAGAAGATAGAGCTTACCCCAATTACTGCGATAAACTATCTCAAATCAGCCTCAAACGCATATATCGTCAATAAGGTGCAACGCTATGATATACATGGCAAGAAACTGCTCGAGACAAATGACAAATTCTATTTCGAGGACTTGGGATTGCGTAACTCCCTGGTAGGTAGCGACCGTACGAAAGACATGGAGAAAGTGATGGTAAACGCCGCTTATCTTCATC
>JAIDQZ010000135.1:51461-109614 GCA_029062005.1 Muribaculaceae bacterium | reverse complement strand
TTGGGAAAGTCGAGGCTTTGTTTTATATTTTGAAGCTTATAGCTAAAATGAGGGTGCGCCATTTTGACACACCCTCTTTCCTTTGATAGTATAGCGTGTTATTTCTATCTGATAGATTAGATGTTCATCAGAATTATAGACCGAGGAGGGCGAGAGGTTCCCACATCGATAGTTCAACTGAGTTCACAAGCCATTCATAGATCGGACTTACAAGTCCGAAGAATACGATGCCGATGATGCAGAGACCTAAACCAAGTTTTGCTACGCATGTGCTGTTGAATGTGCCGATGACAGGTTCGTCATTTGAAATCCACATTGCCTTCACTACACAGAGATAATAGTAGAGGGAGATTACTGTGTTTATGAGAGCAATCAGCACAAGCATGTAGAGTGCCATTGAATTTGTGGAGCATACACTTGTGAAGATAAGGATCTTGCTGAAGAATCCTGCGAATGGAGGAATACCGGCAAGTGAGAACATGGCGAGAGTCATTGCTACGCTAAGCCAGGGATTAGTCTTGTGGAGACCGTTGTAGTCGTCCATATTGAGCTTACCTGTATTGTCCTCGATTGTCTGAATCACTGCAAATGCGCCAAGGTTGCTGACAACATACACGATGATGTAGAACATCAGGGACGCAAGACCCAGCGCATTAGCCGCTATAACGCCAAGCATGATGTAGCCTGCTTGTGACACGGATGAGAATGCCATGAATCGCTTCATGTTCTTCTGACGCAGAGCAAAGAGATTACCTACTGTAATAGTGAGGATTATCAATGCATAAAGCATCCATTCCCATGCTCCGCTATATACTTGTCCAAAGCACTGGGTGAAGATGATGAAGAAAGCGAATGCTGCTGAGCCTTTTGAAATCACAGACAGATAAGATGTCACAGGGGTTGGGGCTCCCTGGTATACGTCTGCTGTCCAGAGATGGAAAGGCACAAGCGACAGTTTAAAACCTATGCCGGCCATCACGAAAGCGAGAGCAAAGATGAGAAGTCCGCTCATTTCTCCTTGTGTTATTGCGAATGCAAGATCACTGAAATATAGGCTTCCTAATGAGAAAGCATACACAAAGCTCAGACCCATCATGAGAATGGCGGAGCTGAATACAGCTGTGAGTATGTACTTGATGCCTGCCTCATGGCTTTCATAGCGGTATTTGTCAAATGCTATCATCGCTGCAATCGGAAGTGAAGCTGATTCAAGACCGATAATAAAGAGAAGGAAGTGACGGGCTGATATCATTAGATACATACCGAAAAGAGTCACGAGCAACAGTTCGTAGAATTCTCCTTTTCTGATCTTCATTTCGTCGCTGTCTGCCCATTTGAAAGACTGGAGAAGGACGATGAATACACCGATATTGAGTATACATTTCATTGCCTTGCATGCAGTGTCGTTGACATACATGCCTCCGAAGATGCCCTCGGTGCAGCTTGGCACAAGCCAAATGGCTACCGTGCCGAGAAGGAAAAGAACCGCTGTGAACGGGGTCAGGATCTTCTTTACCCCCTCTCCTCCGAACGTGTCCATGAAGAACACTATGAGGAAGATTCCCAATACAATCAGTTCGGGAAGCATTGTCCCAAATTGTGAATAGTCCATTGTTTTTCTGAGTTGTTAGTTTGAAAGGTAAAGATTTGATTAGAGAGCTGCAGCCTGTATTGCTGCAATTATTGGAGAGAATGAATGCTGGATTGTCTCGTTGATCCAATTGGGGAAGCAACCGATTCCGGCAATACAGAGGATGAGGGTCACAGTGCTCAGACGCTCAAACCATGTTGCGTCAGTGAGTGCAAGGTGATGTTCATCCTGAACTGGACCGAGAAGCAGTTTACCGACAACCCTGAGGATGTAGACTGCAGTTATTACGATTGAACATGTTGCTGCGATCACGAACACTCTATGGAATGTATCGGCATCCTGGAAAGAGCCGAAGAATATTGTCATCTCAGCTACGAAACCGGACAGACCAGGAAGACCGAGCGATGCAAAACCTGCGATCATATAGCAAACGCCGAGATAAGGCATTATTTTCATGAGTCCGCCCATCTGGCGAATATCGCGTGTGTGTGTGCGTCCGTAAATCATACCGATCAAGGCAAAGAAGAGTGCCGTCATCAGACCGTGTGAAAGCATCTGAAGGATTGCGCCTGTCATAGCCGTGGTGTTGAGCATAAGGATGGCAAAGAGCACCATGCCGCAATGTGACACTGAAGAGTAGGCGTTGATATACTTGAGGTCAGTCTGAACGCAAGCTGAGAACGCACCATAGACAATAGATATGCCTGTAAGTACGATAAAGATCCATGCAAGTTCATTGGCGGCCTGCGGAAGAAGGAAGATGGCGATTCGGAAACATCCGTATCCACCGAGTTTCATAAGCACGCCAGCGTGAAGCATAGACACTGCTGTTGGCGCACATGCATGACCGTCAGGACTCCATGTATGGAACGGGAACATTGCTCCAAGAACGCCGAATCCGACGAATGTAAAGCAGAAGAGCATGCGCTGCCAGCTCGGATCGATCTCGGAATTGTGTGAGATCTCAAGGATATTCCACGTGCAGTTGGAAAGTTCTGGAGCTGAGTGCCAGAAAATACCAAGCAGACCGAGCATAAGGAACGCAGATCCACCCATAAGCATGAGTGTAAGCTTCATTGCACTGTACTCTTTTCTTCCTGTGCCCCATACTCCGATAAGTAGATACATCGGGATAAGAGCCACCTCATAGAACATGAACATCGTGAACATATCGATTGAGATGAAGAATCCGAACACTCCGGTGCTGAGAAGGCAGAACCAGAGGAAGAAATTCTTGGGAAGTGGTGATATCTTCCAAGAGGCGAATGTACCTGCAAATACGATCACGCAGCTCAGGAGGAGCATCAGCACTGAGATGCCATCGACACCTACTGCGAGATGAATATTGAGGGGAGCATACCAAAGCCAGCTTCCCATAAAGAGCATTTCTGCATCATTGCCGGCAGCCCGGAGGCTGAGGAAATCGACGGTCAGCCAGATTCCAAGCACCATCAGTGCGGCGCTTCCGACTGTCATCACCGCACGGATGGCATTCATACTGCTGTTGCGGCAGACGCCGAGTCCCGCCATCATAAGGATGGGGATGATAACAAACCAAATTAAGATATTTCCAAACATTGTCTTGTATTTTTAGCAATATGAATAATTATCATGCAATACACCACCAAACAAATGCCGCAAGTGCGAGGGCTCCGAAGAAGTACCATGCGACATATGCCTGAATATGCCCATTCTGCATTCCACGGATAGATACGCTTGCTTTCTGAGTGATTTTTGCGAAACCGTCCATGGTGGCATCAATGACATGGCGGTCAAACCATGCGATGCTCTTACAAATTATGCCAAAGATGATACGGTGTGTGATAAACTGATAGATCTCGTCCCAATAGAAGCGACGGTGTGCTGCTTCCCATAGGGTTGGAAGCGCTGCGCGCATCTTGGCAGGACGGTCGTTTTTCTTGGCATATAGCCATGTTGCGAGAGCTATTGCGCACACTGCAACAATCACACTCGGTATAGCAACGCCTGCTTCAAGGTGTATGTGGTAAGGCTCACCATTGTAAGTCACAAACTCTCCGAATGGAATGAATCCTGCCACGCAGCTTACGAGAGCAAGGATTATCAGTGGAAGTGACATCTGCCATGGTCCGTCATGAGGTTTGTGTTCCTTATAGTGAGGATTCTCTTCCCACCAGAAGATGAGATAATACAGACGGAACATATAGAATGCTGTAAGACCTGCAACCATTGTCATCCATGCTCCCCAGAAGAATGAATTCTGATACATTGCGGAAAGCATCTCGTCTTTTGAGAAGAAACCGGAGAATGGAGGTATACCTGCTATGGCGAGACACCCGATAAGGAAGGTCCAGTGTGTGACAGGCATGTATTTTCTCAGACCACCCATAGCAGTGTAGTCGTTGGAGTGAACTGCGTGGATGAGGCATCCTGCTCCAAGGAAGAGGAGTGCCTTGAACATTGCGTGGGTAAAGAGGTGGAACATAGATGCCATATATCCGAGACCGGGGGCATGCCAGTGTTCTCCTACTGGAATATAGTCGCGGGCTACTGCAAGTGAGACCATCATGAATGCGATCTGCGAGATGGTGGAGAATGCAAGCACTCGCTTGATGTCGATCTGACAGCAAGCTACTACTGCAGCATAGAAAGCAGTGATGGCGCCGACAATTCCTACAAAGTCCATAGATGCTGGCACCTGACAGTAGCAGGGGAACATACGGGCTACCAGATATACACCGGCAACGACCATTGTCGCAGCATGGATGAGGGCTGACACCGGTGTCGGACCTTCCATTGCATCGGGAAGCCAGATGTGGAGAGGCATCATGGCTGATTTACCCATACCGCCCATGAAAATGAGCACCATCGCCCATGTCATTACTGAGGCACCCATAAATGTGGCACCTCCACATTCTGCCATCACAAGTTCCGGATTTGAAGTCAGGGTCTGGAAATTGAATGTATCTGTGTAGTAAGAGAGAACAAGAATACCGATCAGGAATCCGAGGTCGGCAAAACGGGTCACGATAAATGCCTTCTTCGATGCTGCTACTGCTGACGGAAGCTTGTAGAAGAATCCGATCAGCAAATATGAGCTGACACCTACGAGCTCCCAGAATATATACATCTGGAAGATGTTGGTGGCGACTACGAGACCGAGCATTGAAAATGAGAATAGACTCAGGAAAGCATAGTAGCGCTGGAAACCAGGCTCATGCTCCATGTAGCCCCATGAGTATAGGTGCACCATGAATGAGATTGTTGTGATCACCACGAGCATCATGGCTGAGATCGGGTCGAGAAGGAAACCGATCTTTACTACCAGTTTCTCAGTAAATGCAAGCCAGGTGCAGTCGAACACCTGATATTGAAGGCGCTGTCCGAGCTCGGTGATGAAATCGGGTGCACCGCTGAAGAAGTATGTGAACGCCACAATGTAGGCGAGAACGGCACATGTTCCCATTCCGAGAATGCCGAGGACTCCTGCTACTTTACGTGGCATCACAACGCCTCCGATTCCCAAGATGAGGAACATCGCAATTGGGATCGCAAGGATTAAAATTGGAAGTGTTATGTCCATGTCTTAGGAATTGTTTAGAATTTCATTTCTTTAATATCCGTCACATTGGTGTTTCCAATAGCGCGATAGATGTTGATGATCAAAGCTATTGCAATTGCTGTTTCTGCAGCAGCTATCGCGATAGCGAAGAGAGTGAACATCATTCCTTCCATAGAGCCGGGGAAAAGATAACGGTTGAATATCACGAAATTAAGATCAGCCGAATTGAGCATCAGCTCAAGTGAGATCAGCATTGCGATCATGTTCTTGCGGGTAATGAAGCCGTAGACTCCGCACACGAAGAGTAGAATGCTCGGCACCAAATACCATAAAATGCTTATATCCATAATATAAAACTATTTCGGGATTATTTTTTACGAGCGATTACTACACCTCCGATTATGCAGGCGAGCAGGAGCACGCTGACAGCTTCAAACGGAAGAAGATATTGGAATTTCTCAGAACCCACAAGAGCGGTTCCTATATCATGCATAGTGAGTTGGGGACCGCCGAGTTCGATCATCTGTGCAAGTGAGAGACCTTTTACAAGTGGCATCTTGAAAAGTGCAGCAAGGAGGAGAATCGCTCCTATTACAGAGGCGGATATTCCTGTCACCTTCCTGTGTGCTTCAAGAGGTGCTGATTTCTCATTGGGTTTGTGGGTAAGGATGATCGCAAAGACAAACAGCACCATAATGCCGCCTGCATAGACTGCTATCTGCACCGCACCCAGGAACTGATATCCGAGCTGGAAATAGAACACTGCCGTGCAGATCAGGGAGAAGAGCAGATAGGTAGCTGCACGAAGGATCTTTTTCGTAGTCACTGCCAGATAGGCAGAAATCACCATGCATATGGCAACTACGAAGTAGAGTATTACGTTTCCTACTGAATCCATATTTTTTTAGTTGTTAGTTGTCCGGTTGTCGAGTTGTCAGGTTGTGGGGTTCTCTGATTTTGCCGCAGCTTCTTTCTCGGCTTTTTTTGCGGCTGCCTTAGCGAGTGCCTCAGCCTTGATTTTTGCAAGCTGTTCGGGATCCATAGCCGGTTTCGGTTTCGGTTTAGATGCTTCCGCGATTACTTCGGCGTCGGTCAGTTCGGAATGTGCATTGAGCACTTTGACGAGTTTATCCCGCGTGAAGACGGCCTGTTCAAAATCATTGGAGAACTCAAGGGCGTCCTGTGGACAAGTGGTCACGCAAAGCATACAGAATGTGCAGCTGCCGAGATCATAGAAATACTTGTCGAGCACTTTCTTTTTCTTGCCGTCTGGCAGCTCCACGAATCGTGTCTTCAGTTCGATGGAACTGTTGGGGCAGTTCATCTGGCAGATACCGCAGGCGATACACTTGTTGTGTCCCTGTTCATCTCCGATCAGTGTAAGTTCCGCACGGAATCGGTCGGCGATCTTGAGGGTGGTGTGGCGGTTCTCGGGATACTGCTCCGTTATCTTTGGAGTGACAAACTCCTTACCGGTTACAGCCATACCCTTCGCCAGGCTCGCGATGCCTTTACCTACCGACGAAAAATATTCCTTAATACTACTCATATATTGGTTTAATTTGTTTATTTTATTCTGTTGACTGAATAATGGGATCTGAATATGATTTTTATCTTTCCACCTGTCCTCCGAGAATATCAAGGAGTTCGGAAGTGATGTTCTCCTGACGCAGTTTATTGTATTCAAGCTGCAGACCTTCAAGAAGTTTCTTGGCATTATCATTGGCACTTTGCATTGCCATGACTCTCGCCGCCTGCTCAGATGCCCTGTTTTCTATTGTGATTTCCTGCATGGTGGAAAGCACAAACATAGGTAGCACCGCATTGAAGATACTGTTAGCATCCGGTTCGAAAATACACATGCCGGTAGAGTCATTACTGTCGGATCCTTCAAGAAGGGTCTCGCCGGAAATCGGGAAAAGAGTCTCGAATGTCGGTTTCTGGCGACTCATGGAGTAAAATTTCATGTATTCTACGCAAACTAAGTCATATTCTCCTCCTGAAAATTTATCGCGTAGTCCATGAGTAAACTCATTCACTTTTTCTGCCTCCATCTTAGAGTTGACACCGACTTCCTTTATGACTTTCATATGCTCGCCGGATATTTTTGTCAAGGCTTTGGCAATTTTCTGTCCGATGGGGTAGAGGTCGATATCGACCGACATGCCGTATTTGGTCTGTAGCTTCCTGATCTCAGCAAGTGCAGCTTTAAAAATATTGATATTGTATGCTCCGCAGAGACCGTCGTCGCTGCCGAAAACGACCACAGCTATTTTCTTCACCTCGTGGCGAGTCTCTATGAGAGGACTGCTGAAGTCTGCTCCTGACTGCATGATATGAGCCATTACAGACTTTATTTTTTCGCGGTATGGCACCAGCTGCTTGAGCGAAGACTCAAACTTATGCACTTTTGCAGAAGATATCATCTTCATGGCGCCGGTGATTTTCTCGCTCGATGCCACTGAGCCGATACGTGTCTTTAGTTCCCTGAGGGTTGCCATTGTTTTGTATTATAGAATTTTTATTTGTGGCATGCGTCGGTTTCAAACGACGCATGCCTATGTAATGTCATTTATATCTTGCGCTGATCTCTCCGGCACATTCGCGAAGTTTAGCCTGGACATCGTCTGACAGGTTTCCAGCTTTGATTTCATCAAGCACTTCCTTCCGGTATTTTGCCTCAAGCAGCTGTATGAACAATGATTCGAACTCGTGGACTTTATCCAGTGGTACATTTTCCATCAGTCCGTTAACACCGCAGAAGATTACAGCAACCTGATTTTCAACGGGCCATGGCTGGTATTGCGGCTGAATCAGGAGCTGCTGGTTCTTACGACCGGTATCGATCACTTTAGCTGTCACCGGGTCGATATCGCCGCCGAATTTTGTAAATGATTCGAGCTCTCGATACTGTGCCTGTGCGATTTTAAGAGTACCTGCAACCTTCTTCATTGGCTTGATCTGAGCATTTCCTCCGACTCGTGACACGGAGATACCAACGTTGACAGCAGGACGGATACCCTGATTGAAGAGAGCGGTCTCAAGGAAGATCTGTCCGTCTGTGATTGAGATCACATTTGTCGGGATATATGCCGACACGTCGCCCGCCTGAGTCTCGATGATCGGGAGTGCTGTGAGAGAGCCGCCACCCTTCACGATAGGCCTAAGCACATCAGGAAGGTCGTTCATGTTGGAGGCTACCTGCTGATTGTCGATGATCTTAGCCGCACGTTCAAGAAGACGTGAGTGCAGATAGAAAATATCACCGGGATATGCCTCACGTCCTGACGGACGCTTGAGGATAAGTGATATCTCGCGGTATGCGACAGCCTGCTTCGACAGATCATCATAGACAATGAGAGCGTCGCGACCTGTGTCGCGGATATACTCACCGATTGCCACTCCGGCGAAAGGAGCGTAATAGCGCATGGCTGCTGAGTCTGATGCCGTAGCGGAAACCACTACGGTATAGTCCATAGCGCCATGTTTCTTAAGGGTCTGTACTATGGAAGCTACTGTAGATGCCTTTTGTCCGATTGCTACATAGATGCAGTAGACCGGCTTGCCGGCAAGATAGTTCTCTTTCTGATTGATGATAGTGTCGATTGCAATGGCGGTCTTACCTATCTGTCGGTCACCGATAATAAGTTCGCGCTGTCCCCTGCCGATTGGAATCATTGAGTCGATGGCCTTGAGACCTGTCTGCAGAGGTTGTTTCACCGGCTGGCGGAAAATAACTCCCGGTGCCTTTCTCTCAAGTGGCATTCGAAGCAACTCACCCTCTATGGGGCCGTTACCGTCAATCGGTTCGCCAAGGATGTTGATAACGCGACCGAAGAGTCCTTCGCCCACCGGAATAGAGGCAATCTCACCCGTGCGGCGAACTGTCATGTTTTCGGACACTGCATTCACATCGTCGAGAAGCACAACACCCACATTGCTTTCCTCAAGGTTAAGAGCCACACCGGTTGAGCCGTTTTCAAACTCTACCAGCTCACTTGCCTTGACATTTTCAAGACCGTAGACGTGAGCCACGCCATCGCCGACGCTGAGTACGGTACCGGTCTCTTCAAATTTGACCTGAGAGTTGACGTTCTCTAGCTGTTGCTTTAGAATATCTGATATTTCGCTTGGGTTAAGCATTGTTAATTGCTTCTTAAAAGTTTTAAACGTAATTGTTCGATCTCGTTGCTGATCGAGGCGTCGAGACGCTGGTCATCCACATCTATCACAAAGCCACCTATCAGATCCGGATTCACCTCATAAGTAAACTCAAGAGTCATTCCCGGATATGCTTTCTCCACGACATCGCGAAGTTTCTGCATCATTGTGTCGTCGAGTTTAGTGGCTGTTATGATCCTGACTCTGGCGATCTTATGTTCTTTCCTATATAAATCGCAATAGGCAAGAGCCATGAGATGCGCGAAATCAGCTCTTTTGCGGTTGAGAATGAGTTCGACAAATGAACGATAATCGTCTTCGACTGAATCACCGGCTGCTGAAATAAGCAATTTTGCCTTATCCTCTCGCTTTACGTATGGGTTTGAGAGTATTTTCTGCAGTCCGGGATTGTCGGCAAACGAGTCAGCGACCGTTTTCATCTCAAGATAAACCTTATCGGAGTTACCTCTCTCGACCGCCAGTTTATAAAGCGCTTTTGCATAGCGCTGGGGTATGAGTCCCTCGTTCATCGTCTCAGTTCTTCTCTATTTCGTCCAACATCTTATTCACAAGTTTCTGCTGCTCTTCATCGTTTTTAAGCTGGTTGCGCACCATTTTTTCTGCGATGTCGATAGAGAACTTGCTAACTTCATTTCTGAACTGGAGTTCTGCTTCTTTGCGAGACTGCTCGATCGAAACCTTAGCGGCTTCCATCACTTTCCGGGCCTCTTCGGAAGCCTCTTTTTTTGCTTCCTCTATGATCTGGCTCTTCATCTTGGCAGCTTCGCGGAGCATTTCAGCCTGACGGGCCTGAGCTTCACCTATGACCTGCTGGGCGGATTCCTTTGCGTTGTCAAGCTGTTGCTTGGCTTCGCGGGCATATTCCACTCCCTTGTCAATAGCGTCAGCACGCCCTTCCATCTGCTTGATGATCACGGGCCATCCCCACTTCGCAAGCACGATGAAGAGGAGGATGAACGCGATGAACATCCAGAAAACCAGTCCAAAATCGGGCGTGAATAATTCCATTCTTCTTAGAATTTATGGCGTAAGCCGATCAGATGAAGAGTGCAAGTGCGGATACGATCACAGCGAAGAGTGCCACACCCTCGATGAGAGCAGCGATCACGATCATGTTCGAACGGATGTCACCGGCACTTTCCGGCTGACGTGCGATAGCTTCCATTGCGCTGCTACCGATCTTACCAATACCTATACCTGCGCCGATTGCTGAGAGTCCTGCGCCGAACGCTGCGCCGAAAGAAGCGAGGGCTTCTGCCACTAAAATCATTGAAAACATAGTCTTGTGTTTTTAGTTTATTATTGTTATTGTTTAATTCTATAATTATTTAGATTTCTTCTACTGTTGCTTTTGGATGATCACCATGCTCTTCATGGACAGCCATAGAAATGAATATTGTAGACAGCAATGTGAATACATAAGCCTGAATGAAGCTGACCAAAGTGTCAAGAGCAAGCATAAAGATCGAGAAGATGAGAGATACTGCTGCAGACACTCCTGCTATTGCTGCTCCATAAGCTGCGAATATGAATATGAGTAGTGTCAAGGTAATCACGATCATATGTCCTCCCATCATATTGGCAAATAGACGTACACACAACGCTGCCGGCTTTGTAAATATACCGAATACCTCGATCACCTGCATAATTGGAATCGGAAATTTCAACAAGAGAGGCACATCCGGCCAGAATATTTCTTTCCAATAATGCTTATTGCCATGAATGTTGGTGATGACGAAAGTCATGACAGCAAGTACAAGTGTGATCGCTATGTTTCCGGTAAGATTTGCACCTCCGGGGAAAATCACGATCAAGCCGAGAAGGTTCATTGTCAAGATGAAGAAGAATGCGGTCAGTAGATAAGGTGCAAATTTCGGAGCCTTATCGCCTAGAGTGCTCTTTATGACTCCGGTGTAGACGAAGTCAACACAAAGCTCAAGAAATCCCATACCTTTGCGAGGAGCCTTGAAACCCTTGCGTGTATAGAATCTCACGAGACCCATCACCATCCATGTCACAAGAGCTGCGGCGATGAAAAGAGCGAGGACATTCTTGGTGATAGAAATATCAAAAGGCTTATATTCCTTATAATATTTACCATCAAACTTGACAAAACCGTCGACAATTTCATCGTTTTGAGAAGAAGCGATCTTTGCTGCTTCTTCTTGTTCGCCCTGAGAAGTGGGAAGGAGTTGCACTACTTTATTTTTATGCTTGCTTGTATGGGCAAGCACAAACTGATAAGCCGATTTTCCCTCTTTATCAATAGTTACAATTTGCGGAACACTGACAACATGAGTCTTACTTGACTCCGGGTCTATTTCCTCATCATACTTGATGAGCCTGCCCGAAGAGAAGCAGTGCCAGCTACCGTCTTCTGCCCTTACTATTACGGGCAGCGGAATACGGTAGGTATGGCTGAACGGCACCTCCCAGCCGTAGCCGTCGCCGAGGTGATGGAAGATGTTTTCTTTCACGTCTACCTTGCCTTCCTCTTCCTCTGAAGCAATAGCCGGGAAAGGGAGTGCCAGGATTGACACGAGCAAAAACAGTATGGCTAATTTCTTTCTCATTACAGTTCCGTTAATAGATGCACACCGAAATTACATTATTGTCTACATCCGCAAGTCCTCCCTTGATGCCGTAAGTCTTTTCCTCTCCGGCTGGAGTTCGGTAGACGATGGTTCCCTCTACAAGCACTGAAATCAGAGGCGCGTGGTTTTTAAGCACCGTAAACTTGCCGAGCTGTCCCGGCAGGGTGACTGAGACCGCATCACCTTTGAATACTACTTCTTGGGGGGAGATGATTTCTAAAGTCATTTTCGCAGAGTGCTATTGTTATACTTCAGCAAGCATCTTCTTGCCTTTGGCAATCGCTTCGTCGATAGTGCCGACATTCAGGAATGCCTGCTCAGGATACTCGTCCATTTCTCCGTTGAGGATCATCTTGAAGCCGCGGATAGTTTCCTGAAGAGGTACCATCACGCCGGGAACTCCGGTAAACTGTTCCGCTACATGGAAAGGCTGGCTCAGGAATCGCTGTGCACGGCGGGCTCTGGAAACCACGAGCTTGTCTTCGTCACTGAGCTCGTCAACGCCGAGGATCGCAATGATATCCTGAAGGTCATTGTATTTCTGAAGAAGCTGTTTTGTCTGCTGAGCCACGTTGTAATGCTCCTCTCCGATGATGTTTGGATCAAGGATACGTGATGTGGAGTCAAGCGGGTCTACAGCCGGATAGATACCGAGCTCGGCAATTTTTCGGTTGAGCACGGTGGTTGCGTCAAGGAATGAGAAGGTAGTGGCAGGTGCCGGGTCAGTCAAGTCGTCGGCAGGCACATAGATGGCTTGTACCGAAGTGATTGATCCGTTCTTGGTAGAAGTGATTCGTTCCTGAAGAGCACCCATCTCTGAGGCAAGTGTCGGCTGATAGCCTACTGCAGACGGCATACGTCCGAGAAGGGCAGACACCTCGGAACCGGCCTGTGTGAAACGGAATATATTGTCGATGAAGAGAAGGATATCCTGACCACCTCCTTCTGCATCGCGGAATTGCTCCGCCACAGTTAGTCCGGAAAGTGCAACGCGAAGACGGGCACCCGGCGGTTCGTTCATCTGTCCGAACACCATGGTCACCTGGCTCTTCTCAACTTCACTCATATCTACATCGGCAAGGTTCCATTCACCTTTCTCCATGCCTTCCTCAAACTTCTTGCCATATTTCATGACTCCGCTTTCGATCATCTCACGGAGAAGGTCGTTACCCTCTCGTGTTCGTTCACCTACACCGGTAAACACAGAGAAGCCGTTGGAGCCCTTTGCGATATTGTTGATGAGCTCCTGGATAAGCACTGTCTTTCCTACACCGGCACCACCGAAAAGACCGATCTTGCCACCCTTTGTATAAGGTTCAAGGAAGTCGATCACCTTGATTCCGGTAAGAAGTATTTCTGTCGAAATTGCCAGATCTTCAAATGCCGGAGCCGGCTGGTGGATAGGACGAAGATGATCGCGATCGAGTTCCGGAAGGTGATCTATAGGTTCGCCGATCACGTTAAGCAGGCGTCCCTTCACCTGCTGACCGGTAGGAACAGCAATCGGACGTCCGAGGTTTTCAACTTCCATACCGCGGCGGATGCCATCGGTTGATTCCATAGCCACACAGCGTACTGTCTGTTCGCCTATGTGCTGCTCGACTTCAAGGATCAGTTCCTCACCATTGTCGCGCTTTATGCGAAGCGCTGCGTAGATTGGGGGAATGTTCTCTTTGCCACCCTCGAAACTAACGTCGATAACGGGGCCGATAATCTGAGTGATCGTTCCTTTATTTGCGCTCATTTTTTTAATGTCGTAAAGTATAAAATACTTATTGTTGTTGATATTGGTCCCGGAGGTCGGTTTCACGCGACCTTCAGGTTTAAGTTGTCAGATCTTGATGTTGGATTAGAATGTCCATCCAAGTGCCACGAACACTGCCATCACGATAAGGTTGACAAGTGCGAAGGGCATCATGTATTTCCATTCAAGAGCAAGCATCTGGTCGATACGCACACGCGGGAATGTCCACTTGAACCAGATGATGATGTAGCTGATGAAGAATGCCTTGCCCAGGAACCAGATAGGACCGGGAATCCAGTTCATCACCATATTGAAGCCATCCCAACCTGTGATGTGGAAGGGCATCCAGCCTCCGAGGAACATGAGCGATGCAATTCCGCTGACAATGAAGAGGTTCAGATATTCTGCCAGATAGAAGAAACCGAAGTGGATACCTGAATATTCAGTGTGGTAGCCGGCGGTAAGCTCATGTTCAGCTTCCGGAAGGTCGAAAGGTCCGCGGTTGGTCTCGGCCGTTGCGGCGATCACGTAGATGATGAAAGCCACCACTGCGGGAAGCCAGCCTTGGAATATGAACCAGCAGCGTTCCTGAAGCATAACGAGCTCGTTGATATTCATAGTCCCTGCAAGCACCACTATCGACATAAGCGCGAGACCGAGTGAGAGTTCGTATGAAATCATCTGGGCGCCGCTTCGCATTGCTCCAATCAGTGTGTACTTGTTGTTGGAAGACCAGCCTGCGAGAAGAATACCAAGCACTCCTACACTGGACACAGCGAGGATGAAGAAAATACCGATATTGTAATCGATTATCTGCAGGCCCCGACCCCATGGCAGGCATGCAAGCATCACTACAGATGATGTGATGATGATGTAGGGTGCAAGCTTAAAGAGGAACTTGTCGGTGCCTTTCAGCGAGATAAGTTCCTTGATAAGGATCTTGAACATATCCGCAAATACCTGCAGAAGTCCCCAGGGACCAACTCGCATCGGGCCGAGACGGCACTGAAACCATGCGCAGAGCTTACGCTCGTAGAGAATGTAGAAAAGTGCGAGCACCGTATAGGTGAGCAATATCAAGACTCCGATAATGACACATTCTATGAGCGTTGCAGCCCACACGGGCATGCAGCCGATCAGCAGGTCATTGATCCAGTTTGTTATTATACCAAAGTCAAACATTTCGATTCAGTGTTTTAGTTAGCGGTCTATATCCGGAATTACGAAGTCAAGTGCGGCTCCGATAGTGATTAGGTCGGCAATCATATTGCCGCGGCAGCAGAGATCCATGACACCTACGAGATTGAAGCATGGACTCTGGAAATGTACTCTGAAAGGATTCTTGCCGCCGTCGCTCTCGATGTAGACGCCAAATGTGCCGCGCGATGCCTCTACCTGTGTGTACCAATGTCCTGCAGGAAGTTTTACGATCTTCGGCACCTGAGCGCGGATATCGCCTTCCGGTATACGGTCTACGAGCTGTTCAAGTATGCGGCAGCTCTGCTCGATTTCCTTCATTCTCACCATGTAGCGTGAGTATGAATCGCATCCGTCAAGAAGAACTTCGTCAAATTCCACGCGGTCGTATGCTGCATACGGATGCTTCTTGCGGCAGTCGCAGCTCCAGTTGGAGCCCCTTCCCGAAGGTCCTGTTATGCAATAATTGATTGCATCTTCCTTGCTGAGGTGTCCTACACCTACCATGCGGTTCTTGGCGATGATATTTCCTGAATATACCTTGTGATATTCCTTGAGGCGTTCAGGCATGATGGCGAGAAGAGCCTTTACATCCTTCACGAAATCAGGATGAAGGTCGGCTATGACACCACCGATCACATTATAGTTCATTGACATACGCGCACCACATGTCTTCTCGAAAATATCAAGAATCTGTTCGCGTTCGCGGAATCCGTAAAAGAATGCCGTAGTGGCTCCGAGGTCCATGGCTGTACATCCGAAACTCAGCAGATGGCTTGAGATGCGCATGAGTTCGTCCATCATTGTGCGTATCACAATAGCGCGCTCGGGAACCTCGATGCCCATTGCCTTTTCGATACACATGCACAGGCAGTGGCGGTTCTGGTGTGCGCTCATATAGTCCATACGGTCGGTGAAGTGGAGTATCTGGGGATAGCCAAGACTTTCACAAAGCTTTTCGATACCGCGGTGGATATAGCCTGAAACGACATCGACTTTCTTTACTTCCTCGCCGTCGATTGATGCACGGAAACGCATCACACCGTGGGTAGACGGGTGCTGTGGTCCTACATTGACCACGTAGTCACCTTCTTTGAATACTTTCCCGGGAATGCCCTTGATTGAGCCGTCTTCCTGTTCTACGTATGAAATGGTGTCGTCCTCGTTATGTTCGTCATCTTCCGGTATAGGATTGAGCTTCGGATCCGCGTCATAATCTTTGCGGAGCGGGAACCCCTTCCAGTCATTGCGAAGGAAGAAGCGGCGCATGTCGGGGTGGTTGATGAATTTGATGCCGAAGAAGTCATATACCTCCCTTTCCTGGAAGTTGGCGACTTTCCAAAGGTCGGATACTGTGTGGATATAGGGATTCTCACGGTCGGCAACAGCTACTTTCACCGAGATCATTTCCCACTTGCGTGAAGTGGCGGTGAAGTAATACATAACGCCCAGAGTCTCCTTCCAGTCCATGCCGACAACGGCTGTCAGCACATCGAAATTGAGCTCGGGATTGTGTTTCAGTTCAGAAGCAAGTGCATGCCAGTCCTGCGCGGGTACATTGACGAGAAGAATCTCGCCTTCCTCAAAAGTCGCAGACGGACAAACCTTGCTGATGCAGTCTTTAACGCTCATTAGTTATAAATGTGTTTTCTATGACTTTTATTAATACTCGCCGACCTCTGTAGGATTCTTGCGGAAGAAATCTTTGATTTTTTCCTGACGGTTGACTCCGCCGAAGAATTTCTGTATCTTTATCTTACGCTGTAGCTGCATGAGACCGTAGAACATTGCCTCCGGACGGGGAGGGCATCCCGGAATGTAGACATCTACCGGAATTATCTTCTCTACTCCGTCTACCACGCAATAAGACTTCTTGAAAGGTCCGCCGCTTACCGCACAGCCACCGCATGCGATGACATACTTGGGTTCGGCAAGCTGCTCGTAAAGCCTTACAAGAGCTGGTGCCATCTTGTGTACTATCGTACCTTGCACCATGATGTAGTCTGCCTGACGGGGTGAGTTACGTGCTACCTCAAAGCCGAATCGCGCCATGTCGTAGCGGGCAGCTCCGAGACACATGAATTCGATAGCGCAGCAGCTTGTGCCGAAGCAGAGAGGCCATAGTGAGTTGGAGATGCCCCAGTTGATAAGTTGGTCAAGTTTGCCAACCATCACATTGGCACCTGTGGCATTCAGCTCCTCAACAAGTTTGTCGATGTATTCGTTGTCTTTGAAGTCTTCGTGCTTCATCGACTTGATTGAAGGTTCCTTTACTGCCATTTGAGTGCTCCTTTCCGCCATGCGTAAGCAAGGCCTAAAATAAGAATGAACATGAAGATTGCGACGCAGAGAAGACCTGACGGTCCGAGACTACGCATGATGGTAGCCCATGGATACAGGAATACGGTCTCTACATCAAACAGAAGAAACAGGATGGCGAAGATGTAGTAGCCTGACTTGAACTGAATCATGGACTCACCGCGGGTCGGGATACCGCATTCGTAGGTCTCGCCTTTCTTTACCGAATAGGATTTAGGGGAGATGAGGCGAGCTATCAGTAATGCGGCAAACACAAGTCCTATGCCCGTGAGTGTCGCAGTAACCGCGAGATCTCCGTTGCTTATTTCCAACAGTAAATTCATATAGTTTATTGTGTTTTAATTGTTTATTCTGATGTTAAGGTCGGAATGAACACAGTATATGCACAATCCAAGTGCAAAGGTACTTAAAATTTCTTAAAAAAACAATAAATTTTTTTATAAAAATGCCATGATAATCAAAAAGGGAAGAGCTGTCGGCTCTCCCCTTATTGAATTGGTGTTATGTCATTCTAATGTCAAGCGGCGTTCATCTGACATGCAGTACAGATCCTGCTGTATGTGCTACCGTGACCGGAGAATACTGGCTCTGTATTGTAGCGATTCCGCAACTGAAATCTCCTTCCTGACTTACGGTGCAATCATACGAAATCACGTGATTACCCTTTGGCAGCCATTCAAAGAAGATATTGGTACTTGCATTGCGTACCTCCCGGTAAAACCCTACGCCATCAGAACGGTTGTAGCCCGACAGTTGATCCGTAGGTTCAAGGCATGCGCTTCTCTCGTCGGTTAGTGCCACATAATCCATGTCTCTTCCCACTGTAATGAACAGTGTGACTCTTACTTTCATCCCTTTTTCTAAAATGATGTTCTCCTTGGCGATTGTTTCGCCGTTTTCTCCTTCTACAAGAGCCACGACATTTTTCCGGATTGAAAGCTCAGGAACTTCAGCCGGTTTTACATCGAGAATTGGCGATTCATACTGAGATATTACCCCTCCCCAAGCCGGTGACTCGCATGATCGTGAAATCCTTAGGGTTTTCTTTGAGGCATCTTCCGCTTTCAGATTGAGGGTGAAAGCTCCGGTTAGAGCGGCTGTTTCAGGTATTTCTATCCTTTTGCCCTTCAGGAAGAATTCCGGCGTGACTGAGGGTTCCGCCGGAGTCCAATCCGAACCTGATGTAAGGATTGCGTTTACTGTCTCGGCTGTTGAGGAATATCTGCCCCAGTCCTGATATTGTCTGCCAAGTACAAGCCACTGGCGAAGAGCGTCTATGTTCTTGTCTTTCGGCTGTATCTCTGCATAAGCCTCCAGCACCAATGTAGTTGTGAGCAATGAAGAGATTCCGCCCCATCCGGAATTAAGATTGTCAAACCACATGCCCTTTTCCGGACTCTCGCTTGCATACTGGCGTAAAGACTCCATGATTTCAGATGCCGTTCTGTGTTTTCCTGCACGCCACAGCACCATGGCAGCCTTTGCTTTTGCCCCTATACTCAGATCCTTCCATTCAGAGGCTATATCATTTTCTGCTTTGGTGGAAATGGTCTTTATTTCATTAGAACTGCCGCCGGTAGGGATAAGCGAAGTCGGGAAACTGCTGCGTATATACAGCCAGTCGAGCAGATAACTGAGGGATTCCCCTTTTTTATGATATTTCTTATAATCTTTCACAATTTCCGAATCGACATACCTGATGCCTGACTTTATCATGGATTCGGCACCTTCGCATGCGGATAGCGCTCCACCCTTCGACAGCATGGCAAAATAGGAAAGCACACTCTGCGAGATGAAGGAAGATGATTTCATTTCAGGGCACCAGCTCCATCCGCCATCCGTCGATTGCAGGTTTCTGACATCGTTGAGTAGCGCGCTGATTGCATTTCTTGCATCCCCGTCATCAAGTAATGTGGAAAGGCGACTCATTCTTAGAGTTTCAGACTCGGCGTTGTTCACCCAGGGTGAATTTGCCAGGTCCACGATCTTAAGGTTGCCGTCTTTTTCGAGATTGCTTTTGATTGCTGCGAATCCGGAATTACTGTCGGATAGGAGAGTGGTTAGTCCTTTCTTCAGATTCGGATTGGCAGAAACAAGGTGATAAGCCGTTGCATTGCCGTAAAGTGCCTTCATCAGGGCTGTTACGCTTTTGGAGTCAATGTTTATAATGTCCGGGAGTGCTGTAAGGCAGTACCATGCCGGATTATCGCAATACTGGAGTGTAACCTGGTCGGAAGTCTTGAACTTCGGAAGCTTGATTTCCATATCTTTCTGACCGGGAGCCATCCAGAACGGAGTGGAGTCAACTACGGGCGAAGATGCAGGAATGACCGGCAGAAGAGCCTGCTCTCCGTCCCTGTGTCCGTTCATTTCGGCATAAGCGCGGAAGCCGACTGATGAAAGATCGGCAGGAACATCCCATTTCATTGTGATTAGTAGATTGCCCTCAGCTTTCACAGTCAATGGTTTGAAACTTTCCGATGCCACTGTCTTACCGGTGATAAGGTCGACAAGCTCGATGCGGCAGATTGGAGATGCATCGGCATCTGTATTGTTGAAAACAGTTGCGGTGAGTTCTATGCAGTCTCCCGTCCGCACGAATCTTGGCGCATGTGTAGAGACCATAACTGGTTTTGAGGCGACCGTCTCAAGGGCTATTTTTGCCGTCCTGAGTTCATCGTCATATCCTATCACCTGTAATGCCCATGTTGTGTTGAAATTAGGGACGGTGAAATCTATATTGACAATCCCGTCGGCATCAGTCGACAGCCACGGCATGAAGAATGCGACAGGACATTCAGCCGGACGAAGCAGCTCCTGCTCAGTCTCCAAGCCTCCTGCGCCTGTGACATATACGGCTTCGGGAGCCTCCGCATCTGTCTCTTCTTCCACAGCGGTTTCTTCGGCAGAATCCTCCATGATCAAGCCGTCTGTCTCTACCTTCATTGCGGATACTGCAGCCATCTTGGCTGAATTCCTCATTACGGATCTCACCATACCGTTTGAAGCTCCGAAATCTGCTGCAGATGTGAGCATCACCTGTTCATGGACATATAGGAAGTTTCCGATTCCCCATCCCTGTCCGTAGTCGTTGAGCTGAGGAAAGAATATGTGTTTTGACGACAGGTATTTAGTGGTCTTTAGAATAAATGATGATGAAAGTTTGTTTGCACCGTAGTAAGGATCAAAAAAGTAAAAGTTATTTCTTACGTTGGCAGAGGGTGAGAAATTCCAGCTGAAAGGTGCTATCGAATTCAGCGCGGCATCTGTCATCACAGCAAGCACGGGAATGCCCGAAGCGGAACCGAAGTTTCTTGAGAACCGGAACGACCAATGTTCCTCATCTCCTGCGGATATCTTATCGCGGAAAGTTTCGGTCCTGACGTTGAGCCTGTCTTCCGATGCGGCGGACGATACGGTGATGCATCTTCTTTCCACCTCCAGGTCAGAAAGGTATCCCAGATCAACCATGGTCGTGAAGTTGTCTGCCGGTACATCCACAGGAATGCATACGTTGTCTTTTTCAACGTGAATCCATTTCACGTCGATCAGTCTGTTGGCTGATGTCACCACAGCTGGTATCCATCTGTCAGGAATGCCGCTTCCAACTGTAGCGTTGACAGACTTTTGACCTGACTCCGCGACTATCTTGTATTCCGGTACCCAGAGCTTGACACCTTCTGGAGCCTTTTTGTCTGTCTTTCGCCATAGTACGATACATAATTCCGATTCTACTTTCGGATCTTCGTCAAGAGAGACTTTCAAATCATAGGCTGCCGATGCAAAAGCGCTGTCGGAAAGAGCGAGGGTAGGAGACATGAAACTTCCCGAAGCTGCGGTCACTCCCGTAGCCTTGTTGACAAGCGTGTATCTCAATTTTTTAATGACGTTTCTGCCCAACATGTCGTATACCTTGAATTTGATCTCGGGAACTCCTTGCGAGATTTCAAAATATTTTCCGCCATCGGGAGAATAGATGTTGTATTCACGTCCGAGCGCAAATTTTTCAGTGGGTCCGCTCTGGCTTTCTCCGGCAGGAGAGATAGCCGACAGCTTGACGTGGAATATGCCTCTTTCAAACTGAGTGTCCTTGAGGTTGTCGGTAGGCAGTGATATTTCATATTTTCCTGCCTCGTCTGTCTTTACGGATGAATCATATGTGGCATTGCTGTAGACGAACCATCTCATAGGTGGAGTGTAGGATACGCTGTATTTTACTACGGCATCTGCAAGTGGCATGCCTGAATATGTGAGCACTTGACCTTTGATTTTCACCACATCACCCGGATTGACATCTTCTTCGGAATGTTCGGCGGTGATGAAGAATGTAGGTGCGACGTAGTCAGCTACTTCAAAATAGGAGCTCCCAAGTATTTTCCCGTTCTCATCTGCTGCCGACAGTCTCCAGCTTCCCAGCAGTCCTTTCAACGGTATCAGGAATTCAGAAACAGCACGACCATACTGATCCGTCTTTACAGTACGGGTCTCTACTTCTCTGCCGTTGGCATCTATCAGCCTTGTCTCAACATTTATGTCCCTGAGCGTTTTCATACATGCCTCTTTCGTTGAATATGCCACGATTGCGGCTTTGATGCTGTCGCCGGGATGATAAATGCTTCTGTCAGCGAGAATCTTGATGTTGTTCCGAGTAAGTGTATCTGGTTTTTGTGAAGAGTTGTGCATTCTCATACGGTTATTCCATACAGATCCGTTGTATGAAGCCTCGATTTCAAAATTAGTCTCAGATACTGTTATACATCCGTTTTTGTCAGTGGTAAGAGTTTCGATCAGTTTCCTGTCAGAAGAATAGTTGGGGCGGCTGAAGACCTTTACCTTGGCTCCTTCTATGGGTTTACAGTCAGTTCCATCCACTACAAAGATCTTTGTAGTGGCATCCGGACATTTAAGTGTCATTATACTTATATCGCTGAGTGTAAACGTGTTTCTCCACGAGTCGTTAAGAATCGAGGGAAAGATACCTTTACTGTCAGCTGATGTACTTGGGACTACCACATATGTACCTGCCGGCAATTTACCTATATCGACGGTGGTTTTTGTATTGAAAGGAATAGTTCCTTCAGCCGTAGCCTTGACTGCCTTCACCATTTTGCATGTTGCAGCCATGGCCTTTGTCCTGGGTGATTTTGACGAATTCACATAGGGTGAGTAATCATATACAAGAAGCCAGCACTGATTGCAGTTTGATAGGTTCACGTCCATAGTGACCTGCGCGGAAGTGAGATATTGGCTTGAGAATTCTATTTCAGCATTTGGTCTTGTGATCTCATTGATTATGTTGCGAAGTGAGTTGGAATAAATACCTTGAGGAAAGTCTTTTACCGATTTTTCAAGCATCTTAAGGAATTCATCACGTGTGTATGGAAATGCAGACTGAATGTTGTCGTTTCTGAAGTTACCGGCGAAATCACGCAGATTTATTAATATTTGCTGTTCTCCTTCAGTGCCTTTTACATTGTCAAGTGCGGAAAGCATGAACTTCATCCTTTGGCTGTAGGCGAGGGTTTCCGACTTTGATACGAGTGCATTCGCAAGAAAAAGTGATTGACCGAGGGCGGATGTCTTTTCGATAAGGATGTCTATGGCGTGATCGCGCAGTGCTGAGCATTTCTGCGCAGGAGTGCCGGGTGTGGCTGCACCTTTAAAGAATGGTATCACATCCTTAGTCTCGTCTGAATATACGTTTAGAAGTTCGAAACACAGGCGTGTGGTGAATTCATCGACGGTGAATCCTGCTTTTGAAGCTTCCGATGTGTCGGATAGAAAAAGACTCCATTCCTTGAGTGGAGTGGCATCATTATCCCTTGAGTCTAAAATGTCATTGCATATACTATATATTTTATTAGCGAAAATATCCTTGCTCCAGTCATAAGGATTGTCAGGAATGGAGTCAAGGGGAAGTTTTCTGGAATCTGCTTCCCATCTGAAAGAATTGTACATTGCATTGAGCATGTCAGCTTTGATAAGCCGGAAAGCCGGTTTCCATCTTGCCGGTGCTACATGAGTGAGACTGTCGAGTCTATTCAATCCTGAAATGGCATTCTCCCTGCTAATCAGGTTGTTGGCGGTCACCGACTGAATTGCAGCCTCCACTGCTGCAGCCCAGTCGCCATTTGCCACACTCTTTTCAAGATTGGCTGAAGCATTTTTAACAACAGTCTTGGGGTAAGCGAAATCCGGTGTTGTCATGACTTTGGATGATGTCTTTTTTGCGGCGGTTGCAGAGAATAGCAAACCGCCTAAAAGCACGACAGTTGCCAGAGAGGCAACCGTACGCATTGAAAACAGATGTTTTGTCATATCATTTTAAAAAAGCTTACTGAGCTCGATTTATAGTTTGCTACTTATATCATAACCGGCTTTATTCATTGGGCTCCGGAGGATTTGTTCCATCGGAATGCATTCCGTCTTTCATGTCACGATGTCTCTTATCTCCTGGTTTAGCGTCCGGTCTGGCGTGAGGATGCTTGCCGTCATGGTTCTTCCTACGCATTTCCTTCATCTTGTCTAAGAATCTTTCTTCTCCCTGATGCATATTATATATCTGCTTTGCAGAAAGAAATGTTTCAAGTCTGGCATCAAATCTCTTTACGATTTCATTATGCTTTTCACGTGATTTCTGCTGCAGTTCGGCAAGCTTTTTATAATCTGCGTCAGAAGCATTTTTGTTTCGTTTGAGTTCACGCTCTAATTTCCATACCTCGGAGCCGGATTGGCGGCATTCCTTGTCATAGTCCTTATATAATGGTATGAATTCAGCTTTCTCCTTTTCAGTGAGCTGCATTTCCTTTGCAAGGAAATCGATTTTAAAATTCTGTAGATCCTCCATCATCTTAGCCCTGTCTTTGTTGTCTTGGGCAGACACACAGGTTATAGTCAGGATGGTAAGTAAAGCAAGTAAAAGATATTTTTTCATATTTAGGTATTATTTATTCATGTCACAGAATGGTGATGGTCAGGGACAAATATCCCCGACCATCACCATTCAGGGCTCAAAACTGTCAAAGTCAGTCTTGAACTCATCAATTGAAGAATATTGCGAGCAGATGTCTTCTTCAAGCATGAACATGTCGCTGTTGTCGGAAGGCATCATCCATTCAGTATGGTCGGCGTCTGCCATGGCAAGGGCGATTGATTCAGGAGGATTGTCAAGGCTGAGATCGGAAGTTGTCATCATGTGGAACATCTTCATCATGCACCATATGCCTGCGAACATCGCTGCCATGTATATGTATGGTTGCACTTTCTTCCATAAGGAAAGTTTCTCAGGTCCGGGTTCCTGATATTCCGGAAGATTCTGCAATATTTTGCTCCTGACACTGTCGAAATAGCCATCCGGGACGGTGTATCCGGTCCTTCCACCTATCTTTTCGAGTATGTCGTGACTTGTTTTCATGTGGAGATATATCGATATAATATAATGTTAATTAATTGATTGTATTAAGACTTTCACCTGATGTGTCAAGCTTATGTCTTTTTGACAATCCATATGGTCAAAGGTTTAATGCTGGAAAGAAAAAGGTTTCTCAGAGAGGTCATGTCTCATTCTCCCGTTCAAAATCCTTTTTTGAAATTGATCCTAAAAATAAATGTCCCGGGATAATAAAGTCCCGAGGTTAGAGTCTGTCCGAAATATCCGTTGGAAAATATACCATTGTATGGTGAATCCTTCGGTAGGTCAGGTGTAAGGTCAGGTTTGCGTTCCGGCTGCCATGTGTTCACCTTGATGAAGGGTTCGTCCGGATTCAGGAAGTCGACCATAATGTAAAGATAGCTTCCAAAACCTCCTGAATTTCCTAAACCTCAACTTGAGTTCTAGAAAGTAGACTTATTGTTTTTTAAGAAATTTAAACATGAGTATATGCTTTCTTTTGAAAAATGCTATTGCGAAAACGGTTTTTTTATATTAATTTTGTGTCCAAATGGCAAAAACTGCGCTACCCATAGATGAAAAGAGGCTGGTGGAGCAGCTTCATGACCCGAAAACGGCTTCAGCTGCTTTCGACACTCTGATGCGTGTATATGGCGAGCCAGTGTATTGGCAGATACGTAAGTTGGTGGTGCGACATGATGATGCCGATGATATTTTGCAGAACGTATTTCTTAAAGCCTGGAATAATCTGCATAATTTCCGTGGAGATGCGAAACTTTCGACATGGCTTTATAAGATTGCTGTCAATGAGTCGATAAATTTCCTCAATAAGGAGCGCACACGCAATCAGCTTAATGTTGAGGAAGGTGATGACTCGTTTCTGCTCAACAATATCCAGGCTGATGAATACTTCGATGGCGATGAGCTTCAAGCGGAATTGCTAAAGGCAGTAGCCAAACTCCCTGAAAAACAAAGGATAGTTTTCAACATGCGGTATTTCGATGAAATGAAATATGAGGAAATATCCGAGATTCTCGGCACGTCAGTAGGAGCGCTGAAGGCAAGCTACCACCACGCTGTAAAGAAGATCGAGGAAATATTTTCTGAAAACTAAGAACTGTTACTGACTTAGATTCCGCCTCATAAGATTTCAGAATTGCATTGAAAATGCCATGCCGTTGGTCTCTCCGATCATAGGCAGAAGGGCGAGTGATTTGTTGTGTTCGTTCTTTTTGTCAAGTTTGAATAGTTTCTGTTCCCAAGGTAGCAGCCAGTATCCTATGCGGGCACTTAGTATTCCTATAGCTGCTCCTCCGAATACATCGGTGATCCAGTGCCTGTCGTTGTAAATTCTCAAGGCCCCTACAGTGACCGCTACTGCATATCCTGCGATTCCGATGTAGTTGCCATATTCAATTCGCATAAGTTCAGCCCCGGTGAAGACGGTTGCGGAGTGACCTGAGGGGAAGGAATTCCTTGTTCCCGAGCCTGGACGTGGATGCTTGAACGAGTATTTCATTGCGTTTACGGCTACAGCCATCACTGCGTATGCGGTGACTCCTGCCATTATTCTCCCCTTGAAATCACTTCTGGTCTTGATGCCGGGTATAAATCCCAATCCGAGGTATCCGACTGCCGGTACGTACTGTATATAGTCATCTGCCTTGAAAGTGTGTCCTTTCTTATAACCTGAGAATTTGTCGCGGACGTTGTTTTTAAAGTTATCCCATGTATATACACCCGTGATTCCGGCTGCCAGAAGGGCTCCGGGCACTATCAGTTGCGTCGGTTTGAAAGTATAGGGAGTCTGTGTCACTGAAGGGTATTCCCGGCTTTCATCTTCATCAAAAGCAGCTGTGGCAACTTCGACTTCTTGATATGTAGTGGTTCCTATTTCAATATCACGGGATATTGAATCATTTGGTAATATTTCTGCCAGGCAGCTGCTTATTGAAGCAAGAAGGCATAATACAATGGCGATCCTTTTCATGCTTGCAAAGTTAATCATTTTTTTCGAACGATATATATATTAATAATCTTTTTTAAGATGATAAGGAAAAATCTGCTGGATTATGATGAATCTATCATAGTCTGGGAATTTGCTGCGGCATGGAGGAAGGATAAGGACTATATCCGGAATCTTCGGCTGAGTGAAAATAGAGAACTTTATATACTTGAGTTTGTTGTGAGTATATAGAGAATGAAATTCCGGTATAAACGCTCAACAGTTGAATGTTATGAAAAAACTCTATCTTTCGCTCATCATTGCATTAATTGGAATAATAAATCCAATATCATCAAGCGCACAGTATTACGATATTGTAAATCAGGCAGCCAACCTTCTGCAGACTGCCGTAATGGGAGGCTCACGCTACAAAGGATACGTCGAGGCTACTTATACCGGTGGTTTCGGTCATCTGCAGGCAGATTTTGTAGGAGTTAGCACTACCCAGGGCTACCAGTACAACAATTGGTTTTTCATGGGTGCCGGCTTGGGAGTTGATCTGGTATATTCAAAGACAGATTCCGGATACAACGAGTGGAATTATAATCGTCAGGTGCGCACAAACGGAGTGATGATTCCGATCTTCACAGACTTCCGGTTTAATATCGGCAGCAGGAAAAGTGCTTCATTCTTCATTGATGTTAAAGCCGGCGGATCTTTTCTTATTGGGAAAAATTATCTTGCCATCGAAAACGGATATATCAACGGATCTGAATATTTCATGCTGCGACCCTCGTTGGGACTTAGAGTTCCTGTCAGCAGTAACGGGAAACGTGCCGTGGATATAGGTCTGACCTATCAATTATTGACATGTAACTACTGGTGGTACAATAATAGCAATTCCGGTACGTTAAATTCATTAGGGGCAACAGTCTCATATGAATGGTAGGATAGGACTATTACATTGGGAATGCGCTCCTGACGTTATATATAATTGACAATAGCAGATGAAACGCATTTTATTTTCGATACTGGCATCCGGTATATGCGCCGGTGCCTCGGCAATCCCGGCGAAACCGGGTTTTGTCGCATATACCCAGCCGGATGGTTCGGTGATAAATATCCGGATATCGGGTGACGAACACTGCCACATGATATATTCCGAATCAGGGCATCTACTTGTAGAGTCAGACGGTAGAATGGAATATGCGATGTTTGATTCCAGTGGTTTCCCAAAATCATCCGGAATAGCCGTGCGATCTTTTAAGGAAGATTTTTCATTGTCTGAAGAGTTGCAGCCCAAATATCTTGTCGACGGTTGGGCGGAAAAGTTGCTTGCCAATAAATCAAGACGTTTTGAAAAATTGCAGGCGAATGCCTATAAAAGAAATTTACTGACACGTTCAGACGATGATGATACGCAGGATGAGGGAGAATCAAGACTGGTTCCGATGAATTTCGGACGCTGTGAGGCAACTTTTCCGGTTATGGGTAAGCAGAAAGGACTGGTGATACTTGTTGAATATGCCGATGAAAAATTCAACTATGGAGATTTTGACTATTTCAATCGGATGCTGAATGAAGAAGGTTTTTCCGATTTCGGTTCTTTAGGGTCTGCCAGAGATTGGTTTATTGAGAATTCCAACGGACTTTTCCTTCCGGATTTTGATGTCTACGGACCGGTCGAGTTGCCTAATGAACGTAAATATTATGGTGGCAACGATGGTTTTGGCAATGATCTCCACCCGGAAGAAATGGCGATCGATGCATGCCGCATACTTGATGATACCGTTGATTTCTCACAGTATGACAGGGACGGAGACGGCATGATCGACAATGTCTTCATTTTCTATGCCGGAAAAGGGGAGCATGACAGCGGTGTGAAAAATGCAGTATGGCCCCATTCTTGGGATGTGGCGGCTGTACATCCTCTGGAGGAATTTGTTTTCGATGGTGTGCGTCTCAACCACTACGCATGCACATGCGAGTATCCAAGCGGATATAAGCGTCCTGACGGAATAGGAACTTTCATTCATGAATTCAGCCACGTGATGGGATTGCCTGACCTTTACAATACCAACACCATGACGGCGGGTTATACTCCCGGAGGATGGAGTGTAATGGATAACGGTCCCTACAACAACGATCGCCTGACACCTCCCAACTATTCTTCATTTGAAAAATGTGCGCTCGGATGGTTGGAGTATGAGCCGTTGAAGGCGGGTATGAATGAGCTGCCTGATTTGTCTTCGACTAATATTGCCTTCGCGCTGCCTACTGAAAAGGATAATGAATTTTTCTTCTTTGAAAACAGACAGCAGCATGGTAACGATGAGTTCATTCCCGGTCATGGAATGCTTGTGTGGCACGTTGATTACAATAAGGGTGCCTGGGCAGCCAATACTGTGAATAATGCCAGCTCTCACCAGAGAGTGGATATTGTGGAGGCTGACAACACCAGGTCTGAAGCAACCCGCGACGGCGATTCTTTTCCGGGTGTGACCGGAAACACTTCCTTGACTTTTGATTCCAAGCCTCAGCTTGCAAGCTGGGCTAAGAAGCGCCTCGCATATGACATAGAGGATATATCAGAATCGGAAGACGGCATCATCACATTCAACGCTGTAGTATATGACACCAATGGAGTCGAATCCATAGCCGGTTTGGAATCTGCGGGCGGCAATAAGACATATTTTGACCTTACTGGCAGAAAGGTCAATAATCCTGATAAGGGTATATACATAGTAGATGGCAGGAAAGTGCTTGTCAAATGAAGAATTGAAAATGCCTCAGGATTGGATAAGAACGGACATTTCCAAATGCAAAGCCCCGACAGTTTTTTTGCTGTCGGGGCTTTGCATATAAGAGAATGGAACTCTCTCTTACTGTTCTCCTCTGTTTTCTTTGTTGAATATGTGGCGCAGGCGAGAGAATATCCTCTTCGAGGTAGATTCCGTCGGCACTACATTGCTGCTGTCTTTGAGGCTTTCAATAGCGCTCTTTTCCGCATCTGAGAGATTTTCCGGCACATAGACCATCACGTTGACAAGGATATCTCCCTTCACGTGTTCGTTCTGGAAGGCGGGAAGACCTTTGCCACGCAGTCTCAACACCTTGCCCGGTTGTGTCCCCGGGGCAATCTTTACGCGTGCTTTGCCGTCAATAAGAGGTATCTCCGCACTTCCACCGAGAGCAGCTGTCGGGAAATCAAGCATAAGATTGTAGATAAGATCCTGTTCGTCGCGGATGAGTTCGGCATTCTTCTCTTCCTGTATCACGATTAGGAGGTCACCGTTCACTCCGCCGTGGCGGGGTGCGTTGCCTTCGCCTTTAAGTACGAGTGTCTGACCGTCTGACACGCCTGCCGGAATATGGAATTCCACTATCGTGTCTTTCTTCTCGACTCCGGTCCCATGACAATATTTGCACTCTTCTGTGATCACTTTTCCCTCACCGTTGCATTCAGGACATACAGACTGCACCTGCTGTGCGCCGAGGAATGTCTGGCGCATCTGTGTCACATAGCCAGTGCCGCCGCAACGCTGGCATGTGTGGAATGCCGTGCCGTCTTTTGCTCCGGTACCGTTGCAATGCTGGCAAGCCACAAATTTAGGTATTTTCAGCTTCTTGTCTACGCCGTTGGCTATATCCTTCAAGCTTACCTTGACTGTGATTCGGAGGTCGGTGCCTTTATTTACCGGCTTGCGAGTTCTGCCACCGCCGGATGAATATCCTCTATATGTTCCGGCTCCTGCAAATGCATCGCCGAAAATATCTCCGAAATTAGAGAAGATGTCTTCCATTGAGAATCCACCTCCGCCGAAGCCGCTGAAACCGCCGTAGGATCCGCCGCCTCCGCCGCTGAATCCCTGTGGTCCCATATTGTGACCGTATGCGTCGTAGAGCTGGCGTTTCTTCTCGTCGCTGAGCACATCGTATGCCTCGGCAGCCTCCTTGAATTTTTCCTCGGCAGCCTTCTGTTCTGATTCAGGCTTGTCGGAATATTTATCAGGATGGAACTGAATCGCCTTTTTCCTATATGCCTTTTTTATTTCGTCTGCAGTAGCGTTTTTTGCGACGCCCAGCACTTCATAATAATCTCTTTTTTCTGCCATGATAGTGGATCTTTATGGTGAAGTCTTCTGTATGATTACTGGGCTACTGCCACTTTAGCATGGCGGAGCACTTTATCGTTGATCATATAACCTTTCTGCACAGTATCAAGCACCTTCCCCTTCATATCTTCTGATGGGGCGGGTACCTGGGCAATTGCCTCATGGAGATCGGAATTGAAATCTTCTCCGGTCGAAGCCATTTCCTTTACCCCTAAGCTCTCAAGATATTTTATGAGCTTATTGTAGATAAGGTTCATGCCTTCCACCACTGACTTCGCATCAGAGTCTGACTCAGCTGCTTTGAGTCCTCTTTCGAAATCATCAACTATAGGGAGAAGACCTTTAAGCACGTTCTCACCGCCGTTCTTGATTATTTCTGCCTTTTCTTTTAGAGTGCGCTTGCGGTAATTGTCAAATTCTGCGGCAAGGAAAAGATATTCCTTCTTTTCTTTCTCTACCTGAGCCTGAAGTTCGACAAGTTGATTCTCAAGCGTATTTACTTCTTGTTCAGCCTGAGTGTCTTCTGTATCTCCTGCATAGTCGCCGTCAATCACGGCATTTCCCTCCTGTTCGGGATCGACAGCCTGTGACTGATCCATATCATTATAATATTTATTTTCGTTCATAGTCTTGTTTTTATTATTGAAGGAGGGTTTGAAGCCTCTTTTGCGGTTATTTCTATTATTTCTGTAGTTCATGGTTATCAAATATTGTGCCAATAAAAGTTAAAATCAAGTATCGACAAGGTTTCAATAAATATTTCAATAATCAAACGTTTAGACTCCCCCTCGGGTTCAATAATAATGTTGACATATGTTTTACACCATGTAGTAATGGAGTATTTAGAATTGTGCAGGGCTGTCTTGTAGTAGTGTCCGGTTGCTGTGTCATACTCGTGAAGTCCGTTGACGGTGATCAGCTCCTTGCCGCTGAATTTGTAGAGGTGTACTCCGTTAGAAGTTGCATGAGTAAAACTTTTTTCTGAGATATAAGAATAGCAGCCACCTTCACAGGCGGCTGCTATTCAATTTTTTCCATAATTCAATTTTAAACTAACCTAACATCATGAAACGATTTTCTTACTTTCTGAAATCAAAACAATGCTGTTGATGCAAGAGTTCATAGTGTTACAATAGTTTAACAATTGAAATATTTTTGTTTTATTTTTCTTCCTTCTTGGCAGCGGTCTTTTTGCACGCTTTCTTAGCAGGAGCTTTCTTTTCAGCAGCCTTTTCTTTCTTTGGTGCTACGCTTTTTTCCTTTACCTGTTCCTCGACCACAACCGCAGCATAATTGCTGTCTTCAGCCTCAAGGATATTCTTACGGAGAGCCTTGACCTCCTTATTAAGCTGCTCGATCTCTGAAGACTGGTTGCGGATAGTCAGCAACAGTGAGTTGAGTTCCTCGTTGTCTACATTCTCCGGGAACTGCTCCTCAACCCTTACAAGGAAGTCAGCCAACACATTCATATAATTAGTGAATGCTGCAAACGGGCTGTCATACGGACTGAAAGCCGCGTCTGCCTGATTGTTGGTAGCCATGTAGAAGAAGTGGTCGCTGCCCTGGAGATATTCCCAGTCCTGCTGGATCTTGCGGTCTTCTACCATGGAGACGCGTTCTGCGATGCCGTAGAGCTTGTTGAGAGCCTCGCGCTGCAGGTCGTTGCCCTTCCATGCTGAAACGTCAATACGTGTGCCATCGACATATGAGATGGCGAAAGGAACTGTGACACTGTCCACTGCCTTCAATTTGCCTACGATCTCTGACGGCGACGTGAATCTTACCCCTTTTTCTTTTCCGAAACGGGGGAGTGCCTTCAGGAAGTCAAAGATTCCGGAGCTTGCGGGTATGAAGCCACCGAATGTATCCATGCTGAGCGCTATGTTGACGATCTGCTCCTCGGCGGGAAGCTCGGCGATCCAGTTCACATACTTGTCGGCGGTAAGCGGATATTCTCCCCATTCGGTGTTGTTGAAATTATGCGAGATGTCTGACGCCAGCTTGTCGTTGGTGAAGAGCATCTTCAGTTTCGGAGCCACAGCTGAAGAGTACACGTAGTCGGGACTCTTCCAGCCGAGAATATGTTTTGCTCCCGGCACAAGAACTGCCTTGAATCCCATTGCCTGTATAAGTGCCGCTACATCATCGTCGTAGATAAGTTCGGTGTTAGCGAATACCTTCGGTGTCTGTCCGAACACCATCTTTATGGTTTTCTGTTCCACTTTCACCTGACGCATAAACTCTTCAGGATCCTCGATCGACGCGAGTGAGTGTGCAAATGTGCCGCCGAGGAATTCAATGCAACCTTTGTCTGACAGTTTGCGGAGCAATTCGATCACTTCCGGCTCCGATTGTTGAAGCTGCTCTATAGCTGTTCCTGAGATTGAAACAGCGCACTTGAAGTCCTGACCATATTCATTTGCCATGTCGAGGAGTGTACGGCACATCGGAAGATAGCTTCTTTCTGACAGATTGCTGATGATGTCTTCATTTGCGAAGTCATCGTAGTAGTAGTGGTCATTGCCTATATCGAAGAAGCGATATCTTTTAAGACGATAAGGCTGGTGTATGTTGAGATAAAAACAAACGTTTTTCATAATTTTTTATGTTTGCAGATTGATTGATGTATTTAATGATTCCGGGCGGCTATGACATCCTTGTATATGCCGATTACCTTCTTGCCGACTTTCTCCCATGTGATGCCGTGGATTTCTTCAATTCCTTTATCGCGGAGAGTATGATACATGGCTGGATAGTGTAGAATGCTGTGGATCGCGTCAGCCATGGCGTCGATATCCCAATAGTCGGTCTTGATGACATTGGTGAGGATTTCTGCACATCCCGACTGCTTGGATATAATGCTCGGGACACCCATTTCCATAGCCTCAAGAGGGGAGATGCCGAAAGGCTCTGATACTGACGGCATGATATACACGTCGGAATCGCGTAGCATTTCATACACCTCCTTGCCGCGGAGGAATCCGGTGAAGTGAAAACGGTCAGCTATGCCGCGCTTTGCTACGAGCTTGATCATGGCATCCATCATATCTCCGCTTCCTGCCATCACGAAACGTACGTTCTTGTCTTTCTGAAGCACCTTCACTGCTGCCTCCACGAAATACTCCGGACCCTTCTGCATGGTTATCCTTCCAAGGAAAGTCACTACCTTCTCTCCCTCGGTGCGCCGCTTTATATCAAGATATTCCTTGTCAAGAGGAATCACGGCATTATGTACGGTAGATACCTTTGCCGGATTGATACCGTATTTTTCTATCACCGTACGACGTGTTAGTTCCGACACGCACATTATGTGGTCGGCATTCTCCATGCCGTCTTTCTCTATAGCGAACACTGTCGGGTTGACGTTGCCGCGTGAACGGTCATAGTCAGTGGCATGAACATGGATCACGAGAGGCTTTCCGGTCACGTTCTTGGCATGTATGCCGGCAGGATATGTCAGCCAGTCGTGGGCGTGGATGATGTCGCACTCTACAGTGCGGGCGATCACTCCTGCCACTATGGAATAGTTGTTGATCTCTTCAATAAGGTTGTCGGGATATCTGCCTGAAAATTCAATACATCCAAGGTCGTTGAGCTTCATGTAGTTGAAATCGGCGTAGATATGGTCGCGCAGGTCATAGTAAAGCTGCGGATCCATCACCTTCCCGATGCGGCTTTCCACATAGTCCCAGCTGACATCGCGCCATGCCACGGGAGTGCAGTTGGCGCCGATGATGCGGGCAAAGCCTTTTTCTTCGTCGCCCCACGGTTTTGGAATCACGAATGTGATGTCCATGTCTCCGCAAGCGTGCATCCCCTTGGTGAGTCCATAGGAAGCAGTGCCCAGACCTCCAAGAATATGCGGTGGAAATTCCCACCCGAACATTAATGCTTTCATATCTGGTTAATTATCGTAGTTCTGTAATTTGTTGAGTTCTTTCACATTCTTGATGGTGCGCAGTATCTCGCCAACATTTTTCGCTGTCGAGACTGCCCCTCTTCCGGCAAAGGGCGGATTACCGTCATACATCTCGCTAAGCGATCCTATGCAGTTTTCCGACATGTCATCTTCATATCCGATTAGCTTGCGTTCGATAAATCCGAGTCCGCTGACACCGAAAACCTTGATATAAGCGTCGGCATAAAAGCCGAAGAGCCATGGACGCACTGGTCCCTGATGCACAGCATACTCTCGCTCAACAGGTCCACCTACATAGTTGGGACGGTAGGCGTAGCTCTTGGGACTAAGTGAGCGGAGCCCTTTCGGAGTAAGGAGTTCCCGTGTGGCGAGGTCAAGCACTTTTCTGCGCTGGCGACGGTCAAGCGGACAATACTCAAGTCCTATTGCGATCACCATGTTGGGTCTTACCTCAACGTCGGCATATGTGCCGTTGACATAGTCGTACAGGTACCCGTAGTCATTCAGGAAGGTCTCGATGAAGCTGCCTTTCACTTTTTCAGCGAGTACTGAAAGCTCATCGATATATTCCTTCATTTCCGCTTCTCCCTCATACAGAGAGATCAGGAATCGGATCGCATTATACCATAGTGCATTGAATTCTACTATATATCCGGTGCGGGGGATAATCGGCTTACCGTTGATGGATGCCGATAGCCAAGTGACTGGAGTATCCGTGCCGTTGCTTGTGAGCAATCCGTTGGAATTGAGATGAAGATTCCTTATTCTTTCGTTGCGGATGTCGTCCACAAGTTTCTTGACATCCTCCCCGTAAAGGTCGCGGCATGCACGCGTGTCGGTTGCGCGGCGATACTGCTGTATAGCCCAGATCGTCCATAGCGGGATGTCGGGAAGATCTATCTCGTGAATAGTGCGGTTCTTCTCTCCGGTCTCTATGTATTTATGCAGAGCCTTGAGGAAGGTAGACATGATCTGTATATAATCATCTTTATGATCGATGGCAAGTGTACATCCCGGGAGCGCCATCAACTCATCACGCGCCCTGACATTATACCATGGAAATCCTGCCATGATATACATTCCGCTCTTGTTCTTGAGATAGAACTGCTTGGCGGAATTCTTGAGGCAATTGTAGAAACTTGTACGTGGAGTGCGTGATTTTATTTCATTTTCATAAAGATCTTCAAGATCTTCAGGATTGATTTCGGAAGTGCCTGCGCTGAAGATGATGCTTTCTCCCTTTTTTATCGGAAGTTCGAAATATCCGGGCACCCAAAGGTCTTCCTTATAAGGTATGCCACGGTCGCGGTCCTTATAATATTCTATTCCTTTGTACCAGTGTCCGTCGTTGACCCATTTCACTGGTTTGTTGAATTGCATCACCAGGTCGGGATAGCCGGAATAGAGACATGTCGAGATGCCGTCGGGAACTTCCTTTATTTCCTTGTTGATAGCGGTGTTTTCCACCACCAGGTCATTGGCATTGCGGAAAGCAAGCATCGGGCGGAACTGCAGGGTGGTGTCGGAATGGGCGTCTACAAGTGTATATTTAATCAGAATACGGTTTTCATTGCTGATAAAAGTCTTCTGCTTTGTCAGCACCACACCTCCGACGCGGTATGTCATCGTGGGGACCGTCTCGCAGTCAAACATCCTTATATACTTGTGTCCGTTGGGTGAGAACACGTCCGGTCCGTATTGATGCAGACCTAAATTGAAAGGAGCGCCATGCTGGATCACGGTCTCGTCGAGACTTGACAGAAGCACGTGTGCTTTGTCATCCATCTCCGGAATCGGAATCACCAGCAGACCGTGCTGCTTGCGGGTGTTGCAACCCACGATTGTTGTGCAGTGGTAAGCTCCTGACTTATTGGTGCGGAGCATTTCTTTAGGAAGACTCTGCTCCAGGTTTATCATTAAGTTTTTGTCAAATTTCAGGTAACTCATATCTGTAGTTATTCTATTATTTCAATAGTCGCAAATTTAATGAAAATATGTCGAGTGACAAAAAATATACGTATAAAAATAGTCAAAAGTGTTGAAGAACATAAAAAAGACTATTCGCTGGTATCTTTTCCCGGATTGTCGAGTTGTACGAAAATATCAAGATCTCGTATGAGCATGTCTCCGGCTGCGTCATACATTCTTGTGGAAATTTCGTTGATTTCGTTGAGCGCCTGCCTGTAGGTGGTGTTGAATTCCGGAATGAAATCCTTCATGCCGGCTGATTCCACCCTCGATACCACATCCTTGACCATTATCTTGTCAGTGTCGGTAGTAGGGATGAGTCCCGGATCATTGTCTCCGTCGCGGCTTTCATTCATCTGTATCAGTCCGGCTCGCTGCAGCCTGTCGGTAATGCTGCTCACCAACCTGATCGGCAGTCCGTAGGTCATCGACATCATATTGCGGGTAGGTGCCGGAAGTCCGTTATGGAAACGCCTGTATATGACGGCTGTGACCACGAGAAGCACCTTGCGGTAATAACTTTCAGCCACTGAGGTGAGATTGCCGAAAAAGTTATAGGAGAATACGTTTTGCAGTGAGTAGGTGAGTCCGCATCCTGACAAGAGCAGCAGCCAGCTCAACTGCAGCCATATCAGCAAAAGAGGCAGGAATGCAAATGAACCATAGATGGCGTTGTATTTCGATACGTAGATCTGACCGCTCAGAAACAGCACCTGCAATATCTCGAATGCCACGGCGCTGAACGCTCCCGATATGGCAGCGAATTTGAATTGCACTTTTGTATTCGGTATAAGCCAGAAGCATAGAGTGAAAGCCCCCCACGTAAGCACAACTGGCACTAACTCCATCATGGCGTTGACCATTGGTGTAAGAAATGCGAACGGGACTGCCGAAAGCACAGTGGAAGACATGAATAGTGAGATACCGGAGCTTAAAATCATAAGTATTGGGATAAGGAGGAAGATGGCGATATAGTCCTTGATCTTCTGGATGGTGTTTCTTCCTGTCTTTAAGTCCCATATGTTGTTGAAGGCATCTTCTATGTTGCTGAGAAGGGATATCAGGGTCCAGAGGAGGACTATAAGCCCGACTCCGACGAGAATACCTGATGATGCCTCCGCAAGATAGGAATCCACGAACCCGAGTGCTGTGCCGAGAGCCTTGCTTTGAGATGGGAAATAGGTGTACAGTTCCTTTTCCACGATCTCCTGAAATCCGAATCCTTTGCTTATGGCGAGCAGAAGGGCGAGCGCAGGCACCATGGCGAACACTGTCTGATAAGTGATAGCCATGGACTTTATCTGAAGATCACGGTTCAGGAAAGCCTGTACCGTCAGGTTGATCGTCTTTACAATTCTCACCTTCAGGGTCTTCCTTGGATCTGACCATACTCCGGAACTGCAGTATTTGATCAGTTTTTCGATCTTACCAATGATCCTGTCGAAGAATCCCGGCTTGCCGGCATCGGTGCTCCCGGCTCCTTTTTGTGTGTTCTCTTCAGCCATTGTGGTCGGTGTTTGATTTTCATTAATTTAACTCTCTCATTTATGGTATCATGAATTATTGCGAGTTGAATATGCGTATATCTCGTATAAAAAAAAGGACGGATTCTGTTCCGCCCGTAGATAAAAGAGAGTGCAGAAGAGATGTAAGCCGGGTTATGTAGGACTTACCCCTTAAAGGAGCAGGTCCCGTCTGTCATTTATCTTGACCGTCTGTCGCCAGACGGCTCCGGCGCATAGCGCCGAGCAGCCTACCCCCCGGCAATGGGCGAGCAGCCCTTAGCTGCCGGTATATTTGGCCTTGCAACCCATAGGATGTGCGGCATACCGTGTCGCCACGGCACCCGGTGGGCTCTTACCCCGCCTTTTCACCCTTGCCCGACAGCCGGAAGCCGTCAGGCGGTAGTTTTCTGTCACATTTACCCCGACGTCGCCGCCGGCTTGACGTTACCAAGTATGGTGCTCTCTGTTGCCCGGACTTTCCTCTTCATGCGCCCGGCATGAAGCGACAGACCTCTCTTCTGCAACTATATTATATACATTTAGAACTGATGAAAAGTTCAGGTTCTATAGAATCATCCCTTTTTTTTATCGATGAATCGTGCTATGAGTTCCACCATTTCATCCGGATCTATTAGCGACGCATCAATCGACAGGTGATAATTTTCGGCTGTGCCCCATTTCCTGCCGGTGAAATAGTTATAATATCCCTCTCGGTCGCCGTCGGCTTTCTTGATTTTGGCAAGTGCGTCCTGCATGGAAGTAGCCTCGCCGCGCCTTATCAGGTTCTGTGCCCGCCACTCTTTGGGTGCGTGGATGAATACGCTTATCAGGCCCGGATGGTCGCGCATGATGTAGTCTGCCGTCCTGCCAACTATCACACAGCTTCCTTCTCCGCATATCTGCCTGATTACATTGGTCTGAGCCTCATAAAGAGACTCTCTGCTTAGCGGTGATGTGGCATACATGTCCATGACACCGTATTTCCCAAGCAGCATGCTGCGGAATGGTGAGGGTTTCTTTTCATCTGCTCGGTGAAGTATGTCGGGATCGTAGCCGTATTTTGCCGAAACCTTATTGATTATTTCTTTATCATAATAGGGAAGTCCAAGCTTATCGGCGAGTGCGCGCCCGGTCTTCCTTCCCGTACCGCCATACTGGCGGCCTATTACGATTATTTTTTCATCTGAGCTGTTCTCTTTCATTCGGATATTAGAATAAAATCGTTGAGCGGCTGATAAAAATTATATGTACAAGATCTTTACAATTTAATTAGAACGTATATCGTTTAATTTTGGTCAGCTACTTAAAAGTAAAACATTATTCAATGTATTTTGGATAAGAAAATCATTTTTTTTCTCGAAAAACAATTTATTTCGAATATTTTGTGTAAATTTGCGCTTTGATATTCCCCTTCATCTTTCGTGAGAGGTCAGAGGCGGGGATAAATCAGAATGAATATGAGTGAAACATTGAAAAGTCTGTCAGGGGATAAGGATGGTATGGCGACATATGACTATATAGTCAATAATGTGGATACATGCATAGACTCAATGCCTGAATTGTACGACAATCTCCGTCGTGCCGACATTTCCGGTCAGTTTCTTGCGTCGACCGCAAGGTTTCTCTGTGCAGTAGACCGCGAGAAGTTTGCCGGCTGGATCACGCCTCTTGTTGAAGGGGCGATTGAAAAAGACAGGGAACGCCGGTATATCGGCTCTCTTCTTCAGGCGATATGGGGTGCCGACTATAAAGAACGTGCTGAAGAATTGAAGGCGGAAGACGATACTTTCAGAAGAATCTATAAAAGAATCTATCCTGCTGATGGCATCTAATTGTTTTTGAATGAAAAAGAAGATTATTACATCCGTAGCCGCCTTGGGCGTGATGGCATTGATCGCCACGGCAGCTTTTGCAACCCGGGTTTCAGGCGCAGACGGACAAGAATCCAATCAACCTGATATGACAGCTGAGACAAAAAAGGGAGAAGTGCCGGCAGGACCGACACTCGATATTGCCACTACTGCGGGCGACATCAAGATTCGTCTGTATGACGATACTCCACAGCACAGAGATAATTTCATCAAACTTGCAAAGGAAGGATATTATGACGGTGTTCTATTCCATAGGGTTATCAAAGACTTTATGGTGCAGACAGGCGATCCTGACTCCAAAAATGCAGCCCCCGGTGCGATGCTTGGTTCAGGTGGTCCCGGCTATAATATTCCGGCGGAGATCGTATATCCAAAGCATTATCACAAATATGGAGCGCTGGCGGCAGCGCGCACTGGCGACGAGATGAATCCGGAGCGCAAGAGTTCAGGCAGCCAGTTTTATATTGTCACTGGAAAGAAATATCTTCCCCAGCAGCTTTCAAGAATGGAGGAGATCTCCGTGCAGAAGCAGCTGCAGTCTTATTTTATGGAACTCCAGCGTCAGAATATGGATACGATCAGGCAGTTGCGTCTTGCAAAAGACTCTGTGGGACTCGAAAATCTCAGACAGGAGTTTATAAGAAAAACTGAAGAAAATGTAAAGCCGGTCACTATGACCGAGGATCAGATACGCGATTACACCACTATAGGCGGTACTCCTCATCTTGACGGTCAATATACTGTCTTCGGCGAAGTGCTTGAGGGCATGGAGACTGTCGAGAAGATTCAGAAGGCGGAAACTGACGGACGCGACCGTCCCGCAGAGGATATCCGCATAATTTCAATTAAAGTAGAAGAATAACAACATAACCTCAACGTGCCATGACTGACGAAGTTAAGAATGTTTCAGAAGTGGAACTTCCTGAACCCACCCCCGGAGTAGAGACAGTTAGCGTAGAAACAGTTAATGAAGAGACTCCTGAAGCAGAAGCGGAAGAGCGTAAGCCACGCTTTTCAGAAATGTCAAAAAGTGAACTCCTTGATGCGCTTCGCGCTATTGTAGAGGAATCCAGAGCTACCGAACACCATGAAGCCCAGGCTATCAAAGGCGCTTATTTCGCCCTGAGAAACAAAGAGACGCTTGCGGAACTCGAAAAGCATATTGCTGAAGGTGGCAATCCGGCGGAGTTTGTATCTGTCCCGGATGAAGGTGAGGCGGAGATGCGAGATTTGTTCGCTCGGTTCCGCGATATTCGTGCAGCATGGCTTGAAGCAGATCAGAAATTAAGACAGGCAAATCTTGAAGAAAAGCAGGCTTTGCTTGATCAGATCAAGGAGATAGCAGGAGATATTGATAACGTAAATGTCAATTTCCAGAAATTCCAGGATCTCCAGAAGCAGTTCAAGGAAAAAACTGATCTTCCGGAGACTGCCGTCACTGCACTTTGGAAAGAGTTCCAGACTTCTGTAGAGCTTTTCTATGACCAGTTGAAGATGAACAAGGAACTCCGCGATCTTGACTTCAAGAAAAATCTGGAGACGAAGCGTCAGCTTGTGGAGCAGGCGAAGGCTCTTGCAGAGAATCCGGATGTGGTAGATGCCATCAACAAGCTAATGACCCTCCATAATGAATGGAGAGAGACCGGTCCGGTAGCCAAAGAATTCCGTGAACCTCTTTGGGAAGAATTCCGTGAGGCCTCTTCAGTGATAAGAAAGCGTCATCAGGAATATTTCGAGGGCAGAAAGGCTACTGAAGCAGCCAATGAGGAAGCCAAGAATAAACTGTGTGAGGAAGCTGAGGCTATTGGCGCAGCTCTTCCCGATACATTCAACGGCTGGGATGAAGCTACAAAAAAAATAATTGAGCTTCAGGCACGCTGGAAGGAGACAGGTTTCGCTTCAAGGAAGAATAACGCCGCTCTTTATACACGCTTCCGTAATGTCTGTGACGAGTTCTTCAAGGCTAAGGCTGAATATTTCCATCGTGTGAAGGATGAATACAACGAAAACCTTAAGAAGAAACTTGAATTGTGTGAGAAAGCTGAGGCTCTTGCAGCCGAAGAGAAGATAGGTGCGGCTGTAGAGACTGTCCAGAAGCTGCGCGATGAATGGAAGAAGATTGGAAGTGCAGGACGCAAGCACTCAGACGAAGTGTGGAACAGATTTACTACTGCTTGCAATGCCGTCTTTGACCGCAGAAAGGCAGAAAATGGCGACAGAAGGAAAGAGGAGAATGCCAATCTTGAGGCGAAACGCGAGGTCATCGGGCAGCTTAAAGCACTTGATCTCGAATTAGATCGCAGGCAGCTGCTTCCTCTCGTGCGTGAGCTGCAGGATAAATGGAATGCAATTGGTCATGTCCCATTCAAGGTGAAAGATCAGCTCCGCGCTGAATATCGCGAAATTTGCGACAAGATATATAATTCATTCGATGCGAAGGAAAGCCGCAACAGCATGCGCCGTTTCGAGCAAAAGATGGAGGACATAAAGGATGATTCATCCAAAGTAAAGAAGGAAAAAGATTATCTCATTCGTCAGCTTGAAGCGAAAAAGAATGATCTGAAGACATACCAGAACAATATGGGCTTCTTCAATATCAAGTCGAGTGCAGGTAATTCCATGCTGAAGGATCTTGAGCGCAAGATCAAGCTTATCGAGCAGGATATCGAGCAGATACAGCAGAAGATAGCTATGCTTTCTTAAGCTTATGCTTGATCTTGAGAAAGCAACATTATTAATATTTTTTAAAGTTAGTTAATCTAAATCGTTCTTTGTTTGTTGATAATAGTATAATACGAATCCACTTTATACTATTATTATGAAAAACAGAACCTTAGTCATATTGGCGACCTTGCTGGCAGTTGTGGCTACCCATGCTGCCGACAAGGTCGGTCTTGTATTAAGCGGCGGAGGAGCACGCGGAGTTGCACATGTGGGAGTAATCAAAGCTCTTGAGGATAATGATATTCCGATTGACTATGTGGCGGGAACTTCAATGGGTTCTATAGTCGGTTCGCTGTATAGCTGCGGTTGGACTCCGGATTCGATGTTGAATATGATGACATCAAAAGATTTCCTTAACTGGAGCAGTGGCGTGGTAAATAAAAAGAACCTTTCATATGTCAGCAGTCCGGAGCCTACTCCTGAATGGGGAAAGATAAGCTTTGGAGGCGATAATGTCAACATTGCATCGCAGGTGCTTCCCAAGAGTCTTATAAATCCTACACCTATGAATATAGAGTTTCTGAAGCTCTTCACTCCCTATACAAGAGCGTGCGGAGGAGACTTCGATAAACTTTTTGTCCCTTTCAGGTGTGTCTTCTCGGATGTATATAAAAAGCACAAGGTTGTATGCAGAAGCGGTTCTCTCGGGGAGTCCGTGCGAGGGTCAATGTCGTTTCCGCTTGTATATCGGTCAATAATGGTAGACAGTGTCCTTGCTTTTGACGGAGGAATATATGATAATTTTCCTGTCGACGTAATGCGCGAGGACTTTCATCCGGATTTCATAATAGGTGTATCCGTATCCAATCCCGACGGCAAGCCGAATGTGAATAACATGTATTCCGAACTGGAAGACCTGATAATCCAGAACAATGACTACTCACTTGATCCCAGGATCGGCATAAAGATCCAGGTTCCGGTGTCGGCATATGGCGTGCTTTCGTTTGATCAGGCACAGGCAATATATGACATAGGATACAAGACGGGTCTGCAATGGGTGGATTCCATTAAATCCAGACTAAAGGCACGTCGTCCCCTTGCCGAGGTAAATCATCGCAGGGCGAAATTTGCTGAAAAGGTTCCCGAGGTTACATTCAAGGCAGTGTCGACTCCCGGAGTAAAAGGTAAGAACCGCGATTACCTTGTGTCTGTCTTCAAAAGCAGGGAGCGCAAAGACGGAGAAATATCTATCGCAGATGTAGAGGAGGCATATTACAATGCGATTTCGCAGGGAGACGTGGAAGAGATACTTCCTGAAGCTGATGGTGATGATCTTGTGTTGAAGGCCACCCTGAAGCACCCCTGGAGGGCTTCTGCAGGCGGATGGCTCTCGACGGGAGTCGGTAGTTTTATTTACGCAGGAATTGGCTACCATTCGCTTAAGAAGAATTCGCTCGATGCCCTGCTTTCATTGTGGGGTGGACAGTCATACGTGGCGGCACGGCTTAAAGGCAGAATCAGGCTTAATTCATACAATCCCTCTTACATTTCGCTTGAGGGAGTTGCGTCAAAGAAGAAATACTATGACAATCTGCCGTTTTTCTTCAGCAGTGCCAATATAGAATCATTTGTTTCAAATGTCAACTTCGTAAGGGGTGCATATGAGGTAGGTCATGGAAGATCCGGACTTTTCAAAGTGTCGGCAGCATATGGAGAGCAGTACAAGGTTAGGACTGGAAAGGCTATGCTCGAATATGAATACAATACTTTGGGCGAGCGCACTTTTCCTGAAACAGGCAGAAGATTTTATGCATCTCTGAGCGGAATGAGGATGACTTCAAAAGTAATGTCTCAGGATGCTTCTAAATTTATCTCTGATGCTGTATGGAGAGGAAAGTTCGATATCCTTTGGAATAATTATTATTCAGTGGCTAATAATTTCAATATCGGAGCTCTTGCACAAGGCGGCATATCTGTTGGCAGACGTTTTACGGATAGGAAGACTGACCTCATGACAGCCTATTCATTCATGCCATTGGAGTCCATGGACAATTGCTATGTGCCGGAACTCAGAGGAGATGACTATATGGCGTTGGGTGCAATACCCGTATGGAAACTTTTCCAGCGGATTCAATTGAGGGGAGATGCATATGTGTTTACTAAGTTCCGTGACTCTTTGCAATGGCGTGCCCCGTTCAGTAAGACTGAATTTTTGGGCAGGGTGAGCGTAGTTGGTACCCTTCCCTTTGCGTCGATATCTGTTTCGGCTTCTTATTGCACGCCTCTCAATGGCTGGAATTTCGGTGTCTCCATAGGCTGGTTTGTTCCGAATCCAAAATTATGATATTAGTAAAAAGAGGCTCCGGCTCATAAATCGTCACTTTGTAATGTACGGTCTATGAGCCGGAGCTGATATATTAAGTAATTCAGAACGACGTGGTCTTTACATCTTGATCTTTACAGCGCAATCCGTATTGTCGCCAGCCACTCGGACAATTAGAAAAGTTCCCGGTTGCGCTTCCGGAGTTATGGTCACTGTGTGACCGATGAAGCGACCTGATTCGATTATCCGTCCGTTGATATCCGTCAGTACGAAGGAGAAACTATCCGTAGCGGTCGCCCCGTCTACAGTGAGGATGACGGAACCGTTGCGCGTTGCCACGGCGTGAAGCGCGGATGATGAGTTGGAAGAGATGGTCACCTGGTGTACGCCTAATTGATTGTCCGTTTCACGATATCCGAGATCAGGAGCGGTGCCAGTGTATTGGATGCCGGTGGAGTATCTGTTTTGACCATCAAATGGAATGACTTCGCTTCCGGCATCTATGAGTTTTGTATTGCCGGGAAGTATATTCATGAAATCAATATCAGGAAGAGATCCATCTTCATTTCTCGGACCCTTCATTCCTTCAGGATTTATGGTTACATAGTCAGAAGGAAGAGTGTTGAGATCGGATGTGATGAGAATGCCTGTCACACTGTGAGGCGCATACGCCGATTTATTGCGGTCTGCTATGCCGTCGCTTATAGCCACGCAGTTGGTGAGACGAATTTCATGGTCAGCGGCAACAGGCTCGTCGAGGCGGTAGCTGTATCTGCTCTTGCCCGAAGTGTCTTTGGAGGAAAATCCTGAACAGTTGTTAAGAATCATATGTCCGGTATTATGATTCTGATCAAATCCTTTGTTTAGATTGTCAAACGTCATGCAGCGATTTAAAATCACATTGTTCCGTCCCTGATCCGAGCCAAGTTTAAAACCGTTGCCGTTGCCCGAGCTACGCGAGCCATCTTCGAGGAAACCGTTTTCGAAAGCCCAGCAGTGTTCGAGAGTGGTGGTTATATCGTCAGGGAAACCACCATCCTTCTTGATGAACTGATCCCATCCGTCGTCAGAATTCTGCCATGCGCGGCATCCGTAGAAATAATTTCCGGTGCCATGCGATATCTTGACAGCAAAGCCATCTGCATCGCCGTGATCTGGATCGCAATTATAATAAGCATCGCAGTTTATGACCCGGTTGTAGGATGCAAGGTTTTTCATCTGCAATCCCGTGTCGGCGCAACGCACGAATGTGCAGTTTTCTATTACGTTGTCATGTGCTTCATCGACATTTGCTGCCACATCGGCGTAAGAACCTCCGGATGGCTTGTTGCGTTCGATAAGCAGACCGTTGTCGCCGGCATTCATTATGTCAAGCCCATATATGTGCCAATAACTTCCCGTAAGTCTGATCCCTTGATTTGCATCAAGGATTTTCTGATCTTTAAAGTCGAGCACTGCTCTTCCGCCAAGAGCCTCAAGGCGGATCATACCGCTGTTAGGAGCTCCGATGGCATTGATGTTTATTCGATCCTGATATTCATATATTCCAGCTTTCATATAGATGATATCGCCTGCCTTCACAAGGTCGGCAGCCTTTTGGAGCGAATAAAATGGTTTGCTTTCTGAACCGTCAGCTGTGATATCGTCGCCTGAAGGGTCACAATAGTAGACGTTGTGGTCATAAGCAGGAACCGATATCTCATCTGTGGTGATTTCCATCTCATTGCCGTAGCTGATTCCCACTGAATTTATCGCGTATGTGCGCACGAAATAGTGAGTGGATGGCTGTAGAGCTATTATTGCGGAAAAACTATCGTCTTTCAATACCCCTTTGATCTTATTGCTGTCGATTGTAGGCAAGCTTTCAGTTGAATAGCAGACTCCGGATTCGATTATATCAGTTCCTCCGTTGTCGATCAGCTTGCCTTTGACGATAAGATATATGGACTGCTCGTCGGAATAATCATCCGGAACTATCGATACGGTCTCTATCAGGGGAAGTGCCGGAGGAAGTGTCGAGAATTTCTTCACCTCTCCGTAGCCGACGCCGGCAAGGCTTAAAGCGTAGGCGCGATAACTGATTTCTGTATCGGCAGGTAGTCCGGAAAGTGTTACGTTGAATTTCGGGGAAGAAGCCTCGACATAATTTGAACTGACTGAAGGTTCTTCTCCCACAGCCCAACAGATTCCGTAATGCTTCACTTGTGACGAACCTTCGTCTAAGATTTCGCCTGCGACTGTAGCTTTGGAATTTCCGATTTCAATCGGTTGTCCGGTTGAAATTGTGGCAGGGATGCCTTCAGGAAAAGCCATAACGGTAATATTGTCGATGTCCGCATCGCTTGATGATTCATTGGCTATCTTCAGGCGGTTTACGTTCTTCTCGTTGATAATGATACTGTTTTTTGTATCTGATTGGATCTCACGAAGGAAATTCCAGTTGGCACCGGCATCGTCAGATGTATAGATTTTGAGTTTCTTGCCGGTTCTGCCCTCATCGAATGTTAGTTTGACAACTCCTTGGCTCAGCACCGGAGTTACGACATAAGATGAATTTTTGAGCATTCTTAGGGCACGTGCTGACCCGTCGGCGATATAGGAGGCGTTAGTGCCTTTATAGGCGTTGAGATAAAGCCATTCGCCTTCTCCATTCACGTTGAAACTTTTTTCTGATGAAGCATCCTCGCGTTGCTGCGGATAAAACGAATGTTCAAAATCGTTGGTGAAATATGGCAGATCTAAATTGCACACCACGAGATTTCCATTAGCGTCCGTACCATCCGGTTTGGTGACAAGAATATCGTCAAGATAGAAATTATTGTTAGAAGACGTTGAAATCTTGAGCCAGCGCACATCCGGTCGGTTTATGGCAACAGTATGCTTGGTCCAGGATGATGTCTCCTTGTATGCTTCGACTGTTTCCCAACTGACTTTGTCAGTTGACACCTGCACGGTGACCTCTCGGTTGTTATCAAGCGCGTAATATATGAGGCTGCCCGCACCCTCGGAAAGTTCCGGAAGTATGATTCCCGCCTTTTGGCTTATTAGAAGAGAGTAGCTTCCGTCGTAAGCTTGTGCGTTGGTGTTCGTGTTTTTGTTCATAGTCCATAGTCCGCTTGGTGCGGATACGGTGGCAGCGGATTTTGAAAAAAGTTGATTTTCAAATCCCTCTGACAAATAGCCGTAAGTCTGGGCGGAGATAGTCTGCAATCCGCCTACGGCTAAAGTAAGAGCAAATAGTTTTTTGATCATAGGTATGTTAGGTTGTTGAGTAATATCTTTATAATATGTTTTCAGGATGCAAAGATAGTTAAAGTATTTATTTTTTCAAAAATGATGGCGATAAAATCATCTATATAAGGATGAGATTACTAAAATCATCTATGTAAAGATGAAATTGCGGTAATTTCCTCAAAATTTTTCCGGAAGGTGCTTTGTGGCATTTGCTCCGAGTTCCCTGAGTTTCTTTGCTTTCGCCATTATCCCTACCCGGTTTTCCACATCCTGACGGCATCTGTCGAAATTTTTCATCACATCATGCATCGATTTCTCAACCTTCGCCATGTCGTTATAATAATCTACAAACTTGTCGTAAAGTTCTCCACCTGCCTTGGCTATCTCCATGGCATATTTGTTCTGTCTGTCCTGCTGCCAAAGCTGTGCCACTATCTGCATCACTGAAAATAGATGGGTGGGGGAGACAATCACTACATTGCGGTCGTAGGCATATTTCCACAGGTCAGGATTGAGCTGCATGGCGGCATAGTACGCCCCTTCATTTGGAATAAACATCATGATATGGTCAGCAGCCTTATTTATATGGATCTGATATTTTTTGTCACCAAGTTCATCAATATGATTCATTACAGATCTTATGTGCCGCTTCCCCGCGGTCTCCCTTTCCTCATCGTCAGATGCAGACATGTATTCTGTATAAGCCTTGAGTGAAACTTTAGAATCGATCACCATCTTATGGTTGTCCGGCAGATTTACCACCACATCCGGACGCAGGCGGTTTCCGGTTTCATCAGTCAGTATCCTGTTTCCTTCGTCACGTGTCACCTGAGTAAAGAAATTCTGTCCTTCCACCATCCCTGCGCTCTCAAGGAGAGTCTGAAGCACCATCTCGCCCCAGTCTCCCTGCACCTTTGAATCTCCTTTTAGTGCAGTTGTGAGGTTTCTGGCTTCCTTGCCGATATCGCTGTTAAGTTTCATCAGGCGTTCTATTTGGTCGGCAAGTGACTTTCTGTCGGCTGTCTCCCTGACATATGAGTCTGATACAGCTTTGGCAAATTCGTCGAGTTTCGTTTTCACGGGATCAAGAGCAAGAGTCATCATTTCGTTGTTCTGCATCTTCAGAGACTCGCTTTGCTTATGAAGGACTTCCTCGGCAATATTTTTAAAATATACTCTTGACTGCTGTTCTGCATCTGCAGCCTGTTGCCTCATTCTTGCTTCCATCTCTCTCTGTCGCATTGCAAGTCGGTTTTCCATTTCCCGTTGTTGGGCTGCAATGCGTTGCTCCATTTCCGATCGTTGTTGCGCTAACAGTCTTTCCGCATTAGAATCCTTGGCAAGAGATTGTGATTCATAGTCTTTTCTTATGCGTTGCATCTGCCGGTTGAAGTAAATGATCAGCACTACTGCGACCAGCATTCCTGCAATCCCCATTATGATTGTGTTCATCTTGCTATCTTATCTTCCATTTTTTTATTGATCACCACTTCCCCCGAGTCGAGAATTAACGCTCCGGCGAGTCCTTGCTTGTCAAGCATTTGCAAGGCATCGGCTGATCCCATCGCCATGCATGCCGTGGCGAAGGCGTCGGCTTCCATACAAGTCGGAGCTATGATTGAAGCGCTCAGTATGTCGGTCTTCACGGGATAGCCGGTGACCGGTGAAATAGTATGCCCGAAAGTTTTGCCCGATTCCGTATGATAGTTTCTATAGTTGCCTGAAGTGGCAAGAGCTTCGTCTGATAGTTCCACTATCAGGGATTTATTGAATTGTGGTTGTTTTTCGGATTTAAACACTTCTCTCAGGTACTCTTCGTCAGGCGTTTCAATCAGGATTCTCCATTTTTTTCCTTCCGGATTGAGTCCTCGGCATACCACCTCACCTCCGATTTCCATCATCAGGTCATTGCATCCGCGCTTTTGGAGAGTATTGGCGGCTATATCGACGCCATATCCCTTGGCTATGGCGGAGAAATTGAAGGATATTTCCGGCGAGGACTTGTATAGAGTATCGTTCTCTATTCGAGTCTTATCTATTCCGACATATTTGAGTATCGACTCGATGCGTGCAGTGTCAGCGGTAGGATTATGGCCTTTCCCGAACCCCCAAGCCTTGATAAGAGGGGAGAGGGTAGGGTCGAAAAGACCGTTGCTGAGTCTGTTTATCCGTTTTGAAGTCTCGTAAACGGTTTTCAGATGCTGATCTACAGGTCCGAAGTCATTGCGGTTTATTAAGGATACGAGGGAGTTTTCATCGAAAACAGATACGCTTGTCTCTACAACCTTCAACGTATCTATGGCGGCTGAGATGGCATCTTCAGGACCGTTGTAAGTCGCATGCCACACTGTATTCCATATCATCCCCTCGCTTTTATGCCAAGATAGCTCATTATTGCAGCTGACAAGCATCAGCGTAAGTATGAATAGAGGATATATATAAAAGGTCTTCATTATTTTCATCATAGTTTCGTTTGCCATGCAAAGATACTTTATTTGGTGCTGATTAGTAAATTAATACAAATTTGGGGAACAGTATAGAAATCCGAATAGCCATAGGGGAATTGATATGTGAGTATTTCCATGAAAATATATAATTTCTGCAAAGATAATAAAAATTTTCGAGTAAGAAACAATTTAGTGAAATTTACCATGTAAGGTAAAAAATGATAAATCGTACCGAGTAAGGTAAAAAATAGAAGATTGTACCGTGCGAGGTAAATAATAAAATGGTAAATGATTAGTTGTTAATGAGTAATTATGTGATTAGATTATCTATGCGCGTAATGAATCATAATGATGCCATAAGTAGCCTCTCCGAAGCTCCTCGGCTTTATATATTCTCCAGAGTGAAGTTTGTGGTTTCAGTGTAATGTCAGTTCACCGGGCAGCGAAGTCGGTAATAAGGTTTTTGAGCGTGCGATAATTGAGTAGTAGCTAAAATAGTGGGATTTTTTTGCAGTTAAAAAAATTATTCTTAATTTTGCGTTTGCAGACCGCATTTTGGAAGCCCCGGTCTGGGGTTGATGGACAGAGCGAAATGCTTCGATAGGTAAGATCGCAATAGATATCAGCGACTTCTCTATGTTGTGAAATAATCCAATAAGGCATTTTTAATAACTCATTTAATATATATGAAATTTTATTATTCGTTACTGATAACTGTAACTCTGGGCGTAGTAGGCACTCAAGGAGTTGTGGCTAATGATCCTTACGAAGGGCTGTATGAAGTCAATCGAATCGATGCGCGCCGTTCGGCTTTCGAATATGTGCCGGGAGAGATAATCGTGAAGTTTAAGGCAGAAAGCTCCGGCAAGAGTCTTACTATGAACGGAAAGAGAGTAGCCTCCCCCAAATCATCCGCCGTTAATAATCTGCTTGAAAAATATGGTGTCAATAAAGCCGAAGAACTGATGCCACTGACAGGAACTGCGACCGTACCTATGCAGAAACGAGCCAAAGCATTCAATGGTGAGTCAGTGAAGGATGCCGATCTTTCATCACTGTATCTGATTCAGATGGATGCGTCAAAAATAAACGATATCCACTCAGCTATAGAAGACTTCAAGAATCTTGATGAAGTGGAATATGCAGAACCTAACTATATAGTTTATGCTTGTGCTTCTTCCGCAGGAGATTATGTATTCGATCCTCTTTATTCTCAGCAATGGGGACCGGCTGCCATTGGTCTTGACAAGCTTTGGGATGTTCCATTGACATCTTCCAAACGTCCGGTAATAGCCATTCTCGATACCGGAGTGGATATCGAGCATCCGGACTTGGCCGACAATATTTGGACAAATACTCTCGAAGCGGAAGGAGTAGATGGCAAAGATGATGACCATAACGGATTCTATGATGATATTCATGGTTGGGATTTCATTAACAATACAGCAAAGATGAGGGATAATAACGGTCATGGGACTCATTGTGCCGGTATTGCTGCCGCTGTAGGTGGCAATGGTATAGGTATCGTTGGTGCAAATCCCGAGGCTCTGATTATGCCCGTGACTATTCTTCAAAGTAATGGTCAAGGTGATATAGCGACCATTATCAAAGGTATAGATTACGCTGTAGCCAATGGCGCTGATATAATTTCCATGTCATTCGGCGGATATTACGATTCAATGGCAGAGAAGGATGCTCTTGGTAAAGCTTATCAGAAAGCGATATTGGTTGCTGCGGCTGGAAATGATAACTTGTGTATATATCCTCATAAATGTCCGATTAACCAAAAGGTTGGCACACCAATGTATCCAGCCGCTTATAAATTTGTTCTTGGAGTTGAAGCATCCTCTAATGCAAACGGCTCTTTGGCTTCCTTCTCCAATTTCGATGAAGATGGTCCTATTACCTCAACATTTGCTGATTTGGAAAACTATGAACTAAGGGCTCCTGGAACGGGTATCCTTAGCACTTTTCCAAATGGTCAATATAAGCAGTTGAATGGTACTTCGATGGCTTGTCCTTTAGTTGCCGGTGCTATTTCAAGATTGATTTCCACAAAAGAAATATCAAATAAGGAAGAGCTATTTGGTGATTTGATTGCTTCTACTAACGGCAATCTAAATATCTTCAATGCATACAATATTTTGGATGCGGATAGAAAACCGACTCTTTCGCTCGTTACTTATCGTCTTGATGATGTGAAGATGGGTGATGGTGATGGCCGACCTGATGCAGGAGAAACCATACGATTCTATCCGACTCTTAGAAATAATTGGGGATACGCAAAGAATATTACATATTCGCTTGAAGTGGCAGAGAATGAAGATCCTGATATTGTTGAGTTTATTGATGGTGCTGTAAAAGCTGTCTCAAACTTGTCAAATTATGCTTCCATTGAAGGAGAAACTCCTGTATTAATAAAGATTAATCCAGATTGTGCAGACGGAAGAAAAATATCGTTGGTATTTACAGCAATCTGCGACAATATTTCAGCTCCACTAAAACAGCAAATTGTTTTTGATGTAAACAATGGAATAGAACTTGGAGGTATTATTGAAAATGATATGACATTATCATCTGATAAGAATTATCTTATTACAAGTCCAATAGCTATTCCTGATAATGTAACCATGACAATTGAACCAGGCACGACAGTTTATTTTAAGGATGGAACAGGTATTGGAATTTCAACAAAAGGTCAACTGATTGCAGAAGGTCAACCAGGAAAACCGATCACCTTTACTAAAGCCGACGGATCTTTAGGTAAAGTGGATGACCTAGATCATCTTATTGTGCTGTCTCCTAATTCTAAATTGGAGTACTGTATATTTAAAGATCTAATAAGCCGTTGGTCGATTCTAAAGTTTCCTGATAATAGGCGTTTGGTAAAAAGAACGATATTTAGTAACACCTTAAATAGTCATTATTGGAATGCAGTCGTTTTCGATGGATGCTGTTTTTATGATAATAGATTTTGGAATGATAATCTTGTTGGAGGATTTGAAGCTATTTTGAAGGATTGTAATTTTATTAATAATACGATTATCACTAGAAAAAATAGTAATGACAACATTAGTAGTATAGCCTCATACTCTAATAACAATATCTTTTCAAATAATATTAATTTAGATAAACATAGTATCGTCGTACTTTCATCTAACCCCAGAATCATTAGTTGGGATACTCCAAGTTATATAGGTTCTTCAAATGAAAATATAATTAGGCATAATATATTGGATATTAATGATGGGTGGGGTTATGGCCAATTAAATGTAAGTACGATTGCCCAAAAGCCGTCTTTTTCAGCTCCTGGCATTGTATGGAAGGTCGTAGTCAATGAGTATGATGCGCAGGATGAGTTTGAGCTTTTGCCTCCTCTTGGTGTAGGTAAGCATAAGTTTGAGGTATATTTCAGCAAACCGATGAATCATGAGAAGACTCCGATGATTGCAATGGGTGTGCGTGATCCTTACACCCAGATAGCAATTTCCGAAGATGGAAACTGGCGTTCGGAGACTATGGAGAATGGAGAGGTGATCGATATCTACACTGCATACCTTACAATAAAAGGTAAGGATAATTTCGACGGACTGAATACAATATATGTAGCTGATGCCGAGGATGAGGAATTCTTCCCGATTCCTATTGAGGATGTGCGGTTTCATGTCAATGTTCAGAGTGCCGGTTCTATGAGCACAGGATTTGTTGCAGAACCGGGAGTCGGTAAGGTAACACTTATTTGGGATAATCCTGAGGATAACTTCGACGATATGCTTGGTTACAACCTCTATCGCTATACTCTCAACGAGAACGATGAACCCAATGAAGCAGTCAGAATCAACGAGACCCTTCTTGATACAGAGGAATTCGTAGATTATGATATTATTCCGGGTACTACTTACTGCTATTATTACAAGGTGCTTCGTACTTCCATGGATGAGAATGCTCCTTCACGCGTCGTATCCGCAACTCCCCGCGCTGCAGGTAAGGGTGATGCTAACGGTTCCGGAAATGTGGACGTAGCTGACGTTGTGACTGAAGTCAATTATATGGTTGGTCGAGAACCCAAACCGTTTATCTTCGACGCAGCGGATGTGAATGATGATACTGAGGTGGATATCCTCGACGTGGTTGGAACTGTAAACATCATCATGTCGCCGAACACCCAGGCTAATATGGCCTCAATCCAGTCTACTGCCACTTATTCAATCAAAGACGGTATCCTTTATGTGGATACACCCGTGGAACTCGCTGGTATACAGGTTGCTTTGAATGGCAACAGGAATTCAACCGAGATAAAGGTTCTCGAAGGCCTCAAAGGTATGGAAACAACCGGCGAATGGATGAGCGAGGATGAATATAAGTTCATATCCTTCTCCCTGAGCGGTAAAACTCTCATGCCCGGTAAGACTGCTCTCCTTTCTATAGGCGATGCGGAAGTAATGGGAATCACTTTGGTTGATGCAAACGCCAAGGAGGTGATGGCTATTCAGGCCGGTACGAATGGCATCAGCTCGATTGTAATGGTTCAGATGGACGTTCCTTCCCCCAATCCTTTCACTGAATCTCTCAATGTCCCCGTTGTGATAGGAGCTGAAGGTAGCCATTCTGTAGAACTTGCTCTTGTGAATCTCGCAGGAACAAAGGTATATTCCGTCAAGAGGAATATCGACTATGGTAAGCATACAGTGACTCTGACACCACGTAATATCCCTTCTGGTTTCTACATGCTTACTATGACTGTCGACGGAAACCTCGTGCAGTCATCCAAAGTTATCAAGAAGTAGATGGCTTATGTTAAAAAGAATAATTATATTGTTGGTAGCGTGGATGGGTATCTTTGTCCTCCACGCTACCAATCATGTTTCCATAGAGAGTGTGTCCGGAGCAGTGGGTTCTACCGCAGACATCATCGTGTCGTTGAAAAATGACTCTCCGGATATCGCTGCCGCAGAGATCCGGATCCCTTTCCCTGATGGTGTTGTGCCCATAAACGGAAGTCTGATTAAGAATGAATCCCGACTGCCAAATCACAACATAACTGCCGATATGAAAAACGGCAGTTATGTTATGGTCGTCTACAACACCTCCCTTTCTTCCATCAGTAAGGGGGATGGTGAACTATGCCGTTTTAAGATTGAATTGGGTGATAATCCGGGAAATTTCGACATCAATCCAGCGGTGAAGTTGAGCGATAAAGCAGGTTCGGTGGTATCTTCCAGTGTGTCTGGTGGAACACTTACCATATTAGGTGCAAAACTTGAAATAGACTCACAGCAATTGGTTGATTTCAGAAGAGTGCCAATTAGGTCTACACAGACAAGGGAGATTCCTATAAGAAACATTGGTACTACGCCTCTTGAGATTTCCGGCTTCGATTCTGCCGTAGATGGTCTCTCTGCTTCATTCTCTCCAAATAAACTTGAGGCAGGACAGCAAGGAATCATGACATTGGAGTATACACCGACTGTCAGAAGCAAGGAAGTACAGGGACGGATCTATGTCAATTCCAACTCTGCGGGTTCAGCCCCGTATCTCGTAATCACCTCCCAACCCTTCTCCGTCAATGAACTTCATATCGGAAATGCGGAAGGCATCTCTGACGAAGAGGTGACTGTGAGTGTAAAGGTGAATAACATGGAACCCATAGTGGGTGCTGAATTTACTTTAAAGCTTCCTGACGCTCTTGAATATGTTGAAGGAAGTGCAAAGAAATCCTCCCGAGCCTACGATATGAGCATTGAGGCATATTATGACGCTTCAAGAAGTTTACGAATCATTCTGTACAATGCATCCAACAAGTCTCTGGCTGGAGATGACGGCGAGATCCTGACTTTCAAGTTGAAGTTGAGGGGCAATGCCGGAACATACTATCTCAATCCCAAGAAAGTGATATTGACGAATAGGGATGGGGAAAATATGACTTCGGCTTCATATACAGGATCTATATCTATTTCATCTCCAAGACTTTCATCAAGTTCCAAGTTCAACATAGGGAATGTACCTTTGAATGAAAGCAATGTGTTTGACTATGCTTTTTACAATTATGGTAACGCTACCTTAAGGATTGACAAGGTTGCTTTCCTCGATGAGGGCTTTTCATGCAAGAATCAGTTTCCGGTGGAAATCGGTCATGGGGAACAGGGTGCCTTGCAGGTTGTGATAGACAAACCTGCTTTCGGACCGTTCACTACCACCATGAACCTCTACACAAATGATCCATCTAATAGGATGAAGTCGGTTGAGGTGTCTGGAAATTTCTACAGCACCAATGAACTTTCATTCAGTGGCCATGTATTCGAGGGCAAATATATGTTGAGAGGTAGTCTTGACAATGAGGCTGAGATAGTCGCCGTTCAGATGGATATTCTTTTGCCTTCGGGTGTCACTTGTTCGGAATCAAACCTGACATTGTCACCTCGTGCTTCATCACATTCAGCCATATTGGCATATATTGGTTCAGGACGCTATCGTATTATCCTATTTTCATTAAACAACACTCCTTTTTATGGCAATGAAGGAGAACTTTTCACTCTTGCTCTGAATGGAGCGGAAGTGGAGGGGAAGGAACTACGCATAGAGAATGTAAAACTAAGTACCGCGAATGGCATTGACTACACGAGTCCTGATTCGCATGTATTGATTGAGACTGTTCCTATCTTTGTCAAGAGTATTACGCTTTCTGAGACTGAAGTCTCAATTAAAGTCAATCAGACAATCCAGCTTTCAGCGACAGTTCTGCCGGATAATACCACTGACAAGACAGTGGCATGGACTTCGAGCGATGAGTCAGTTGCTATTGTAGATGCCAACGGTAAGATAACTGCAAAGGCTCCCGGTGAAACTACTATTACCGCCACCTGCGGTTCCGTGAAGTCGACCTGCAAGGTGACAGTGATTCCGACTTCGGTCGAAAGCGTCAGGCTCAGCAACACGTCGCTGAGCCTGACGGAAGGCGAGACCGCTACCCTTACCGCCACTGTCAGCCCATCCGATGCCACTGACAAGACTGTAACGTGGACATCCTCGGATACTTCAGTGGCTACGGTATCGGCAGATGGCAAGGTTACAGCTGTCAAAACTGGAACGGCAACAGTCACCGCATCCTCGTTCAACGGCAAGACGGCGACATGTATCGTGATGGTATCTGCCGATATAATTCCAGTTACCGGAATCTCAATCAGCAAGTCTACACTGAATATAACCGAAGGTGAGATGATGACACTTGCCGCTACGCTAACGCCTTCCGATGCTACTGATAAATCAGTTACATGGACATCCTCGGACATGTCAGTTGCTACAGTTTCGGCAGATGGCACGGTTACTGCTGTCAAGGCTGGAACTGCAACAATCACCGCATCCTCGTCCAACGGCAAGACTGCGACATGCACCGTGACTGTAGCAGCCAAGATCATAGAGGCAGCCGGAATCACTTTGGACCGGACCTCCGCCGAACTGAAAGTAGGAGAGACGATTACTCTGACAGCCACGGTGCTACCTGAAAATACGACAGATAAGACTGTAATCTGGACTTCGAGCGATGAGTCAGTTGCTATTGTAGATGCCAACGGTAAGATAACTGCAAAGGCTCCCGGTGAAACTAC
>JAIDQZ010000135.1:0-51361 GCA_029062005.1 Muribaculaceae bacterium | reverse complement strand
CTGTCAAAACTGGAACGGCAACAGTCACCGCATCCTCGTTCAACGGCAAGACGGCGACATGTATCGTGATGGTATCTACCAATATAATTTCAGTTACCGGAATCTCAATAAGTGAGACTTCGTTGAGTCTAATAGAAGTGGAGACTGCTACTTTGACAGCAAGTATCCTTCCTGAAAACGCCACAGACAAGACGGTGACTTGGACATCTTCAGATACTTCAGTCGCAACTGTATCTTCAAATGGAGAGGTAACTGCAATAAAAGCAGGTTCAGCTATAATCACAGCGACCTCTTCTAACGGTTTGAAAGTTACATGTTCAGTGACGGTTTCTGCCAAGTTTATTCCTGTATCCTCAATAGTTCTTTCTGCGACAGAATGGAGTGGACATGTAGGGAATACATTTACACTTTCAGCAAACGTCCTGCCTCAGGATGCTTCTGAAAAGACGGTTGTATGGACTTCAGAGGATGATTCTGTAGCAAGTGTCGATGGTGAAGGCAATGTCAAGGCTTTATCATTAGGTGAAACCGTCATTACTGCTAATTGTGGAGGCTTATCAGCTGAATGTAGAGTTACAGTTGTACCTGTGCTTGCTGAATCGCTTACCATTGATCCGACGGCATGGAGCGGTGAAGAAGGAAGTGAGTTCTCTATTACTGCAACTGTTCTTCCGGAGAATGCTTCAGACAAGACTCTGATCTGGACTTCTTCTGACGAGTCTATCGCAACTGTGGATGCCGATGGCAACGTGAAGGTACTGAAGGAAGGCAACTGCGTCATTACCGTGGCTACGGCAGATGGCAGTGAGCTCACTGCAGAATGCGTCATTACGAGTGTGTCTGGAGTGGAGGCAATCTTCAGCGAAGATGTTCTTGTAGACGTGTATGACATGCGGGGCGTTATGCTAAATCATCATTGTGCACTCGACGATCTTAAGCAGTTACAATCCGGAATCTATATCATAAGATATGGAAGTATGATAAAGACCATTTATATTTCAAACAAATGACAATAAAAAAGCTGCTTGAGTTTAGATTCAAGCAGCTTTTTTATTTTCCAATCTTTACGATCTAATACTGTGGATCTGTGTCATCCTTATTCTCATTGAAGTTTGTGCCTATAAAATATTGAGACCTGGTGAGTATCAGTCATAGAAATTATTACTTTCCTTACTTCTATTACAATAACTTTAAAAAGATCACGTCTTACGTCGAAATATGCATGAATGACACGTAATATAATAGTGGTGATCGGACCGCTAATTCATATAGACATATTTGTTCATATCAATTATTAATCTTGAAATCTAAAGAAAAATGATATAATGTTTGTGCAAGTGAAATATTTTTGTTAATTTTGCGAGTGAATTAAAAGAAAAAACAATACAAAAATAAACTATAAAGGTAAAAAGATGAAAGCACAAGAATTTCTTGCTGAATTGCAGAGAAGGTTTCCCAATGAGCCGGAATATCTTCAGGCCGTAGAAGAGGTCATTGAATCTATTGAGGATGTCTACAATGAATATCCTGTCTTTGAGGATGTCAACCTCATCGAGCGTCTCTGTATTCCTGACAGAATCTACACCTTCCGTGTTTCCTGGATCGACGATAAGGGTAAGGTCCGCACCAATATGGGTTACCGCGTGCAGCACAATAACGCCATAGGTCCATACAAGGGAGGTATCCGTTTTCACTCCTCTGTCAATCTCTCAATCTTGAAATTCCTTGCTTTCGAGCAGACATTCAAGAATTCTCTCACCACTCTCGCCATGGGCGGAGCCAAAGGAGGCAGCGATTTCTCTCCGCGTGGCAAGAGCGACATGGAGGTGATGCGCTTCTGCCAGGCATTCATGCAGGAACTCTCACGCCATATCGGTGCGGATACCGATGTCCCGGCAGGTGATATAGGTGTAGGAGGTCGTGAAGTGGGATATATGTTCGGCTGGTATAAGAAGATGCAACGTGAATTCACAGGTACTTTCACCGGCAAAGGTCTCGACTTCGGCGGATCTCTGATGCGCCCGGAAGCTACAGGCTACGGCAACGTGTATTTCCTCCTCAACATGCTTGCTACAAAAGGTATTGATATTGCAGGCAAGAAGGTAGCTATCTCAGGTTCGGGCAATGTGGCTCTCTACACTGCTGAAAAACTTCTTTCACTCGGCGCAAAGGTTATGTCGATGAGCGACAGCGAGGGAACTGTGCTTTTCCCTGAAGGAATGACAAAAGAGCAGTTTGATCGCCTTTTTGAGCATAAGATCTATTTCCGTGGCAGATGCAGCGAATACGCAGCCAATGAGAACCTGCCTTACTACAGCGGCAAACGCCCCTGGACTCTTATGAAATACGACATAGCAATGCCGTCAGCTACACAGAACGAGATCAACGGCGAAGAGGCTAAGGCGCTCGTTGAGGGCGGTACGTTCGCTGTGAGCGAAGGCGCTAACATGCCTTCCACACGCGAGGCGGTTGCTGAATTCCTCAAAGCCAAGATCCTTTATGCTCCGGGAAAGGCTGCTAATGCAGGAGGTGTCTCTGTCTCCGGTCTTGAAATGGCACAGAACGCTCAGAAGATGAAATGGACAGCCGAGGAAGTGGACCAGAAACTTCAGGAAATCATGAAGGACATCCACGAGCAGTGTGTAAAATACGGCAAGACGGAAGACGGCTTCGTAAACTATGTGAAGGGTGCCAATACCGCCGGTTTCCTCAAAGTTGCGAAGGCGATGCATGCACAGGGCGTGTTCTGATGTCAATGGTTATTATGATTTGAGGATGTCTTTTTAAAGGATTTGCTCAAACGATTGCCCGTATTTAATTGTTATCATAGAAAAGTAGAAATATCCATGACTCTTGGTGTCGGCAAGACATCAAGAGTCTTGACATCTTAAATGACGAATACATCATGAAGGAATCATTTGTATTTTTGGCTGAAGGCTTCGAAGAAATTGAAGCTATATCGGTAATAGACATACTGCGTCGTGCGGGTATGAATGTGAAGACAGTGTCTATCACAGCTTCCCTTCAGGTGAAGGGTGCTCATGGAATAACGGTTGTAGCTGATGTGCTTTACGACAACACTCTGTTCACCGACGCTGAATGGTTGATATTCCCCGGTGGACTTCCGGGCGCGACGAATCTCTATGAATTTGCACCACTTCAGGGGCTCATCCACAATCAGGCTGACTCAGAGAAAGGACGAATGGCAGCCATATGCGCGGCTCCCGGAGAAGTACTCGGTCAACTTGGAGTATTGAAGGGGGAGCGCTTTACCTGTTATCCCGGTTTTGAAGGAAAAGTGGATGGGGGCATTCACGAGCAGGATAAAGTGGTTGTTTCTGGGAAGTATGTCACTGCCAACGGTCCGTCAAGTGCCATGCTGTGGGCTTTGGAGATTGTGAAGGAGACGCTCGGAGACGATGCTGCTTCAGAAGTAGCTTCCGGAATGCTTCTTTATCCTAAGACAACTCAGGATACGGTCAATATGTTCGGCTGATCCGATGGCTGACATATATTATACCATTGAAAAGGAGGGTACCGGCAAGTTTAATGAAAAGAAAAGCCGGTTTCTCTCCTTTGCGTATCACGTCACAACGTCGGAAGATGCCAGGTCAAGGCTGAAAGCTCTGCAGAATGAATATCATGATGCCCGCCATGTATGCTGGGCATATGTGATAGGAGCGGATCGTACGGAATCACAGGCTAACGACAATGGCGAGCCTTCTGGCACTGCCGGCAAGCCGATATTGGGTCAGATCAATTCACTTGGACTTACAGATGTGGCTGTCGGTGTAGTACGATATTTCGGGGGAATCAAACTCGGAACTCCCGGTCTGATCGCTGCATACAAGGAAGCTGCTGCCCTTGCTCTTGATGATTCTGGCAGAAGGGAGTGCATAAAGCAGAAAAGATATGGTTTTACCTTTCCCTATATCGCCATGAATGATGTAATGAAGGTAGTGAAATCTACGGGAGCGTATATTGTAAATCAGGAATTCGATAATTCCTGTTCCATGACACTTTCCGTTAGAATGGACGATGCGGACACTTTGTATTCAAGGTTGTCAGGCGTGTCTGGTCTGACATTTAAGGAATAATCAGGACTCTATGCCTAAAGTCTCATTTTTTATGAAACCTGGTCTAAAAGTTCAGGAATGTCTGCCAGCCTGGATGTCTTGCCTATAAATCTGTCGGAATCTGAGGAAAAAGGCTTCCCTTTAGAGTCGTAGTATATGGCATGCCAGCCGGAATTAAGCGCGCCGGCAATGTCATTGTCAGGATTGTCTCCTATCATTAAGGATATATTTGCATCGGCTCCGGTAGCGGTCTCTGCATGACGGAAGATTGCGGTATCCGGCTTCTGTATTCCTATCTCGTCGCTTATCACCATCCGCTGTATATATCTGTCGAGTCCTGTGGATCTGAGCTTTCGGTACTGTACCTCCGTAAATCCATTGGTCAGTATTCCTATCAGATACCTTTTGGAAAGAGCTTCAAGCGTTTCTTTAGCGCCATCGCATAAGGAATCGCACTCTCCGAGATGCCACAGATATCTGTCGTTGAGCCGCCTGGATGCTTTTAGTGTTTCCTCATCGCAGTGCTCCGGAGTCACGGTGAGGCGGAAACGTTCTGCTTTAAGGAAATCGGCTGTTATCAATCCGCGTTCATGTAGATCCCACAGATGTTTGTTGTGGACATGATATTCGCTGAGAAATGCCTCCGGATTCCCGAATCTCGATCTTATAATGGGAGTTTCGTCCCATAGCCTTAGAAGGGAAACAAACGAAGCGGAAGTAAAGTCGAATAGCGTATCGTCAAGGTCAAAAAATATCCATTTAGGAGCCATCTATCAGTATTTTTTTGCAAAGATAACACTAAATTTGCACATAAATAGTATTTTTTGGCTCTCTTATAGTGATTAATTCAAAAAAAATGACGATATTTGCACTCGCAAATCAGAAGCATTGTTTTTTGAACAATAACTTTTTTCAAAATCATATAATAAAAATATTAATATTATGCCCAGCGGAAAGAAAAGAAAAGGCCACAAGATGGCTACGCACAAGCGTAAGAAAAGACTGAGAAAAAACCGTCATAAGAAGAAATAATCCGGTCTGACCCGGACAGTCTTCTCCGACACACTCAGCGGCTTCCCGATTACGGGTGGCTAAGCCATAAGAACAAGCAGGACGGATGGGGTGATGAGTCATACCATTTCCCGCTTGTTCTTTTTATTTAAACTTCCCAAACCTCAACTTGATCTTACAATAGTTGAGATAATACAATTTTAATCCTGAAATGGACACAATGAAAAGCGAACTCTTCGTCGACGTGCAGCCTAAAGAGATATCTATTGCGCTGCTCGAAGACTCGCGTCTTGTTTCCCTGCAGAAGGAGAGTAGGAATGTCGTCTATTCGGTAGGTGACTTTTATCTCGCCAAAGTGAAGAAGCTTATGCCGGGACTCAACGCAGCCTTTGTCGACGTTGGTTATGAAAAGGACGCTTTTCTTCATTATCTGGATCTCGGTCCTCAATTTGAGACATACAATGCGTATATCTCGGAGGCGTTCGCTCATCCCGAGACAGTGCCTGATATGTCGAAAGTCGAGGCAAAACCGGACATTCCCAAGCAAGGAAGGATATCTGATCTTCTCCAGCCAGGTCAGAAGCTTCTTGTGCAGATTGCAAAAGAGCCGATCTCAACAAAAGGTCCCCGGCTTACCACAGAGCTGACGCTCACAGGTCGCTTCATGGTATTGATTCCGTTTGGAAACAAGATTTCCATTTCCCAGAAGATCAAATCAACTGAAGAGAAAGTGCGTCTGCGCCAGCTCATCAGCAGTATCAAGCCCAAGGGATTCGGAGTGATCGTGCGCACATCGGCGGAGGGAAAACGAGTGGCGGAACTTATCAATGAACTGCGTACTCTTGTCGAGACATGGAAAAATTCCATTGCAAAGATGCAGAGAAGCACTCCGCCGTCACTGATCTATGAGGAAGAATCACGGGCTGTAAGTGTGATCCGTGATATTTTCAATCCTTCATTTGAAAGCGTATATGTCAATGATGCGGAGATTTTCGAGCAGATTCAGAATTATGTGGCGCTCATAGCTCCCGAGAGGAAGGATATCGTAAAACTATACGCAAAAGACATACCGATTTTTGATAGTTTCAATATCACGAGACAGATAAAATCGGCTTTCGGAAAGACCGTCTCGTTCAAGTCGGGAGCCTACCTTATCATAGAGCATACGGAGGCACTCCACGTGATAGACGTCAATTCCGGCAATAGAAGCAAGGCTTCACAGGATCAGGAGACCAATGCCCTTGAGGTGAATATGAGAGCTGCCGACGAGATAGCTCGTCAGCTTCGTTTGCGTGACATGGGCGGTATAATCGTGGTGGATTTCATCGACATGGCAAAAGCAGAGCATAGACAGCAGTTGCTGGAGCACATGCGCGATAATATGGCGAAAGACCGTGCCCGTCACAACATTCTTCCTCTGTCGAAGTTCGGACTTATGCAGATTACCCGCCAGAGGGTAAGACCGGCACTTGACATAACGACGGAAGAGACATGTCCGTCATGCTTCGGTAAAGGTGAGGTGCAGCCGTCACTCCTTTTCACTGACAAACTGGAGGAAAAGATTGAATACCTGACTGAGCATCTTGAAGTGAAAAAATTCATACTTTATGTTCACCCGTTTGTAGAGGCATACATAAAGAAAGGGATGTTCTCGCTCTACGGCAAATGGCGCAGACGTTTCGGCAGGGGCGTCAAGATCGTGCCCGACGAGTCGCTTGCTTATCTTCAATATCGCGTCATCGATAATGCCGGAATGGAGATATTCCTTCATGAGGAAAGCGACATGAACTCCGCCCAGTCTAAAAACAAAACAAGATCCGAACGTCTCGGTGAGGATGAGCAGTCCGTCTCCGAACAGTCGAAGACGGCTAAGACGGAATAATAAACTGAATGAAGAAAAGCCAGCGGGCAGTCTGCTCTTCGGAGTAGGCCGCCCGTTTTGTCATGTTATGCTTTGGCTGCAAGATAATCTGCGACCACGAAGGTGCTTCCTCCGATGTAGACAACATCTTTTTCACATGCATTTCGTAATGCAGCTTCTACTGCATCCATAGGTGTGGGATATGAAGGGGCTTCTATACCATGATGCTTGAACTTTGCTTTTAGTTCTTCTGCCGGAAGAGCACGTGGAATACAGGCTTGCGTCAGATAATAGTTCGCATCGCGGGGAAGCAGGTCGATGATCGTGTCGATAGCCTTATCTGCTACGAAACCCATTATAATATGTTTTTCCCCACCCAATCTGTCTGCAGTCCTGCCAAGCTGGCTCATCGTATAGCTGATTCCGGCTTCGTTATGTCCCGTATCGCATACCGTCAGCGGAGTGTCTGAAATTTTCATCCATCGTCCGGCAAGCCCTGTAAATCCGGCGACATTCGACATGCCTTTCTTTATGGCTTCATCGGAAATGTCGATTCCTGTTCGTCTCATTTCATAAAGGACTGTCAGCACAGTATTGATATTTTTCTTCTGGTAGTCACCGGAAAGCTCGCAGAAAAAAGATCCGCAAAGAGGACTTTCACAATCAAATCCCCCTTCTTGACCTGATACACACCGTTGCAATGGGCGCATATCTTCTGCAAAGAGAACCGTTGTGCCTTCTTCACTTCCTTTTTCTTCGAATACTTCCCTCACTTCTCCCGATGCTTCCCCTATCACTGCCGGAACACCCGCCTTGATGATTCCTGCTTTTTCGGCAGCTATCTCTTTAAGAGTCTTTCCCAAGAACTGTGTGTGGTCTTTTGATATGTTGGTGATCACTGAAATTTCTGGCGTGATGATGTTGGTGGAATCAAGTCTGCCACCCATGCCTACCTCTATCACAGCATAGTCTACATTCTCCGCCGCGAAATAGTCAAACGCCATCATCATCGTCAGTTCGAAAAAGCTGGGATGCCCTTCATAGTTGCTTTCTCGGAATCTCCTCACAAAGTCGATTACGGACTCTTCCGTTATCATTTTTCCGTTGACCCGTATCCGTTCACGGAAATCCACAAGGTGCGGCGACGTGTATAGTCCTGTCTTATAGCCTTGGCTCTGCAGGATTGAAGCTATCATATGGCTTGTGCTTCCCTTGCCGTTAGTGCCGCCTACATGTATGCTTTTGAATTTTTTATGTGGATGTCCGAAATGTGTGTCAAGGTCGAGACTGGTCTGAAGTCCAGGTTTATAAGCTGCGGCTCCAGTGCGTGAGAACATCGGCAGTTGCTTGAACAGCCAATCGATTGTGTTTTCGTAGTTCATTTTTTTCAATAATAAAGTAAGAATCCGGTCAGACCCATAAGGCAGATAACAAGAATAGGATGAAGACCGACTTTCTTGCCTTTGTATGGAATCTTGAAATAGACGAGACAGAACGACAGGGCACATATGGCGATGCTGCATATCAGCGTGCGTGTGTCATGGTCGGGAGCGAAGTTTGCCCAGTTCATGAGCATGATGGCAGCAGAAGCAATAAGTCCTACCACAACAGGACGCAGTCCTGCAAATATGGCTTTGATAACTCCGCTTTCATTATGCTTCCTTATGAAATGCGATGCTTTTATGACAAGGATAAACGACGGAACCGTCACGGCAAGCGTGCATAGTATACTGCCCAGTATTCCCCAGAGTGGAAATGAAAGTTCCCCTCCGGTCACCTGTCCGGGAGCAACATAGCCTATATATGTCGCTGAATTTATTCCGATAGGACCCGGAGTCATCTGCGATATTGCCACAATATCGGTAAACATCTGTTCGGATATCCATCCCGGACCGACTACCGATCTCTCTACAAGAGATAACATGGCGTAGCCGCCTCCGAATCCGAAAATGCCTATCTTGAGATAAGCCCAGATCATTTTCAAATATATGCTCATATATAATAATTGAGAATTGAGAATTTAGAATTGAGAATTTGGAATTGGGATATTCTGTAAAATAATGATTGTTTATTTCGATTTATTGCTCAATGTTTATATTTGAATGGGTATCTGTATTGATGGATTTATTCAATAATATGCAGTATTTGATTCAGTTGTTTTTGCTTTTCTGCAATTTATTGTTTGTATAGATCCAATGCAGATATCCTCCGATGGCTCCGAGTGCTATCCATGTTATGGGATTTGAGATCAATCCCTTGTCGAGTGAAATCATAAGGGCGGCTACTGCCGGAATCCATATGGTAGTCAATTTTAGTTTCGCAGCTTTGGCAGTGGTGATCACCGGGGCTATAATGAGTGCTACTACTGCTGGACGTATACCCATGAAAATACTGCTCAGGGCATGACTCTGCTTGATAGTTTCAGGAGTAAGGAATATAGCTATGGCAAGAATGATGAGGAAAGAGGGGAGTATTGTGCCGGTCGCGGCTACAATACCTCCTTTCAGCCCTTTCAGCCTGTCGCCGATAGATGTAGCAATGTTGACTGCGAGTATTCCGGGCAAGGACTGTGCTATGGCAAGGAGATCAAGAAATTCATCACGCTCTATCCAATGGTGCTTGTCGACTATCTCTTTCTCGATTATGGAAATCATAGCCCATCCTCCTCCGAATGTGAATGCTCCGATTTTTACGAAAGTTGTGAAAAGTTGTCCGTATAATCCCATATCAGTTTAGTTGTTTCAGACTGCAAAATTAATTTTTCCTGTATAATTTGGCAAGTAAATCTGTGGTTTTCTCAAAAATTATTGCTAACTTTGCAGTTGCCCACGATATGTGGATGAAGAATAACCTAAATATTTAAGCAATGGCACTCTGGTTTGAAACCAAAATTAGATATGACCGTATGCAGGAAAACGGTGCGGTGAAAAAAGTGAACGAACCGTATCTTGTAGATGCCTTGACATTTACGGATGCCGAAGCACGTATCATCGAAAAAATCACTCCGTTCATATCAGGCGAGTTCTCTGTGTCGGCTGTCAAGAAGACAAAGATTTCGGAGATATTCTTTGATGAGTCTGATTATGCAGACAAGTATTATATGGTTAAGGTTAATTTCATCACTCTTGATGAGAAGAGCGGGAAGGAAAAGAAATCGGCAAGCTTCATCCTTGTGCAGGCAGGAGATTTCGAGAATGCGCTCGCCCGTTTTCAGGAGGGTATGAAAGGCACGATGGCTGACTATCAGATTGCTTCCATCACCGAGACTCCTCTGATGGATGTGTATCCATACGAATACGATACTCCGGAAAAAAGTGCTTCTCCTGCCTGATGTGTCAGGTCGGACATTGATTCAAACTGAATCCGTAGTGAGATGATAGCTGAAGAAATTAGGAAGATTCATTCGATACTCCCTTCCGGGGTCGAGTTGTGTGCTGTAAGCAAGTTTCACCCTGCTGCAAGCGTGATGGAGGCTTATGGTGCGGGACAGCGGATTTTCGGGGAAAGCAGGGTGCAGGAACTTCTTGAAAAGGTGAAGGTGCTTCCGTCAGACATCAAATGGCATTTCATCGGACATCTGCAGACCAACAAGGTGCGTCAGCTTATCGGACTAACTTCACTCATTGAGAGCGTGGACAGTATCCGGCTTCTTGATCTGATCGACAAGGAGTCGGAAAGGGCAGGAGTGGTCACGAATGTGCTTATGCAGCTTCATGTGGCAAAGGAGGAGACTAAATTCGGCTTCTATCCCGAGGAACTTTTGGAATTCTTTGCTCAAAGGAGATTTGAATGCCTGAAGTCCACTCACATATGCGGCGTCATGGGCATGGCGTCGAATACCGATGACATGAACAGGGTGCGTGAGGATTTCCACACTATCTCGAATACGCGCAGGCGTATTCTTGAGTTAGCACCTGATCTGCGTGGATTTGATATTGTATCCATGGGAATGTCAGGTGATTGGACGGTAGCCGTCGATGAAGGAAGTACTCTCGTGAGAATAGGTACGGCTATCTTCGGTGAGCGGCACTACTGATAGAAGGTGACTATCTAAAAAATCTATAATAATAACATTAACTAAAAAATTTAACCATGAGCAAAACGACAGCAGTACAGGCTCCTCAGCAAGGACGTACAGTTGCTATCATCACGATGTTCTTTATCTTCGCGATGATTTCCTTCGTTACCAATATGGCTGCGCCTTTCGGTAATATCTGGGGTTTCAGATATGAATGGGCAGGCATGGCAGGTAACCTTATGAACTTTACCGCTTACCTTTTCATGGGTATTCCTGCGGGAAACATGCTTATTAGATACGGTTATAAAAAGACAGCTCTTATCGCTCTTGCGGTCGGAGCGATCGGTCTTACGATCCAGCTTCTTTCAAGCTATGTCGGCAATGACGTGGTAGTCTATGGAGAGGGATCTTCCGCTACAACCCTCAATCTCTTCATTTATCTGCTTGGTGCGCTTGTATGTGGTTTCTGCGTGTGCATGCTCAATACTGTAGTGAACCCTATGCTTAACCTTCTCGGTGGAGGTGGCAACAAAGGCAATCAGCTCGTGCAGATGGGCGGCTCGCTCAACTCTCTTTCTGGTACACTCACTCCTATGCTTGTAGGTGTGCTCGTCGGTACCCTTACAAGGGAAACGACTATGGCTACAGTCGCTCCTCTTGTGATCACAGGCATCGTCATCTTCGTTGCTGCGTTTATTGTCATCTCCTTCATCAAGATAGAGGAACCTCAGAAAAATCTGAGCAAGGCTACTTATGAGCATAGTCCGTTCTCTTTCCGTCATTGCACACTGGGTGTAATTGCCATTTTCTTCTATGTGGGCGTTGAAATAGGTATTCCCGGAGAGATGAACGCATGGATAAGCCGTATGCCGTTTGAAGGTGCTGCTGCCGTAGCTGGTTCGCTTGCAGCTCTTTACTGGCTCCTTATGCTTGTAGGTCGTATCGTCAGCTCTGCTATAAGCGGAAAAGTTTCGACTCGCCTTCAGCTCATCGTTGTGTCTTCAATAGCATTGGCATTTCTTCTGACTGCTATCCTGCTTCCGGAGTCTGTGACCTTTAACTCTCCGAGTATTCCGGCTCTCAATATCACCAGCGGTCTTGTTCCGATGAAGTGTCTTTTCCTTTTCCTTTGTGGCCTTTGCACTTCAGTGATGTGGGGAGGTATCTTCAATCTTGCCACTGAAGGTCTCGGCAAATATACGGCAAAGGCTTCTGGTCTGTTCATGACGATGGTGGTTGGCGGCGGTATCATGCCGTTTATACAGGACTGGATCGCACGCACCACCGGCGATTATGTAAGCAGCTATTGGCTTGTATTCGCTATGGTAGGATATATCTTCTTCTATGCTTTGGTAGGCTGCAGAAATGTCAATACCGACATTCCGGTAGATGATATCAACGAAGATCAGGTGCTTAATGCAGGATAATATATCGTTTTTACAATATATTTACGCAAGCTAAAATTTATAATTTATAATCAGTAATTAATTACTATGACCTTAGATCCAAACCTTCTTACCCGCGGCGCGGACAACATGCGTGTCCTCATAGCCGAAATGGTGGAAAAAGCAAAATCAGGCCACCCCGGTGGCGCTATGGGCGGAGCTGACTTCGTCAACGTCCTCTATTCTTCTTTCCTCAACTACGATCCTGAAGATCCAGGTTGGTTTGCACGCGACCGTTTCTTCCTTGATCCCGGACATATGAGCACCATGCTGTATTCAGTGCTTGCTCTTGCAGGTAAATACACTATCGAGGAGCTTCAGGGATTCCGTCAGTGGGGTACTGCCACTCCGGGTCACCCGGAACTTGACGTGAACCGCGGTGTTGAAAACAGTTCCGGTCCTCTCGGTCAGGGACATGTCTTCGCTGTAGGTTGCGCCATTGCCGAGCGTTTTCTCGCTGCACGCTTCGGAGAAGTGGTGGAGCATAAGACTTATGCTTTCATCTCAGACGGTGGCATTCAGGAAGAAATTTCGCAGGGTGCGGGTCGAATAGCCGGCAATCTTGGGTTGCACAACCTCATCATGTTCTACGACAGCAATGAGGTTCAGCTTTCCACTAAAGTGAAGGAGGTTACGGCTGAGGACACTGCGGCAAAATATCGCGCCTGGAACTGGAATGTCCTTGAAGTGGACGGTACTGATCCTCTTGCAATAGCCGGTGCTATCGAGACCGCGCGTGAGGAAAAGGAACGTCCTACTCTCATTATCGGACACACCGTTATGGCGAGAAAGACCGTTGCTGCTGACGGCTCAAGTCTCGAAGGTCATGTGAACACTCACGGTCAGCCGCTTTCTGCTGCCGGTGCCGATATGGACAAGACTGTGGCTAATCTTGGTGGTGATCCTCAGAATCCCTGGCAGATCTGGGATGATGTCAGGAAACTATATGCCGACCGCCGTGAGCAGCTCATTGCTTATGCCAAGGACCGCAAGGCAAAATATGCAGAATGGGCTCAGAAAAATCCCGGGGAGGCGAAGACTCTTCAGGACTGGCTCGAAGGTAAGCTTCCGGATCTTGACTGGACGAAGGTAGCTCTCAAGCCCAATATGGCTTCCCGTGCTTCTTCTGCCGCAGTCCTTTCTTTCCTTGCTGATCATGTCCACAATATGATAGTAAGCTCTGCCGACCTTGCTAATTCAGACAAGACCGATGGATTCCTGAAGAAGACGCATGCATTTGTGAAGGGCGATTTCTCGGGAGCTTTCCTTCAGAGCGGTGTCGCTGAACTTACGATGGCATGTATCTGCAACGGTATCGCTCTCCACGGCGGATGCATCGCGGCATGTGGCACATTCTTCGTATTCTCCGACTATATGAAGCCGGCTATCCGTATGGCTGCCCTTATGGAACTCCCTGTGAAGTTTATCTTCACTCACGACGCTTTCCGTGTCGGCGAGGATGGTCCTACTCACGAGCCCGTTGAGCAGGAAGCCCAGATCAGGCTTCTCGAACAGATGGATAACCTTGCCGGCCATCAGGCGGCTCTTGTGCTCCGTCCGTGCGATAGCGCAGAGACGGTTGAAAGCTATCGTATAGCGCTTGAAAACAAGAAGTCTCCTACTGTACTCGTGCTGTCACGTCAGAATCTCGAAGATCTCCCCACGGCTGATCGTGCTGCAGAAGCATCCAAGACCGGTATGGGAGGTTATGTGGTTTACGATGCGCCGGATGCCAAGGTGGTGCTTGTGGCAAATGGCTCGGAAGTAGCTCTTGCATATCACGTCGCTGAGAAACTTGGCGAAGATGGCATTGGTGCCCGTGTAGTGTCTGTGCCGTCTGTCGGACTATTCTGCCGTCAGCCCAAGTCTTATAAGGATGAGGTGATTCCGTCCGGAGTAAAGGTATTCGGTATCACTGCCGGTCTGCCTGCATCTCTCTATCCTGTGATGAAGGGAGACTGGGAAATCTTCGGTATGGAGCGCTTCGGTGCTTCTGCCCCCGCAAAAGTGCTTGACGAGAAGTTCGGCTACACCGTAGATAATGTGCTTGGGAAAGTGAAGGCTTTCCTGAATGAATGATCTCGCACTGGATAAATCTAAAAAAGACGTGAATTTCACGTCTTTTTTTATTGTCTATTCAGATAATTTTTATTAATTTTGCATATTCTAACAAAAGTGTTGCAAAATGATTTTATAATTAAACACTTACTACCTGAGGACAATCAAACAACCTTTAAATAATTTTATCAAAACGATCAGATTATGAGCAATCAAAAGCAGTTTCTGACCTGTGACGGTAACCAGGCGGCGGCCCATGTAAGCTATATGTTTACAGAAGTTGCTGCTATCTACCCCATTACCCCGTCTTCAACTATGGCGGAGTATGTGGATGACTGGAGTGCCGCAGGCAGAAAAAACATCTTCGGTGAGACAGTTCATGTGCAGGAAATGCAGTCTGAGGCTGGTGCGGCAGGTGCCGTTCACGGTTCTCTGCAGGCAGGTGCCCTTACTTCAACCTACACTGCATCTCAGGGTCTTCTCCTGATGATCCCTAATATGTATAAGATCGCCGGAGAGCTTCTTCCATGCGTATTCAATGTGTCTGCACGTACTATCGCAAGCCATGCGCTTTCTATCTTCGGCGACCATCAGGACGTGATGGCGGTTCGCCAGACAGGTTTCGCTATGCTCGCTGAAGGCAGCGTTCAGGAAGTTATGGACCTTTCTGGTGTAGCTCATCTCGCTACACTCAAGAGCCGTGTTCCTTTTGTAAACTTCTTCGACGGTTTCCGTACATCACATGAGATTCAGAAGATCGAGGTGATCGATCAGGATGCTCTCGCGGCCCTCATCGATAAGGACGCTCTTGCTGATTTCCGCAAGCGTGCTCTTTCTCCTGATGCTCCTGTTGCCCGCGGTATGGCTGAGAACCCCGACGTGTTCTTCCAGCACCGTGAGTCATGCAATAAATATTATGACGCTGTTCCTGAAATTGTAGAGGAATACATGAAGGAGGTCAGCAAGATCACCGGTCGCAACTATTCTCTGTTTGATTATTATGGTGATCCGGAGGCTGAAAACGTGGTTGTTGCCATGGGTTCTGTCACTGACACAGCCAAGGAGGTCATCGACTATCTCCGTGCCCAGGGCAAGAAGGTAGGTCTCGTATCTGTTCACCTTTACCGTCCTTTCAGTGTCAAGCATCTGCGTGCCGCAGTCCCCGCCACCTGCAAGCGTCTTTGCGTGCTCGACCGCACCAAAGAACCCGGAGCTAACGGTGAGCCTCTTGCTCTTGACGTTAAGGAAGCATATTATGGCGTTGAAGGCGCTCCTGTAATCATCAGCGGTCGCTATGGTCTTTCTTCAAAAGACACTACTCCCGCCATGGTTCTTTCAGTTTACGAGAACCTTGAGGCTGATCAGCCCAAGGATCGTTTCACTGTAGGTATAAACGACGACGTGACTTTCCTGTCACTTCCCCAGCTCCCCGAAATCAATGTCGGCGACGAGGGTATGTTCCAGGCTAAGTTCTATGGTCTCGGTGCTGACGGTACTGTTGGTGCCAACAAGAATTCCGTGAAGATCATTGGTGAGAACACCAATAAATATTGCCAGGCATACTTCAGCTATGACTCCAAGAAGTCTGGTGGTTTCACTTGTTCGCACCTCCGTTTCGGCGATGAGCCTATCCGTAGCGCATATCTCGTGAATACTCCTAACTTCGTGGCTTGCCACGTTCAGGCTTACCTTCACATGTATGATGTGCTCCGTGGTCTTCAGGATGGCGGTACATTCCTTCTCAATACTATCTGGGAAGGCGAGGAGCTTGCCGAAAACCTCCCCAACAAGGTGAAGCGTTATCTCGCTAAGCACAATATCACCCTCTATTATATCAATGCATCAAAGATCGCGCAGGAGATCGGCCTTGGCAATCGTACCAACACTATCCTCCAGTCTGCATTCTTCCGCATCACAGAGGTTATTCCCGTTGACCTCGCTGTAGAGCAGATGAAGAAATTCATCAAGAAGAGCTATGGCAAGAAGGGTGACAACATCGTCAATATGAACTATGCGGCTGTAGACCGTGGCGGCGAATATAAGAAGCTCGACGTTGATCCTGCTTGGGCGGAACTTCCCGATGAAGCTCCTGTCAAGCTCAATGAGCCTGAATTTATCACCAACGTTGTTCGTCCGATCAATGCTCAGGATGGCGACCTTCTGCCGGTAAGCACATTTGTAGGTCGTGAAGACGGCACTTGGGAGCAGGGCACTGCCGCTTATGAGAAGCGCGGCGTAGCAGCTTTCGTTCCTGAATGGAATCCTGAAAACTGTATCCAGTGTAATATCTGTTCTTATGTTTGTCCTCACGCTGCTATCCGTCCGTTCCTCCTCAACGCAGAGGAAATGGCAAACGCACCATTTGGCGAGGATCACACTCTTCCCGCTATCGGCAAGGGTCTCGAAGGTCTCCGTTTCGTGCAGCAGGTAGACGTGCTTGACTGTCTTGGTTGCGGCAACTGTGCTGATGTCTGCCCGGGCAAGAAGGGTGCGAAAGCTCTTGAGATGAAGCATTTCGAGACACAGGAAGGTCAGGCAAAGAACTGGGAATATTGCGAGGAGCACGTTTCCAACAAGGCTGATCTCGTCAACATCCAGCAGAATGTGAAGATGAGCCAGTATGCCAAGCCTCTCTTCGAGTTCTCAGGTGCATGTTCAGGCTGCGGTGAGACTCCTTATGTTAAGGCTATCACTCAGCTATTCGGCGACCATGAGATCGTTGCTAATGCAACCGGTTGCTCTTCCATCTACTCTGGTTCCGTTCCTTCAACTCCTTATACAACCAACGCGGAAGGTCAGGGTCCCGCATGGGCAAACTCGCTCTTCGAAGACTTCTGTGAGTTCGGTCTCGGTATGTATATCGCTTATGAAAAGATGCGCGACCGTCTTGTAGACACCTGCAATAAGATCCAGACTTGCGATTGCTGCGACGACGAGATCAAGGCAGCTGCCGCTAAGTGGCTTGAGGTTCGCGAGGACGCAAAGGAATCACGTAAGGCAGGCAAGGCTCTCGTGGCTGCTTGCGCTAAGTGTGACTGCGATCTCTGCAACATCATCCGTAATACCCAGAAGTTCCTTTCAAAGCGCAGCCAGTGGATCATTGGTGGAGACGGCGCTTCCTACGATATAGGTTACGGTGGTCTTGACCATGTGATTGCATCCGGCAAGAACGTCAACATACTCGTTCTCGACACCGAGGTTTACTCCAATACAGGTGGTCAAAGCTCGAAGTCTACTCCTATCGGTGCTATCGCTAAGTTTGCTGCCGCTGGCAAGCGTATCCGTAAGAAAGACCTTGGTCTGATGGCTACTACTTACGGTTATGTTTACGTGGCTCAGATAGCAATGGGTGCTAACAACGCCCAGACACTTCAGGCAATCCGCGAGGCAGAGGCTTACGACGGTCCGTCTCTCATCATCGCTTACGCTCCATGTATCAACCATGGTCTTAAGGCTGGTATGGGCAAGAGCCAGAAAGAAGAGAAACTCGCTGTTGATTGCGGTTACTGGCACCTGTGGCGCTACAATCCCGCTCTTGAGGAAGAAGGCAAGAATCCGTTCAGCCTCGATAGCAAGGAGCCGGATTGGAGCAAATTCCAGGACTTCCTCGCTGGTGAGGTACGTTTCGCTTCTGTAAAGAAGATGTGTCCGGATGCAGCCGATGAGCTCTTCAAGGCTTGCGAGGCAAACGCACGCTGGCGCTACAACAACTACGTACGTCTTTCAAAGCAGGATTGGGGCAAGGATCCCGAACTGACTGAAGAAGAGATCAAGCTTCGCAAAAACGACTGATCAGCAAATGCAAAGCATTATGCAATATTTAATTCATAATGCGTAATTGAATATCAAGTAATAGAAAAGGTTCGCGAAACATTTCGCGAACCTTTCTTTTTAAAAGCAGACCTTTATAGGAGGGTCAGCTTTCGGCGGTTGCCTTTTATTTTCTTTGGTTCAAGATGCTTGATAAGGGATAGTGCCTTGACAGACGGGACTGCTACAAGGGCGTGATGATCAGAGAGTGTAATAGGTCCTATTTCCGAAGACTCAAGCCTCCCTTCCTTGCATAAGAAACCTACTATGTCTCCCTTAGAGAGCTTTTCCTTCCTTCCTGCACTTATCCTTATTGTCGCTTTGTCGCTTATAAGAGCAGAGGAAGCGTTGGGATCCGGACGATACGTACCGTCAGTCTCAATAAACGGCTTAAGTTCCTCATCAGGTCCCGTGAGGACATAAATATCTCCCGATGCGTCCACGCGAGCTGTTCGTCCATTGCGGTGGGTATAAGTTTCCGGAGTGAGCGGCTGATGATAGTGTATGATGTTGCTCACACCGCGTATATCAAGTCCGCGTGCCGCAAGATCTGTTGCAATCAATATTGGTGCTGACCCATTGTTGAACATGGAAATAGCATCTTCCCTCTGGAACTGGTCAAGTTCGCCATGATAAAGGGCACATGCCACCTTGTGCTTCTTCAGGAACTCCGCTACACGCACAGCGCTTTCACGATGATTGACAAATACGATAGTCCTATCCGGAATATCTTCTTTTGAAATACTTTTCAAAAGTCCAAGTAGCGATTCAAGCTTGTCTTTGTCCGTCTCGACACGGTAGATCTTCATGCGGTCGCGCACATCTCCTGAATTTGATGAAAAATCTATTTCAAGAGGATCATCGAGCTTTATAAATGCCGGAAGGGTAGTGCTTGCAGTCGCTGAGGTGAGAATAATGCGGCTTACGTTTTTAAGCCTGTTGAAGATTTTCCTCATATCATCCTCAAAACCCAATTCCAGCGACTTGTCATATTCATCAAGAATCAGTATGCGTGTAGGTGTTGGATCAACATTTCCTCTTTTCAGATGGTCGAGGAGTCTGCCGGGTGTAGCGACAATAATATCAGGAGTTACACTTAACGTATTCACTTCATCCTCGACGTTGTGTCCACCATAAAGAGAGCTGACTTTAAATCCGGATGCAAGCTCTCTTACGACCCCCGCTATCTGGATAACGAGTTCCCGAGATGGTGCGATGATTATTGCCTGCACTCTTCCGGTAGGTGGATTAAGCCATTTCAGCATAGGAAGAGTGAATGCCACAGTCTTGCCGGATCCTGTTGGGGCGACAAGTATTATTTCTTTTGATTCTGAAGCAGCTGCCATAGACCGCTTCTGCATATCGTTTATTTCACTGATGCCGAGTTTCTCAAGATTCGGCAAAAATTCCTTTTCTCTCATATAAGATTAATTCAAAATTCAGGATGCACGATTTGTAATTGTCTTCATGTCGCAAATGCAACCTATAGGAAGCATTTACCTCTTTATTTAAAACTGAATAATTAAAAGAATCGTTCATGAGAATATAAAAAAAAAGCTTTCGAAAGAATCGAAAGCTTTGTAGTGGCGGGAGCAGGACTCGAACCTGCGACCTTTGGGTTATGAGCCCAACGAGCTACCACTGCTCCATCCCGCGGTGTGATTGCGAGTACAAAATTACAATATTTTAGTCCGTTTGTCAAGTCTTTTTATGTTAATTTTTGTTAATCAAAAGAGCTGTATTTAATATTTATCTAATACTCATATATATAAATGTACGTGCCTCTTGACTCTTGACTCTTGGTTCCTGCCTCTTGGTTCTTGGTTCTTGGTTCTTGCCTCTTGGTTCTTGACTCTTAGTTCTCGGTTCTTGACCCTTAAAAATTATTTCCTGACAGTAAATGCCGCACAGGAATATCCGCCCCCGAAAACCATCAGCGACACCACATCGCCTTTCTTTAGATCTTCCTGATGCTGGGCGAGTACAAGAGGTGCACTGGCACTTCCGGTATTCCCTAATTCCTGAATATTGTTGAGAAACTTATCCATCGGTGTTCCCATCATTCTTGCGAGTTGCTTCACAATGCGCATATTTGCCTGATGTGTGATGAAATAGGTGTTATCCTCCCTTTTAAGACCGCAGTTTTCAAGATTCTTATTGAGAGCATGCTCCATATATTTCACAGCGTTCATGAATACGTCACGTCCGTCAGGCATTGTTATCCCTTCTTCCTTAGGACGCAGCATTACACCGTCAGGACCTTTCCCAATGTGTCCTAAACCTTCTGTATAGACTGAAAGTACCTCTAAATCATGGTCTGATTCTTTATCCTTGCTTAGGAAATATGCTACAGCAGCATCTCCCCAAAGATGACCGGCCTTAGGGTCATAATCATTTGAATAGTAGGAATTCTGTTCGCTGCATATCAGCAGCGCACGTTTTGCCTTGCCCATAGCGAAATAGCCTTCAATGATCTCAAGTCCGTTGACGAAGGAACTGCACGCTGAAGATGCATAAAGTGCCTTTGCTCCTTCTATGCCATATTTACGCTGTATCCGGTGCGCTGGTGTGCCGACGGTATCATAGGCGCAATAGTGGGCTGCAACTATAAGATCGACATCCTTGATGGAATATGGCAGGCGGGGAAGGGCATTTTCCACAGCGTCAAATGCCATGGTGTCGATGCTTTCATTTGCGGAGCATCTGCTGCGGGTTTCGATGCCGGTGCGCTGTACTATCCAGTCTGCTTCAAGACCGTTTAGATCCTTGAAATGTTCGTTGCTTATTCGTTCTTCCGGAATATAATATCCTATTGCGTTTATATACATAAGTATTGTCTTGAATTTGGTTGAGATATTTGTTTGTCTGACCTTATGGCCTATCGTTTTCTGAGTCCGGAAAGGAGCATTGTGACGAATGATTTGGAAAGCTCGTCTTTGTCGACCCCGATTTCCGAGAGATCATCCCTTATATACGGCACATCGAGTCCCTGTATTGTCTTTGTGATTACCAGTGCTGTTCTCGGAATATTGTCGATCTCAAAAATACCTTCCGCAACTCCTTCGGTCAGAATATGCTGGAGCAGGATTGTCTCTTTTCTGCTTACTATCCTGCGCGCACGGTCCACCTTTCTAACATCCCTGAAAAACCATGCCCTTAGAGAACCATTGCGAGAGACAACCTCCTGCATAGTCTCGAAATGAGCATCGATATATTCAATGAGCTTTTCATCAGCAGGAATTGCCTTAGCCACTATTGTGCGTAGCTGGGAGAGCGCAATGTCCGTTTCCTGCTCAATCACTGCATTGTATATGTCTCTCTTGCTTTTAAAATATGTATAGATGGTCCGGCGACCCTTCTCCGATGCGGATGCAATGTCGTTCATGGTAGTATTCTCGACCCCTTTTCTTGCAAAAAGCTGCCGAGCCACCTCTATGAATCTTTCCCGTGTCTTAAGTCCCACTTCAAAGGGTATTTGATGATTAATGAGATTTCAAGAAAAATACGCAAATATTGCACATAATTTCTTTTGTGTGCAAAATTAATTAAAATTTATCCGATTTCCAAATTATAATCCAAGAATCGGGAGCATTTCCGGCAATGGATCAGTCTCAACCTCTATTTTCACTTTAGAAACCGGATGAATGAATTCTATCTTTTTCGCGAGTAAGGATATCCCCCCTCCTGGATTTGATCTTCGTGCACCATATTTCAGATCCCCTTTGATGGGCGTGCCGGTAGATGAAAGCTGAGCCCTTATCTGATGTTTGCGACCCGTCAGCAGATTCACTTCAAGCAGAGAATACCGTTCTCCCTCTGCTATAACGCGGTATCTTAGTTTCGATAGTTTGGCATCCGGCGCCCCTTTGCTTACTACTCTGGTTTTGTTAAGTCTCCCGTCAGACTGCAGCCAAGACTCTATCTCACCCTCTTTCTCCTTGCGTTTCCCCTCTACAAGCGCCCAGTACGTCTTATGGATTTCACCCTTCTTGAGCATTTCGTTCAGGCGCGTAAGTGCCTTCGAAGTCTTTGCGAAGACTACAAGACCGGATACAGGACGGTCTATACGGTGTACCACCCCGCAGAAGACGTTTCCAGGCTTGTTGTATTTCTCCTTCAGATATTCCTTTAGGATCTCGGAAAGAGGCTTGTCGCCAGTTTTGTCGCCTTGCACTATCTCCCCTGCCTCCTTGCGGACGATAATGATGTGATTGTCTTCGTAGACCGGTGTCATGGTTAGCTGATTAATATGTGTTGTTTAAAAGAATGTCAGCAGCTATGCGGAAGTCTCCTGGATATGTAACCTTGATATTTAATGGATCCCCTTCATAAATATGGATTCTGTGTCCTGACCATTCCACAACACTCGCATCGTCTGTGAATATTACGTTTTCAGCTTTCTTAGCCTTTATATATGAGTCTTTGAGCAGATCAAGACTGAATACCTGTGGAGTCTGAACAGAGAAGAATCTTGATCTGTCTACACTCCGGTTGTCGTCGCCAGTTCCTTCTCTGAGGGAATCTGAAACACGTACACCAGGAATTACGGCTCCAAATTTCTGTGCCCATGTCCATCCCTCTGATATAAGCTTTCGTGATGCGAGCGGACGTGCTGCATCATGCACAGCCACGAGTGCATCGGGTGCATCATCTATCAAGGAAAGTCCGGCTTCCACCGAGTCTTTGCGTGTGGCTCCTCCCGGAGTCAGTATATGCGGGGGGCAGTCGTTGCCGGCTATTCTTTTCCAGTGGTCGATAAAGTCGGCATGCATCACAACGATAAGTTCTGTTTCAGAATCCGCGTCATGAAACGCTTTCAGTGTCCACCAAAGCATCGGGTGTCCGGCTATCTCGTGAAACTGCTTTGGAAGAGAATCGCCGGAGCGGCTTCCAACCCCTCCGGCGACTATGATTGCATATTTGGTCTTTACCATATTTGCTGATTACATGTTCATGCCGCCGTCTACCTGGATTACCTGACCGGTGACATAGCTTGACATGTCGCTTGCAAGGAAGAGAGCCACATTGGCGATATCCTCTACCTGTCCGCCACGGCGTAGAGGAATTTTCTTGCACCAGTCGGCACGCACTTCTTCAGGGAGTGCAGCTGTCATTGCAGTCTCGATAAAGCCCGGGGCAATTGCATTTGCGCGAATGCCGCGGCTTCCCACTTCCTGTGCGATGCTCTTTGCAAGAGCGATGAGTCCTGCCTTGGATGCCGCATAATTTGCCTGACCAGCATTACCGTGAACTCCGACTACAGATGCCATATTGATGATCGAACCGTTACGCTGGCGCATCATGATGGGGAGCACGGCGTGGATGAAGTTGAACGCAGATTTAAGGTTGACTGCGATCACAGCATCCCACTGAGCTTCGCTCATACGCATCATAAGTCCGTCTTTTGTGATGCCGGCGTTGTTGACGAGGATATCGATTGATCCGAAATCTTCCTTGATCTGTTTTACTACCTCTTCTGTCTGTGCAAAATCTGCTGCATTTGACGCATAGCCTTTAGCCTTGACACCGAGGGCTGCTATTTCTTCTTCTGTCTGTTTGCCGTTTTCATCGATCACGAGGTCGGTGAAAGCAACGTTTGCTCCTTCTGCTGCAAATTTAAGAGCGAGAGCCTTGCCGATACCGCGGGCAGCGCCTGTCACAAGGGCTGTCTTTCCTGCTAAAAGATTCATGATTTATGTCTTGTTATTGGGTTGATTTCTTTTCAGTCTGCAAATTTAGTGAAAATTTCTCAATTCTCAATTCTCAATTCTCATTTATTTTGATTAATTTTGCATTATGATGCTTGTTCAAGTCATTCTTCCTCTTCCGCTTCAGGGCGCATTTACATATTCCGTGCCTGATGATGTCCGCGATATTGTAGGCATTGGTTCGCGTGTGCTTGTGCAGTTCGGTCGAAAGAAATATTATACAGCCATAGTGTCAGGTATAGATCAGACAATACCGCAGAATTATGATGTGAAGGAAATTATGGCTGTTCTTGATCCTCATCCCGCACTTCGTTATCCTCAGTTGAAGTTCTGGAATTGGATCGCCGAATACTATCTTTGCTCGGTAGGGGAAGTGATGAAGGCGGCGCTTCCGACAGGACTAAAGATAGAGAGCGAAAGCGTGGTGACGCTTAATCCGGAATTTGATGACGCTGAAGGGATCAGGCTTACCGAGCGTCAGGCAGAGATAATCGCGGCGCTACAGCATTCAGGCAAGGATTCGTTGTCCGGTCTTGAGAAAGCAATAGGAGTCAAGAATATTGCTCCGCATGTCAATGCTCTTTTAGCTTCCGGAGTGGTCAGGGTAGACGAGAAAGTTGTGGAAAAATACCGTCCGAAGACAGTCACTAAGGTAAGGTTGTTGTGCAACCGTGATGATGCCGACAGACTTCATGAATTTTTCGATAAGACTTCTCGCAGTCGTCAGCAGCAAGGGGTGCTCCTTGCATATCTCGACCTCTCGAAATTCATGATGAGAGGCGGAGATGTCAGGGACGTGGAGCGTGATGAGCTTCTTAAAGTGAGCGGTGCTTCTGCTGCAGTGCTTAAAGCAGTGGTCGATAAAGGAATTTTAGAAATATACAAGGATAAGATCAATAGGTTTGCTGCAGTTGAAAGTGATTGCGTAAAGAATGTGGTTCTCACCCCGGTGCAAGCTAAAGCGGCTAAGGAGATCCGTGATTCTTTTCGCGAACACTCTATAACGCTGCTTCACGGGGTGACTGGTTCGGGAAAGACCGAGATCTATTGTGACCTGATAGACGAGGTCCTGTCGCAGGGAAATCAGGTGCTGTATCTCGTACCTGAAATTTCTCTTACCACTCAGCTTACAGATCGTCTGAAGAAAGTATTCGGCAGCCGTCTTATCATATATCATTCCAAGTTTTCAGACAGTGAGAGGGTGGATATTTGGAACCGATTGCTTTCGACCAACGAGCCAATGGTAGTGCTTGGAGTGCGAAGTTCTGTATTTCTGCCGTTTGCCAGACTTGGACTTGTGGTGGTGGATGAAGAGCATGAGGCGTCTTACAAGCAATATGATCCCGCTCCTCGCTATAATGCCCGGGATGCCGCCACAGTGCTTGCTGCAATGCATGGGGCAAAGACTCTTTTCGGATCTGCCACACCTTCTGTCGAGACATATTGGAAAGCCGAAAACGGTAAATTTGGTCTTGTTACTCTTGCTGAGCGCTATGAAGGTGCCCGACTTCCGGAAGTGGAGATCGTGGATATGAGAGAGATGCGCAAGCAGAAAAGTGTAAAAGGCATTCTTTCGACACCCTTGAGGAAAGCGACACGTGAAGCACTTGATTCTGGGTGGCAGGCAATAATGTTTCAGAATAGGAGAGGGTTCGCTCCGGTTGTGGTATGCCATACGTGTGGCTGGAGCCCTAAATGCGGCAATTGCGATGTAAGCCTGGTCTATCATAAGGGAAGCAGATTGCTGAGATGCCATTACTGCGGATATACACAGACGTTGCCAGATCTCTGCCCGGCATGTGGTGAGAATACTCTGGAAAAATATGGCTATGGCACCGAGCGCATTGCAGAGGAGATTCAGGAAGATTTTCCTGATAAAAAAGTGTCTCGTATGGATCTTGACACCACACGCAATAAAATGGCTTATCAGGAGCTTATTGAGGAATTTGCTACACACCGCACCGACATTCTTGTCGGTACGCAGATGGTGTCGAAAGGACTTGACTTTGAGAAAGTGAAGATAGTCGGGGTCCTTAATGCGGATACCCTTATGAATTTCCCTGACTTCCGAAGCACGGAGCGTGCGTTCAACATGCTTGAACAAGTTGCCGGAAGAGCCGGCAGACGCCGGGAACCCGGAAAGGTGCTTGTCCAGACTACCAAAGCGGAAGAGAGGGTGCTTCAGCATGTCAGAAATCACGATTACGCTTCATATTATAAGGAAGTCCTTGAAGAGAGAAGGAAATATGCTTATCCCCCCTTTACTAAGATAATCAATGTGTATGTACGCAACAAGGATGCCGCTGTCTGCGATGCCGCGGCGGTCATGCTTGCTGTTGAGTTGAGGAACGTATTCGGAGGCAGGGTGCTTGGTCCTGAACGTCCGTTTGTGTCGCGCGTCAACACATGGTATATCCAGCAGATTATGCTTAAGGTGGAGTCCGGAGCTTCCATGAAGAAGGTGAAGGCGCTTCTTCGCCGGATCTATGAGAGTCTCGCTCCCGTAGCACAAATTAAATCATCCCAGATCCATTACGATGTGGATCCGGTATGAGGCGCGGTCTTAATTCAATTTTATTTTTTTTCCGTTGACTATATAGATACCGGTTTTCAGCACAGACCTGGCATCTTCCAGAGTATTGAATTTGCCGATTGTCATGCCTTGTAGATTATAAACCTTGACTTGTTCGTCATTCTCTATCGAAGAGATCGCATGTACTGACGAATGGGGACTTATTGGCAGATTGCTGTCAAACCATTCGATATTGCGCTCAATGCCATATTTTATATTTCTTGCTCTGAATTCCGCAGTCCGGGAGGCATCTTCGTTCCATCTCTCGCTATCGTTGCTCCATGCCGGTCCGAGAGGGAGGATGGTGTGGTCGATATATTCATACAGCAACGAAAGTTTTGTAGGATAAATTTCCTCCCAGGCCTTGGATACAGCTTGGCAAAAGCTGTCATATTGTATGATTTCTCCGATCCAATGAGGAGTAAAACCGTAATGAACCTTCATTTTGAATGTGTAGTCGGTCTTTTCACGGTTATAACATAGAGGATCCCATATCGGACCTGCTACCCACTTTGAGCCTTCCTGCAGATCTTTATGCAGATAGAAACTTCCGTGGAAACCGTCAGGGTTGTCCATTACTTCCTGGATAATGAAGTATTTCGCCATACTCTCCACATCTATATATTTTTCCCATTCCGTCGAAGTCTTGTCGGTTGAATAGATTGCTGAGTTTATGGTCCTGAACTCATTGGAAAGCCATTGCGACTGGATGCTTGATAACACCTCGGGTGAATGATATTTTAAAGTCAGATTCCAATTGACGTTTTCGCGTATGATGATCTGACAATCATCGTGATAATTGTCTACCTCCACCAGCCATCCTCCTTTTATCAATTCAGGATCTGTCTCTCCATCGTTTTGTTCATAGATATTTACGCGGTTTTTGTCTATTCGTATTGTTTCAGTAAGAAAGTATAGACCGATGTAGTTTCCGTTTAATACTACTTCGACAGGTCTGAAATCTGGAGTCCATGCCATATTCATCAATTTACCCAACTGCAATCCGGCCACAATGCTTTCGGATGGTTTCAGTAATGCCCAGTGTTTGTTCTTCGGCATTCCCATAAGGGAAGTTTTTGATGATAGTTTTAACTTGTATGGTTTTTTAGGGGAATTCCATGAAGAATGCCCCCTTCCCCTTATCTGTAAAGCTAAAGGTTCTGTCCGTGTGCCTACGGCTTCAATTTCGTCGTTCCCCATTGGATCAAGCCATAAACTTGCTGATATATATTGAGTCTTGGACGTAATCGGAGTGTTATTTTCTGTATCGATGAAGAGGACTGGTATAGTTCCGGAATAGTTCACTACACCTTTTGTGGAGTGCTCTGCACCGTTGATTGCATAAGAACTGAAAATATAAGAAGTTAGTAAAATAATGATAGAGAATAAGCGTAACATGATTTGTTTTGAGAAATTTCAGCAAATTTACCTATTTATTTCCTAATCCACAAATTTACATTCAATATTAAATGTCATTAGTGGACACTAATGTATTTGCATATTTAATTAGCCGATAACTCAACCTCCCCAAAATGGATTTCATGATGAAAAATCATTATGTTTTTTTACAATCATTGACAAACTGAAACACCCCATTATTACTTGTGTAAATATCACATTTTTCTGATATTTATAAGTATTAATACTTAAATTATGCCTATAGCAGACACGTATTCAGACTCCTTCTTTGTGTGAAATTATTGCCATGGATGCCTCATAAGCATTAATGGCGGTAAGGACAGATGCTGCCGCTATCACTATCCATGCCACGAAACCGTAATCGACAGTCAGTCTGCTGATATTAATAAACGGCAATAAAATGCTCATTGACGATATCCGGTTTTCAATCAAGGGTAATATCAGTGTCAAGATCACTCCCATGGCAAATCCGCATAGACCGGAAATAGCAACAGCTATTTTATTACGTCTTTTAAGCGCAGCGTCATGTCGCTTTATGATCTCTACAGACTCCATATTCCTTTCCAGTTTTCTCATAAACTGGAAAGAAGAGGACAATTCCGGATTATAACCGTCGAATATATCTTTTAATTTATCGTCTTCCATAAACTGAAAATTATGCTTTGGATAATAAACCCCTGAGATGATTCCTGCCTCTCGAAAGATGTTGCTTCACAGCGTCTGACGAAGCACCTGTGATCTCAGCTATCTCTTTTATTGAATATCCTTCCATATAATATAGAAGCACTGATGTCCTTTCCTTTACCGGAAGACTGTTCAATGCAGTATGTAGATCCTGATAACGGAATTGAGAGTCGGTTTCATCTTGTGAAAACCTATCATTCACCTCGGAATAGTCTGTGAATATCTTTTCAGAACGCTTGTGGTTGATAAATGTAGTGTAACCTATTCTGAAAATCCATGCATTGAATTTGTTCGGATTTCTAAAACTGTCGCAAGATAAATAAGCCTTGATATAAGATTCCTGTGCAATATCGTCGGCAAGTGAGGAGTCTCCGCAGCAAAGGGCCACAAGAAAGCGCCGGAATGCTTTCTGTGTCCCCTCCACATGTGTTATGAACTGCTCGCGGGTCATTTCTTAATCTTTGGTTTCAGCCTGATTGCGAGTCACGAAATACACGATAAGATAGCTGATGCCTAATGCAATGGAAATGCCTCCGAATACAAAAGGAACCGTTACGGGGTCTTCGCTGAATTCACACCCTGTCAATAGGTTTGCAGTCCCGACGATTGTCAGTGCAATGCCGATAAGGGAATATATGCACCCTCGCAGCAGGCGGGCGTTGCGTATTTCCTGCATTGACTTCTTTGGCTTTTTCAGAGAATCAATGAGTTTTGAGGTTTCCATGCCATTGTTGGCTTCAATTGCCTTGATGATGATCTCACTTCGCTTGTTGTCACTGTTCATTTTAGTCCGACAGATGATCAGCACCACTGCGATGGGGAGAACCACACAAATGAAAATTGGAACTAAAATTGGATCTAATGTAGAGTTCATAATCTGTTTTTGTTAATATTGTTTTAATTGTATTAGTTTAGATTATTTCCTTAGTCAGTATTTTGTCATATTTTTCGGGATAGCTCACATATAAGACACATGGTAGCGCGGATAGGTGACATCCAAAATAATTTTTTTGTCCCTATAAATACACGTCTTGGCGTTGTAAATTTTTAATTAGACGGAACCTTTCGCAATTACAGCAGGTGGCGGATTTTTATGTTGTATAGCATATTTTTGAAAAATTTGCCTGATTTTTAGGACCTGTTTTATCAAAATGCAGTGGATTTTATATGTTATGCAACATGTTTGTGACATTTTGTCAAAAATAATTTGGAAGGTTAACTTTTTTGCCCTATCTTTGCATTCAGAATCTAAACAATCTTTTTACCTTAAGATTTTTTACCTGTAGAAACTCATAAATTGGGCTGGACCGTGGAGGTTAGGCCCTTTTTGCTTTTTATTCATGTATTTGGTTCTCGTAAACAAAGAACAAAGGTAACATATTAAGAGCGACTCCGATTATAAATATTCTAAATTCTAAATTCCCAATTCAAAATTATTTTTGTAATTTTGTACTGAAAAATACGACATATATGCTCAACGACAGTTTTGACAGAGACCATCTCTGGCATCCATATACTTCAACGCACGATCCGCTGCCCACATATAAGGTCGATCATGCCGACGGGGCACTGATAACCCTTGAAGACGGCAGGCAGCTTATCGACGGTATGTCCTCATGGTGGTGCGTAATTCATGGCTATAACCATCCGGTGCTGAACAAAGCGGTAGAGACTCAAATAGCAAATATGAGTCACGTGATGTTCGGCGGTCTTACTCATCAGCCTGCCATAGATCTCGGTAAACTTCTTCTTGATATCCTGCCTCCTTCCATGAACCGCATTTTCTATGCTGACTCAGGTTCTGTTGCCACAGAGGTGGCTATGAAAATGGCAGTGCAGGCTCAGAACGATTCGAAACGTACCAATTTCGCGACAATAAAAAGTGGCTATCACGGCGATACATGGAATGCAATGTCGGTCTGCGACCCTGTGACAGGAATGCATGGTGCGTTCGGCCCCGCCTTGCCGGTGCGTTACTTTGCCGAGGCGCCCCGGTGTGGTTTTCACGATGAATGGCATCCGGAGGATTTTGACTCCATGCGCCATGTCCTTGATGAGCATGGCGACACCATAGCTGCTGTAATACTTGAACCCATTGTGCAGGGTGCAGGAGGAATGCGATTCTATCATCCACAATATCTCCGCGAATTGCGAAAGGAATGTGATGACAGGGGTATCCTTCTTATCTTTGATGAAATAGCAACAGGATTCGGCAGAACTGGTAAACTCTTTGCCTGGGAGCATGCCGGAGTGGAACCGGACATAATGCTAATAGGCAAGGCTCTTACTGGAGGCTACATGACATTTTCGGCAGTGGCGACTTCCGAAAGGGTAGCAGAGATGATATCTTCAAGTGAAGCTGGATGCATCATGCATGGTCCCACTTTCATGGGAAATCCTCTGGCATGTGCTGTCGCGCTTGCCAGTACGCGCCTTTTGCTCGCAAGTCCTTGGCAGAAAAGGATTAAAGAAATAGAAGCAATTCTTTATGAAGAGCTTATGCCCGCGGCGCAACTCCCATATGTGAAAGAAGTCAGGGTGCTTGGCGGTATAGGGGTGATCGAACTTCATGAATATATCACATGGCTCGGTGAGTTCCAGAAGATGTGTGTGGATGAGGGTGTTTGGATACGTCCGTTCGCACATAATGCATATCTGATGCCCCCGTATCTTGCAGTTTCTGATGATCAGGTCCGTACTCTTGCCCGCAAACTCATTAAAATCCTGGAAAAGATACACAACTAATTTCAGGAAATCATTGTTTCATATGGTGAGGATGCCATTAATGTTATTCCTCAAAATAAAGATATAAATGGAAAAACAAGAAGAAAAAAATTCAATAGAGGAGCAGACTGCCGAAGAACTGCGTATCACTGAAAAAGCCATAGAGATGCTGCGTACTGTATTCGATCCGGAAATCCCGGTTAACGTGTATGATCTCGGACTGATATATAAGATAGACTATGAAGTGGAGTCAAAGACACTCCATGTGGATATGACTCTTACCGCACCCAGCTGTCCGGCTGCTGACTTTATTCTTGAAGACGTGCGTCAGAAGCTTGTGAGCATCAAGGGTCCAGAAAAAGTGGATCTGCGTCTTGTGTTCGATCCTGTATGGGATCAGTCGATGATGTCGGAAGAGGCTAAACTTGAACTCGGATTTCTGTGAAGACTTATTTTCTTAGTGATCTTCATCTGGGAGCCCATTATTTTTCAGATTCGCGTGAATCTGAAAAGAGGGTCGTTGCCTTTCTTGACTCCATAAAGGATGATGCCGAGGCTGTCTATTTGCTTGGCGATATTCTGGATTATTGGTATGAATACCGCTATGTAGTGCCGCGTGGATTCGTGAGGTTTTTTGGAAAGCTTGCCGAGCTGTCTGATTCAGGCGTAAAGATAACATGGCTCATTGGCAATCATGACATTTGGATATTTGATTATCTGCCGGCCGAACTCGGAATCCGTGTGATCGACGGATCCCTTGAAGAAGAAATCTACGGCAGAAAGATATTTATGGCTCATGGCGACGGAGTAGGGGAGCATCCGTGGAGCTTCAGGTTCATACGATCCATATTCCGTTCAAAAGTCTGCCAGTTTTTATATTCAGCCATCCATCCCCGTTGGACAGTGCCTTTTGCTTACCGGTGGAGTCGTCACAGCCGCGAGACCGGCAGAGAGGCGGGTCAGGATTGGCATCCGCTTCTCGATAGAATTGAATCCTTCTCTCGTTCTTATCTGAAGGAACATCCCGAAATCACCCACTTCATCTACGGTCATCTTCATATTCTGAAGCAGCTGAAGTTAAGCGACAGTTGCGACCTGACCGTGCTTGGCGAATGGATAAAGACTTTCTCATTCGCAACTCTTGATCATAAAGGAACACTGAATATCCATACCTACCATCCATAATCGCTATATTTGTTTGATTACTTCCAATACCTTCGAAAGATCCTCCCGCTGCAGTCCGGCAGATAATGACAGTCGCAGTCGCTCTGTGCCGGCGGCTACAGTGGGGCGTCTGATAGGAAGCGCATCAATTCCTGCATCCCTTAACTTCGAAGCCATCTCTATTGCCCTTGCCGCACTTCCCGCATGAACCGGTATGATCTGGCTTTCACTACTGCATTTAGTACCGGTAATTTTTTCCAGTTCTTTCCTGAACCACTCCGAGATTTGCCTGAGTTGCAGTCGTTCTTCCGTCATGCCGACAAGCTTATCTGTCATAAGGCTGTCCCAAGCCACAATTGATGGAGGAAGAGCAGTGGAGAAAATGAAGCTTCTTGCGCAGTTGACGAGATATGATTTCATAGCTTCGGAAGTGGCTATGAAAGCACCGTAGCCTGCAGCTGCCTTACCGAGAGTCACTACAATGATATCTATGTCGGAGATGACACCAAGTTCTTCGGCAACTCCGAGACCCTTTTCCCCGAATACGCCGAAAGCATGAGCCTCATCTACGTAAAGCATGGTGTTAGGAAACTCCTTCTTTATTCTTATCAGCTCTTTAATAGGAGCGGTATCGCCATCCATGCTGTAGACGGATTCCACAGCTATTATCACGCTCTTGTACTGATCTGCTTTTTTATGGAGTATCTTGCGCAGCATAGCCATGTCGTTATGTGCGAAGCGGGCACTGTCTCCGTGTCCGAGCCTTATGCCGTCGATCATCGATGCATGTATCAGTTTGTCGCTGACAATGAGCGTGCCGGGTATTGAAAGTGCTGACAGCGCTCCGGAATTGGCGTGGTAGCCCGAGTTCAGAAGAAGAATGCTTTTGCAGTAGAGTCCTGACAGCTTCCTTTCAAAAGCATTGTGCTCATCCTGATTTCTTTGCAGTAATCTTGAAGCGGATGCAGACATCGGAACTTTACCATATCGGTCGATAAACTCTTTAGTAAATTCATTATGTCGTGATCCGAGCGACATATAGTCATTGCTTATAAGGTCTATGCCACCAAGACCATCCGGAATCTTCCTCAGCCGGTCTTCTTCTTCAAGCACTGAAAGTATATCTTCGTATATCATGTCATTACTTATTGTCTGACAAATCTTTTTCTCTTTCCTCACGGAGTCTTTCGCGTCTTTTCAGAAAGAAGACAAGAGCTGCGAGCACTGCTGTTTCCGAACCCACTGTGATCCAGAATCGTGTGGTCTCACCGCTGCGCAGAAGATCCAGTCCGAAATATAATGTCATGAAAATAAAATAGACCGCGATAAGAGTCGGCAGCCAGATGTATTTATATTTCCGCATATTACTGTTCTTTCGGTTCTTCTATCCTGTATTTTGAGATTTCAGGATTGAAGAGTCCTGCATTTAGGTGTCGGTATATCCTCACGCATGCTATGGCGTCGAGGGCTGCATAATTCTGCTGCGCCTCGGCAAGATGGTCTGCTTCCCAGTTAGAAAGACGTTGCGATTTGGAAAGACGCTCGCCGAAGAGGATACCGTAGATTTTCGAAAGGCTTTTGTCTGCAATGTTCCAGTTTGTGACATACTGCTGCAGCTCTATGAAGCCTTTCGGCTCAAATTCAAATTTTTTATGAAGATTTCTGAAGTCATCATGTATCGAGAGTCCAACCTTATGTTTGGATTCATCTTCAAGAAGTTGCCGTAATGAATCCGGAAGTCCTATCTTATTGAGCCGGAACAGAAAGCACTCCTTGTCATTGGAAAGTTGCATGAGTGCCACGTGATAGGTCTGTCCTTTTTTAAATGAAGGTCGGGTTTCGGTGTCAAATCCAATCAGGTCTGCCGTACTGAGTCGCTCCACGGCTCTATCCACTGAATCCGGATTGTCGACTATCGTTATCGCTCCGGAGAAGTGAGCGGCGGGCAGTTCTGTAAGCTGTTGTTTGGATATTGATATTTCCATGTCGGATACTCTCTTATGACGCAGGTTGTGTTGATTTTCTGTACTCTTGCATTCAAATGTAATGCAAAGTTACTATTTTTTTTTGACTTCTTCAAGAATTTTATTAACTTTGCATCTGGATTGGCTTGGTAAAGTCTATCTTATTTCCGTGTATGATAATACGCTTAAAGCTATAAACAGAATATTAACTAAAAAAACAGCGATTATGAAGACACTTCACAAAGTCTTATTGGTGGCTCTGGTTGCCATCTTCTCGTTTGGCTATGCCGCTGCAGATTTCCGTTTTGGTGTTAAGGCGGGTCTTAACTTCAATAAGCTCAACTATAAGATTCAGAACTGGAATGATGTAGCCGGTCAGATTCAGGATCCAGGTAACCAGACAGGATGGATGGGCGGTCTGATGGCTGAATTCACTATTCCTATTATTAATATAGGCGCTGATGCTTCAATCCTTTATGCTCGCCAGAATGTAGGAAAAGCTGAAGATGAGTTCTACAGCAATAAGAACTTTCTTGATATTCCTATCAATCTCAAGTGGAAAATAGGACTTCCGGTTGTTGGCAAGATAGTGTCGCCGATTATTTATACAGGTCCGGACTTCATGTTTGCTCTTGATAAAGATATTCTTAAGAATGTTCAGGAGAAGAAATGCGAAGTTGGCTGGAATCTTGGTATCGGTGTAGAACTATTCCGTCACCTTCAGATTGAAGGCGGTTATTGCTTTGGGCTTGGGAATGTCTCAAAATATACGAAAATTTTTGCGCCAGAGTTAAATATCCCGAATGCGGATATCAAGGTGAAGAAAAACTACTGGACACTTACCGCTGCATATCTTTTCTAAACAAACATTTGATTGATGAAGAAACTTGTTTTGGCCCTTATAGCCCTTGTCTGTGGCTTAGGAGCGAATGCAGAACTCCGTTGGGGCCCTACTGCAAGCGTAAATTTCAATACATTTCACTGGAAGGAGCCTCTTCTTGAGACTCACCTGCGTACCGGTGTGGATGCCGGAATTATGACAGAGATTATGATTCCGGGTATAGGATTCGGTGTAGATGCCGGTCTGACTTACGGCATGAGGAGCGCGAAGGTGAATTTCGGTGAGTGGAAGATATGGAATTCTGAAGGATTCGGCAACGAGAATGTCACCGTCCATACCCTGAATATCCCCCTTCATTTAAGGTTTAAATACACCCGACTTGAAGGTGTGGAGGAAACGATCGCTCCCCTTGTATATGCAGGTCCGGTCTTCTCTTTTAATGTGGCAGGCAATTGCAAGGCTCTTGAGCAGCCTGTAGGTACCGTTTCTCTTGATTTCGGACTTGGCTGTGAGCTTTTCCAGAAATTTCAGGTATCAGTCGGTTATCTTTGGGGACTTAGCTATTGTACCCGCACCATTAAGCTTGAGAATCTCTCAGGCAGGGCTGATGGATTCAGGATTAATCTTGCATGCTTTTTCTAACGCATTTTCCTTGCAGTGAAGATAGAATTTATAAAGAGAGGCGCGGAAACGCGCCTCATACTTATATTTGCCGGGTGGTCTACTGATGCCCGGTATTATAATGATTGTGTAGCCGAGGGTTGGGACACTGCCGTGGTGTATGATTATCGCGAGATGTCTTTTCCTGAATTGCCCTCACAATATTCCACCATATATATCTTTGCATATTCTCTCGGAGTCTGGGCTGCGTCAATATGTGATATTCCGGCAGCTGCAAGAATAGCGATTTGCGGTAGTCCGCTTCCGGTTTCTGATAACTTCGGTATTCCCGAAGCTATTTACAGCGGTACAGCTTCAGGTCTCGATGAAAGAAACTTGCTTAAGTTTCATATCAGGATGGCGGGCGACCGTAAAAACTTCGAGACCATAAAGAAAAAATTTCCGGACTCATCCGACATACCAGCTTTAAAGGAAGAGCTGCTTTGTATAGCCACTAAGGTCAAGGATCAATGCAAAGCTTCAGTGAACCGTTTCGATAAGGTTTATATCGCTTTGAAAGACAATATATTTCCTTATGTCAACCTAAATGCATATTGGAATACTTGTCCTGATACAGTCGCGGTATCTGTTGATGCACCTCATGCAGTGGATATTGCAGAGATCATAAGGGACTGTGTTCCCGATACGGCAGAGATCGGCGAAAGTTTCGAGCGAGCCAGAACCACATACGGCGACAATGCTGTCATTCAGTCAGAAATATGTGGCAGGATAGGAGACGCACTTAGATCTGTCTTGAAGGATAGTGACCTAATTGTGCATTCGCTTCTTGAAATCGGAGTCGGGGGAGGACAACTGACAGAGATCTGGAGAAATATCCTTACTCCGGAGTCTGCCACATACATAGATCTATTCGAACTGCCTGTTTTCGGAATCGCACAGAATGAGAGATATATCGTCGGCGACGCTGAGGAATGGCTGAAATCGACCGATGAATCTTTCGACGTGATTCTAAGCGCATCCACCATACAGTGGTTTGCAGATCCTGTGAATTTCATCCATACTGTAAAAAGACACCTTAATCCCGGGGGTATTGCTGTTATATCAACTTTTGTAAAGGGCAATCTGTATCAGCTTGATGCCATAAGGCCATGTCCCGTCATCTACCGCAAAGCGGAAGAATATATGAATATACCGGATGTCGAGGCTGTGGAGTGGGAGAGGACCTTGACCTTCCCTTCATCGAGAGCCATGATGATGCATCTACGTCTCACCGGGGTCAGTCCCCGCAGAAAGGCATCATCGGTCCCAATGGCCACACTTCCCACAGAATTGACCTATCGTCCACTCCTCCTCGTTATCAAGGCTTAGCAGATCCCTATTTAAGTAGCTGATAGATTAATTTCATTATTCAGATTAAGATTATTAAGAATCGATCATAAACGTGAATGAAATAGATTTTATGTTTTAATAAATTTTTACTAACTTTGTGATTGAAATAGCGTTCTAATAGTAGCATGGCAGACGGACTTAAATATCCAATCGGTATCCAGTCTTTTTCTGAAATCAGAGAGAGGGGATTTGTTTATGTCGATAAGACTGAATTTATTCATCAGCTTGTCGACAAAGGAAAGTATTATTTTCTAAGTCGGCCACGCAGGTTTGGAAAATCTCTTTTGCTTTCTACTATTCATGAATATTTCAATGGCAGACGGGACCTTTTCGATGGACTTGCCATTTCCAAGTATGATTATGATTGGAAGACGTTTCCTGTTTTGCATATAGATTTCACCGGTTCAAACTATAGCGATCCTGATGGGTTGGACGCTGCCCTCAATTCGCTTTTTGAAAAATGGGAATGTGAATATGGTGTGACTCATGTCAGTACACAGGCGGGTATAAGATTTGGTGAAATAATACAGGCTGCTTATGAGAGGACCGGTTCTCATGTAGTCATACTGATTGATGAATATGACAAGCCACTGCTGGATTCTATTGATAACGAGGAACAACAGGATGCTTTTCGCAATACATTGAGAAGTGTATATGGCAATCTGAAGAAGATGGATAAGTATATTGAGTTTGCTATGCTGACCGGCGTTACTAAATTCGGACATCTCAGCATCTTCAGCGACCTCAATAATCTTAATGATATATCTTTTCATCAGCAGTATGCGGCAATATGCGGAGTTTCTGTTTCTGAACTACATACATATTTCAAGGAAGGAACAGAAGACCTCGCCACTCAAAATGGAATGAAAGTTGAGCATGCCTACAGGCTTTTGAAAAGAAATTATGATGGTTATCACTTCTCTCCGGAGAATTTGATGGACATATATAATCCATACAGCCTTATCAATGCATTGGATGCATTGACGATAAGGGATTTCTGGTTCTCTACGGGAACGCCAAGATTCCTTGTCAAAATGATCAAGACTGCAAAAATTCCCTTAAGTGAATTAGATAACGTAGAAGCTACAGCCAGTGAAATCTCAAGTGTGTCATTGAAATTTGACGACTCATTGATTCCATTGTTATATCAGTCAGGCTATCTGACAATAAAGGAAGTAGATCCTGCCACTCAATTCCTTACACTTGGATATCCCAATGCTGAGGTGGAAAGGGGATTCATGAATGAATTGATGAAGATCTATATCCCTGCTACAACAGGGTTGTCAGAATTTTCTATAGGTAAATTCTATAAGGATGTCCAAGAGGGACGGACGGAAGACTTCATGACAAGACTGAAGAGTCTTTTTGCAGATTTCAATAGTGATGCCATGAACAAGATCCCTCTTGAACAACATTATCAGGATATAGTATTCTTGATATTCAAGTTGCTTGGTTTCATGACTCATGTTGAATATAAAACCGCAACAGGCAGAATCGACCTTGTTATTAAAACGAAGGATTATATTTATGTCTTTGAGTTCAAAAGAAATAAAACTGCTGAGGAAGCGCTTAGACAAATAGATGAAAATGGCTATCTTATTCCTTTTACCGCTGACGGCAGGAAACTCATAAAAATCGGAGTCAATTTCGACGATTCAAAAAAAGGTATAGGTAAGTTTTTGATCTCCAATTCATGATGTTTGGGTTGACATTTCTCGGAAACATGCTGTTGGGAAATTCTTTCTAAGATAATCTTTCAGATATTTGATGGTATCGGTGCAGATGACAGTATCCTTGTCGAAATGATGGTTGTAGACTACCTCTGCAATATCTATGCCATATTGCTTTATTGCATACAGGGTGAGCAGCGTGTGATTGATTGAACCGAGCTGTCCGTTGGTAACGACTATTACAGGAAGATTCTTTTCTTTTATATAGTCAATAGTCAGATATTCCCCTTTAAGCGGCACCATAATCCCTCCCGCTCCTTCTATCAGCACTACGTCATAGCGTGACTCAAGAATTTCAGTGGACTTTTCTATTTTTGCAAAGTCGATCTCCCTGCCATCTATCCTTGCGGCAAGATCAGGTGAACATGGATATGTGAATATTTCAGGCGCAGTCAGCATCTCCACATCTTCCTGCGTCTTTTCTATCCCCATTATCTGCCGATGCACATCAATATCCTCGCTGTAGCCTAAATTACCTGTCTGAATGAATTTCTGTGTAATCACACTCTTCCCTTCCTTCATAAATCGGCGGGCGAGCCATCCCGTTGCCCAGCTTTTACCTACATCTGTACCTATCCCGGTCACAAAATACTTCATAATCTATTATCAATAAGTGAAAATTCATAAGCAAGCCACGGCTTTTTAATTGCCGTGGCTTCTCAGATATTCTTTATTAAATTAATGTAAACCATCTAAACAGTCCAACCCGTTCAGTACGCAAACATCGGATATTCATTCATTAGCTCGTTGACTTCCTGTCGCACTTTTGCTATTTCATCCTCGTTATCTGCATTGGTCAGCACCTTGTCAATGAGTTCAGCTATTTTCACCATGAGTGTCTCCTTTGCACCGCGGGTTGTGATCGCAGCTGTGCCGAATCTGAGACCGGAAGTAAGGAACGGACTGCGGCTGTCATACGGCACCATATTCTTGTTGGCTGTGATGTCAGCTTCCACAAGCACCCGCTCCGCTTTCTTTCCACTCATTTCGGGGAATTTCGTGCGAAGATCCACAAGCATGCAATGATTGTCTGTGCCGTCAGATATAATCTTATATCCTCGCTTCGACAGCTCCTCGGCAAGCACTTTGGCGTTCTTCTGCACCTGGAGGGCATACTCCTTCCATTCCGGCTGAAGAGCCTCACCGAATGCAACAGCTTTGGCTGCAATCACATGTTCGAGAGGACCACCCTGAACGCCGGGGAATACTGCGCTGTCAAGGAGAGCCGACATTTTCTTTATCTCTCCCTTCGGAGTCTTCTTTCCCCAAGGATTGTCGAAATCCTTGCCCATAAGTATCATGCCTCCACGCGGACCGCGAAGGGTCTTGTGTGTGGTAGTCGTCACGATATGCGCATGCTTCACCGGGTTTTCAAGAAGTCCGGCAGCTATTAGACCTGCGGGGTGAGCCATATCAACCATGAAGATAGCACCGATCTCATCGGCAAGCTTGCGGATTCGTGCATAGTCCCATTCGCGGCTGTAGGCACTCGCTCCTGCTATGATGAGTTTCGGACGTTCGGCGCGGGCTTTTGCTTCCATCTCCTCATAGTTCACACGACCGTCTTCCTCTTTCACCGTGTAGCTGATAGGTTGAAAGACGAGTCCAGAGAAATTTACGGGACTTCCGTGGCTCAGGTGACCGCCGTGGCTAAGATCCATACCCATAAACTTATCGCCCGGCTCAAGACATGCCATGAACACCGCCATATTTGCCTGTGCGCCTGAATGAGGCTGCACGTTTGCCCACTCCGCGTCAAAAAGCTTTTTGGCGCGTTCGATTGCAATATTTTCAGCCTCGTCCACAACCTGGCAACCGCCATAATAACGCTTTCCGGGATAGCCTTCAGCATATTTGTTGGTAAGACAGCTTCCCATGGCACGCATTACCTCATCACTCACAAAATTTTCACTCGCTATCAGTTCTATACCGCGACGCTGGCGAAGATGCTCACGGTCGATGATATCAAATATTTCGTTGTCTCTTTTCATCCTTTTTGTTATTAAATAATAAAGTCAATACCTGATCTTCAGAATCCCCCTGGTCCTTGCCCCTTGGTTCTTGACTCTTGTTCCTTGACTCTTAAACTTATCCTCCAAAGTTATCGTAGTGGATGGACTCGGGTTCCACACCAAGATCATAGAGCATCTTATTGACCGCATTGCTCATCGGACCAGGACCGCACATGTAGTATTCGATCTCCTCAGGAGCGTCATGATCCTTAAGGTAAGTGTCATACATTACATTGTGTACAAATCCCGGAGTGTATTTCACTCCTGCTTTGTCGGCTGCAGGATCGGGACGGTCAAGGGCAAGATGGAAATGGAAATTGGGGAATTCCTTTTCCAGCTCAAGGAAATCCTTCAGATAGAAAACCTCGTTTAATGCTCTCGCACCATAAAAATAATCCATACGGCGGTTGGTAGTTTTCAGAGTCTTTGTCAGCCACATGATTTGAGCACGGAGAGGAGCCATGCCGGCGCCACCGCCTACCCATATCATTTCCTTGTCGGAATCCACGATCGGATGGAAGTCTCCGTATGGTCCTGACATCATGACCTTATCGCCAGGTTTAAGAGTGAAAATATAACTTGATGCTATTCCCGGAGGAACGTCCATGAATCCCACTTGTGGTTTCGGTTTGAACGGTGGGGTAGCAATACGCACGGTAAGCATTATCCGGTCACCCTCCTCAGGATAGTTTGCCATTGAATATGCACGCACGGTTTCCTCGTCGTTAGTACATTTAAGTGTAAAAAGTCCGAATTGTTCCCATGCCGGGAGGTATTCCGGTCCGATAAGAGACTTATCTATATCCTTGTCATAATCCATTGAGAATTTCGGAATTCGTATCTGCGCGTAGCTTCCGGGGATAAAGTTCATGTGTTCACCCGGAGGAAGCGCTACTATAAATTCCTTTATAAAGGTAGCCACATTATTGTTGCTTATCACTTCGCATTCCCACTCCTTGACATCGAGAGCGGCTTCGCTCACTCGGATCTCCATATCGCTCTTCACCTTTACCTGGCATCCAAGTCTCCAGTGATCCTTAATTTCTTTTCTGGTAAAATGCACCGCCTCTGTAGGCAGCATCTCTCCTCCACCGCTTTCCACCTGACACTTGCACTGACCGCATGAGCCTTTTCCTCCGCATGCTGAAGAAAGATGCACTCCGGCGTCATTGAGTGTCATGAGCAGAGATTTGCCGCTTTTGGTCACTAAAGCTTTCTGTCCGTTATTGATGCTGATGGTCACATCGCCGCTCTTCACAAGACGGCTCTTGGCGAGGAGCAATATGGCTACGAGCACCAGCACCATTGCTAAGAATATCAGAGCTGCTGCTATTACACTATGCCAAACAATCATAATATTTCCGTTTTTTTATAGTTTAATGCCGAGGAAGCTCATGAAAGCTATGCCCATGAGTCCGGTGATGATGAATGTTATGCCGGTGCCGCGCAGGGGAGCGGGTATCACCTGATCGTTAAGCCTTTCCCTGATGGCGGCAAGAGCTGTGATTGCGAGAAGCCAGCCTATGCCTGATCCAACACCGTATACAGTCGAGGTCCACGCATTAGGGAATTCCCTCTGTTGCATGAACAGCACACCTCCAAGAATAGCGCAGTTCACAGCTATCAGCGGCAGGAAAATACCGAGACTGGCATACAGGGACGGCGAAAATTTCTCAATTGCCATTTCAAGTATCTGGACAAGCGCGGCGATTACCGCTATGAACATGATTAGTCCAAGAAAACTCAGATCGGTGTCGGCATATTCCTGACCGAGCCATGACAGAGATCCGGGCTTAAGAATATACTCGTTGATGCACCAGCACACCGGAAGAGCTATCGTAAGAACGAATGTCACAGCTATTCCAAGACCGAATGCAGTCTTGACATTCTTTGATACAGCCAGAAAGCTGCACATGCCGAGGAAGTAGGCGAATATCATGTTGTCGATGAATATCGACCTTATAAACAAATTTAGATTTTCCATAACTTTAGTTGTTATTACTATTTCGGATTATAGAAAAAGCATTATTTCGCCTTTCGGTTGTGAAACCATATGATACAAGCCACCGTGATCAGAGCCATGGGGGGGAGGATCATCATGCCGTTGTTCTGGTATCCGAGGTCATATAGCGTCTGGGGAATTACCTGGAAGCCCCAGAGCGTACCACTGCCTAAGAGCTCGCGGAAGAATGCTACGATCACAAGTATTATGCCGTAACCGAGTGCATTGCCAACACCGTCAAGGAAAGAATTGAACGGAGTGTTGTTGAGTGCGAATGCCTCCAGACGTCCCATAATGATACAATTGGTGATGATTAGTCCGATGAAGACCGACAGCTGTTTGCTTACTTCGTAGTTCCATGCCTTGAGCACCTGATCCACCACAACAACGAGGGCCGCAACCACCACAAGCTGTACAATGATTCGGATTGATGTCGGTATGGTATTTCTCATGAGAGAGATAATGACATTTGATAGTGCAAGCACAGCAAGAACTGATATTGTCATGACCACAGCCGGCTGAAGCTTGGCTGTCACTGCAAGTGCCGAACATATTCCCAGGATCTGGACAATCACGGGATTGTCGTTGCTCAATGGATTGATGAGCGGTTCGAGTCTTTTCCTTATATTTCCCATAATTATTCCTTGTTAGATTCTTTTCCAAGATTTTTGAAAAATGCAGTATATGGTTCTAGTGAGCTGAAGAGCATCTTCTGAACTCCCTGGCTGGTGATTGTGCCTCCGCTGACGGCGTTGACGTATGCTCTTCCTGCGGGTTCCTGACCCTTCTTCACTACAAGCACGGATTCAAATTCTCCATTGCTCCCGAATATGGATTTGCCTTCAAACTGGCTGCTGAATGCCGGACGTTCTATTTCTGCACCAAGTCCGGGTGTCTCTCCCTGATGACTGAAATATGCTCCATAAATATCCTTGCCGTTGGAATCCATAGCGATGTAACCCCAGATCGGACCCCATAATCCGGCCCCGGCTACCGGTACTATATATTTTTCTCCTTTGTCGGTAGAGCATACGAATACAGGCAGAACACGCTCTGTAGCGGGTTTCTTGACTTCAGCGGCCATATCGATATCAAGCGCCACAGCGCCGTCTATAATATTACCTTTGCTGTCGACGCAATAGCTTTGCTTTATGTGGGAATCATAGAGTTCACCTACAGGGTCATCTGCCGTGGGGTAAATGAGAGCTGCGGCAAGTATTTGCTTCTTCGTGTCGTTGGCTATGTTTTCAAGCTGAGCAGGACGAAGCGCCTGGTAGACAAGAGCGAGGGCAAATCCCACCACTACCACGAGCACAGCCGCATAGACCACTGTATATATATTGCTTTCTTTATTGATTTTCATCGTAGTCTGTTATAATTATGCGTTAATACATCCGTCATGCTGCAAGCCGCTTCATGCGGCGGCGTATATTGCTGTTCACCACACACCAGTCGATCAGCGGAGCAAAACAGTTCATGAGAAGCACCGCAAGCATCGCTCCTTCCGGATAGCCGGTATTGTAGAATCTGATTGTCATGGCAAGGACTCCGATGAGAAAACCGTAGATCCATTTGCCCGTCTCAGTGCGGCAGCTGGTCACCGGATCGGTTGCCATAAACACAATTGCAAACATAAATCCTCCGAGACATACCTGATCGATTGGATACACCATACTGACAGGATATGTCGGGTTGCCTATCGCATATCCGAGAAATGCCATGCCCAGACCTCCGGCAAAAGCGGATAGCATTATTTTCCAGCTTGCCATTCCTGTTGCAAGAAGAATGATAGCCCCAATAAGTATGCAGAATGTGGAGGTCTCGCCCCAGCTGCCTGGGATAGTGCCCCAGAATAGATTGCCTAAATCAAGGAGTTGTCCGTCCACTCCATAAATATGTGCGTTGTCGCCGGTCGCGGTTGCGAGTTGTCCGAGAGGTGTAGCTCCTGAATATCCATCCACCGGAGTGTCACCACCTAAGCTCACAAACACGCTGTCCCCGCTCATTTTCTGGGGATATGCGAAGAAAAGAAAAGCACGGGTGACAAGGGCTACGTTCAGAAAATTGTAGCCTGTCCCTCCGAACACTTCTTTCGCGAATATGACTGCAAAAGCCACAGCTACAGCGAGCATCCAGCATGGAGTGCTGACTGGGCAGATCATAGGAATAAGTATTCCCGATACGAGAAATCCTTCCTGGATCTCATGTCCTCTCAGCTGTGCCACTATAAATTCAATGCCGAGTCCGACAATATATGCTGTCAGTATCTGAGGCAATACAGCCCAAAGTCCGTAAAAGAACTGGCTGAGCCATCCGATACATTCTCCTGTGGCGAGATGATGCTGATACCCTACGTTCCACATGCCGAAAAGGCAGCAGGGAAGAAGTGCCAGCACAACAGTTATCATTGTTCGCTTTGAGTCGTTGGAATCATGTATATGCACTCCTGAGGCGGAAGTCTCGTTTGGGGTGTAAAGAAATGTGTAGAAACCGTCGAACACGGAGTGGAGGGCATGATATTTCCCTCCTTTCTCGAACAGCGGCTTCATGCTGTCTATTTTTTTCTTTAGCTTGCTCATAGATATTGTCCTGAAAAAATTGTTTTCAAACTCTATTCTCTATCAACTGTCTTTTCTCAGACGCTCAAGGCTCTCCCGGGTCAGTTTCTGAAGTTCTTGCTTCGATGTGTCGACAAATTCCGGCAGCGCGAAATCTTCAGGAGCCACTTCATATATGCCGAGTTTCTCCATTTTATCGAAATCTCCCGCCATCATCGCCTTTATAAGATATTCCGGATATATGTCAAACGGGAAGACCTTATCAAGCTCTCCGCTAAGGATCATGGCCCTGTGTCCGCCTTTGATTCGCGCATCGAAATTAAATGGTTTCTCAAGTCCTCTCAGAAATGCCGGGAAGGTACGCTTGATGCTGAATTTTTTCGGATTCATCGATGCCCAACCCATAAATTCATCTGCGTGGTCACCCTCTTCTATGATGGTGATCTGACGATATGGGAATCTCAGAAATCCATCTTCCGGAGACTCTTTCACGCCGGTAAGCACATTGCCTGATATTATGCGGAGACTTTCATTTTCTTTTAGCTCCCCTTTCAGGATCTCTTTAAGAGATGCGCCAATCTCAGTTACAACCTTTTTAGGTTTCACCGCAGCCGGTCCTGTTATGGCTATTTCCGCACGATAATCGCATGCTCCTTTTTTGACAAGCATTCCTATTCTTGCCACTGTGCCCGCGTCTATGGTCCAGACTGTTTCCCCTTTATTGACAGGAGCCACTGCCGCAATCTGAACGCTTGCGTTTCCTGCTGGATGCGGACCGTTCATATCAAGAATCTTGGCTACTTTGGAGCGTAATCCCTGTCCCGGACGGACTGCAAGATATACAGTGCCTTTAGTAAGGCTCTTGAGAGCCTCAAGTCCCGGTTCAAGGTATTCGGCTATATGGCTGGGTATGACATTTCCCGCGAGAGGGGATGAGTCGAACGCTGTGACGAATATGTCGCGTGGAGCCGCATCGGTCGCCGGCACCACGTCATAGGGGCGCTGACGCATCATAGCCCATAGACCGCTTGACTTCAATTTGTCAGCAAGACTGTCGCCAGCAGCTGGCATCGCGACTCCTTCTTCTGTCTTCACTGTGACCGCAAGAATTTTCCTACGCTCACCACGTCGTATTTCTTCGACCGTTCCGGCTGACGGCGATACGAGTTTGATAGCTTCATCTTCCTTGGCATGGAAGAGTGCTGATCCTTTAGACACGGGATCACCGGGTTTTACGTCGCATTTCCAAGTGTATCCCGGGAAGTCATCAGGACATATTCCGACAAGCTCTGCCTTTATGGGCTCGGGCTTTCCTTCGGCTTTCCCTTCAAGAGGAATGTCGAGTCCCTTTTTAATATAAATTTCTCTTGCCATTATATTTAAACAACTTTATCTTGTTATTCCATCATGTTGTCCTCATAAAACACAAAATTAATTAAAATTTGCAAATTAAGCAAAATTTCAAGTGAAATAAGATAAAAAAACATTCGCCTTGCATGCGCAGGGCGAATGTTGGATATAAAATTCTTTAAAAGCCTTTTGTGATCAGTCCTTGAGTCCTTCTACGAATTTACGATAGCTTTCGTTTTCCGGATCATACTGCAGATATTTGTTAAAGCTCTCCTTTGCTTTAGCCACATCCTTCTGGTCAAGGTAATAGTTGCCCAGATAGTTATATATGGTTTTGGCATCTCTTGCATATCTAGCAGGATTTTCGCTCTTTTCAATAAGAACGGCTGCCTCGCTATACATTGGGAACGCTGCAGTCTTGACTTCAGCATCGGAAGTCGCACGCTGCATGGCTATATCTCCGTAGATCTTATAGGGCTTATAATTGCCGGGGAGTGCAGCCTCCATCTTTGTGGCATAGTCATAGGTTTTCTTGAAGTAATCTTCTGCCTTGGCGGGATTCTCCTGTTTGTTCTCCACACCGGCATAGAAGCTGAATGTAGCCTGCTGGCTGTAATCGTTGAAGTCCGGTTTCTCCAGTTTGGCAAGATATTCTTCATATGCGTCTGAAGCTCCGGAGAAGTTATTGGCTTCAAGATAGGTCATGGCAAGCTGCTTATTAAAGTTGGCATTTTCTGGCATTTCTTTGATAGCTTCCTGAAGCACAGCTAATGCTTCGTCAGTACGCTTTGCCTTGGTGAATTCTTCTGCGATAAGAATGAAGTCGATAGCTGCAAATTTATTTGCAGCGGGATTGGCATTGTGCGCTGCCAGAAGTTCCTCTGCCATCGGCACGAGCTGATCTGCCATTTCCGGAAGGTTTGCGGCATTCATGAACTGATAGCGGCGGGCGGTAAAATTGCCCGGGTTGGCTGCAAGAAGCTGAGTGGCATATTCGTATCCCTTCTTATAGTCCTGGCTGTAGAAGAGAAGGAATGCGTAGCGGTCTTCATCCTGCTTGAAATGGTTGGGATTCTTGACGTACACTCCATATTCGCGGGCTGCATCTGCATAATCCTTCTTGTTGTAATATGCGTTTGCAAGCTCACGCTGACCAAGGGCGGATGTAGGATTGACTGAAAGAAGATCCTTCAGCATGGTGATAGCATATTGAGGATTCACCTGAGTATAGAGGTTTGCGTATTTCACATATGCCTCAGTCGCATTGGCATCGTAGTTTTTCGCCATCTCATATTTGCCTGCGGCGCCGCCCCAGTTCTTTTTGTCTTTTTCCTGATCTCCCTCGAAAATATAGATTTCAGGAGCCTGCATGTTTATCTTGCGCGCTTTTGCAACCTTGCTTTCGATTTCCTTTGCATATGCTACAGGATCTGCATCGTAGTAGGCACGGGCTATGGCGATCTCAGCTGCGGCGTCTTTTTTCACAAGACCTTCACCTTTCTTAAACTGCTCTGAGGCAGTTTTCTTATCTCCCTTTTTAAGGGCAAGCCCTCCCAGACCTATGTAGTTGTTGGCATAATTGGGATTTGCCTGAACGCCTGCGTCGAAATACTTCTGAGCCTCGTCAAGATTGTTTTCATCTATTGCTATAAGACCGAGATAGTAGTTGGCGACAGCTTTGTCTGTTCCTGAATTGTTGAGGTTGCGGAGAAGAAGTTCCTTTGCATTTTCAAGCTGGTCTGCCTTATAGTATTCAGCACCTTCCTGATGGGTCTGTGCTGATGCGCTCATTGCTATTGCGGCAAGTGAGGCGGCAAAAAATACTCTGAATTTCATCATTATATAGTTTAATTATTTAGTTTCCGATCTGTTTTTTCTCTCTTTGCTTCGGGGCAGCATGTTTTTTGCACCGATACCAAATGCAAATTTAACGAAATTCTATGGATTTGACAAATTTTTTTGCCCTAAGTTTATTACTTATTAAAAAAAATCCCGCGACAGTCAGTCACAGGATTTTAACATATTGTCTCAAACGTACCTTTTATTGTAGATTTACCATTCGCGTACTCATATGATAGGGAAGAATTCCTGTCTTCGAGATTATCTTCTGCCCGATAAATCCACTTGTAAATTCATAGAAACTGTTCAGGACACTGCTTTTAGTAGCGGTGCTGATCATGTAAACTTTCCTGAACAACGGATATTCTCCGCTGTTGATGTATGCCTGATAGGGCATGTAGCCGACCGTTGAATAATCATTTTCTTCCACAGGATTTGCTACCTTCAGTATCTTTACCTCAGTAGTAAGGTTAGTGGCAATCGTATCATTCTCAACGGCATAGTCTTCCATGCGCTTATCCACCGGAACATTCTTTGCCTCCTGAAGATCCGAGCCAAGCCAGCTGACACTTATGATACCGATGGCATTCCTGTCTCTTTTTACTATATCAAATACTTCTGCATTGTCTTTCTGGGCAAAAGCATTGGGATTGTCAGATATCTTGCCGTTTTCACCAAGGAATTTTTCTCGCATGTAGCTGACTGTTGAACTTCCCTGATTGTCGAATACAAGGCGAATTGATGCATCATCCGGAACCGCAAGTTGATTCCATTTTGAAATCTTGCCTTCGATTATTCCCTTTATGTCATCCAGTGTAAGTGATGACACAGGGTTATCCTTGTTGACTATCAATGCCACTGCGTCGACGGCTATACACCGCTGGCGCACGATGCGGCGGTATTTGTCTTTAATATATTTTATCTGGTCCTGTGTCAGCTCATGAGTAGTGACCACCAACTGTGTCTTGTCTTCAAGAAGGGAATCCATGGCGGTCTGCTCGTCGACATAGAAAGGAATGATGGCGCTGTTGGGATATTGATATTCGAACACTTCTATCTCTTCCTGCAATATCTGGCGGAAACCGTCATCGCAATACATCGTGGCGCTTCCGTTGGCATATTCTCCTTTCTTGATCGGTGAGCATGCTATGGCAAATGCCGCAAGGATCACTCCAAGCGACAATGCCCTTAATGACAAATGTGCGAAATTTCTATTTTTCATGGCGATGTATATAGGTTTTCTGGTCGGATAAGAAAAATCCTACTCGTCTTTATTGACTATATACATTCTCACGCCTCTCCATATGCCGTAAGCCACAAGGAGTCCTCCTACACAGTAACTGATGACTTTATTGTCAATATTGAAAAAGCCTGTGAAGAACAGTATACCTACGGCGATGTAGACTATCATCATGAAGATATTGAAGCCAATACGAAATCCTTTCGGTTGGCCGGTCTGGGGATCATCTAAATTTTTCATGTCTTTTCAGTATTTTTAGGGTTTCTATATATTTAACATTTATAAAGGCTATTGGTTTATTTATGTTATAAAAAAATCCCGCACCTTTCGATGCGGGATCTTATATGTAGGGTAGGGGATTACTGCTGCTGCAGACGGAAGTTGACGGGGAGAGTGAAGTATGAACGCACGGCAACACCGTTGTTCTTACCTGCCTGCCATTTCGGCATCTTGTTTACGACACGGAGTGCCTCTTTGTCGAGGTCCTTGTCGACACCCTTCAGGATCTGGGCCTGAGATACCGAACCATCTTTCTCAACGACGAATTTCACGATTACTTTACCCTGAACGTCGTTCTGCTGAGCTGCCTCCGGATAGCGGATGTTGCTGCTGAGCCACTTCATAAGAGCTGCCATACCGCCGGGGAATTCAGCCTGCTGCTCTACAGCCTGGAAGATTTCTTCTTCTTTCGGTTTAACCGGTTCCGGTTCTTTGACAACCACCTGTTCTTGAACTGCCTTAAACTTATCAGCATCATCAGAGCCTTCCTGGTTTACGACACCACGGGCGGTATTGTCTTCGAGCTGCTCTTCCATTTCCATCACCTCATTCTTTACGTCGTCCACAATGGCGATCTGGGTCACCTGTACTGTAGCGAGCACTTCCTGAGGCACTTCTGGAATCTCTATTTCAACTTTCTGCTCTTCCGGTTCATCAGGCTCCGGCTCTTCCTGATCCATTTGTTCAAGCTGGGCCGCAAGCATCTTCTCTGCCTGCATCTTAGCTTCTATGGCAGCCTTTTCCGAGCGGTAGTCGCTGTATTTGCTCCATGCTATGATGATTCCTACAAGGCAGACAAGGCTGATGAGAAGCATAATGAACGCACGGTTGTGACGCTTGTCACTTTCCTGACGCATCACGTATGCACCGAAATCCTTGTTCTTATCGGCAAATACTATGTCGCGCCACTCTTTCGATGTAAGATCTACATTACTTTTAGCCATTTTTTCTTTGTCTTAAAGGTTAATAAATCATACATCAGCGAT
>JAIDQZ010000134.1 GCA_029062005.1 Muribaculaceae bacterium | reverse complement strand
CCTTCTTCAACTTGCAAAAATCACTCGCCCTAAACCGCCCCAGGGACTCTGAAATTTTATGAGATGGGGTCTTAAATCTCAAAAAACATATAATAAAAAACGCGTCCTGACCGGACGCGTTTTTTATTATTATTATATGAAAGTTATATCACCGCTGAATATATTTGTGACCGTTCTTTATCACAATACCCTTATACGATGAGTCTACCGGAATTCCCATAGGAGTATATACAGGAGCATCATCATCATCTACAAAGACTCCCTGTACACCGCTCTCATAATCATCACCGAAGAAGCCTTCAGCATTGGAAACACGGAACCCATTAAGATATACTGTGCCTGATATCGAAGTTGGTACTATCTTCACAAAACGAGCCTCAGGATTCAGATCGAATTCCCCGCTGAAAGGAAGATCCTTCTCAGTGAGAACGCGTATGGTGCGCCATGTGGGAGCATCCTTCACGTCGGGATTACGAGTCTCCTGAATCTTGACACTGGCAGTAGTACCTTTTTCAGCAGAAAGGTTGACAAAGATCTTCTTTGCTGTGGATCCAAAATAAGTCATCACCTTGTCACTGCTTGTGGAAGTACGGAATGCAACATGATCCGCAGCGATCTCACCTGCATTATCACCGCCTCCTACCTGACACCAGTGAGGATAGTCATTCTGAGCTGTCTGCACGAGTCCGCCTACAGTCTCGAAAGGCGCAGTCTCATTGAACGGAGCAAAATTCAGAGGAAGGGAAGCAGCTGCCTTGCCCCAGTGGGTCTCTCCGTTTGCCTTGGCTGCACCGAAGTCGCCTGTCGTAATCTTTACGTCGCCGATAAAGCTACGTTCTCCGGCAAGATCTGTCAACATACCCTCTGTAAAGCTGATGGTGTACTCTGAATTGGCATCGAGTGCATCATATGCGATATTCAGTTTTTTGCCGGATGCGGCAACAGAGATCTCCTCAAACTGGTGTGTGCCTGAAATTACAGCACCTCCGTTGTACTTCACGTCCTGATTGAAGGTAAGTGATATTGAACCGTCGGTATAGTCGATCTTATTGTCAAGAGTCCCTGATGTCAAAGCAAGGGGCTCTTCCCCGCTTGAAGCCACGTAACGTTCTATGAGTATATCGTTTACATTGATCTTCTTACCATTGGCATCAAAGCGGAATTTCACCGGTCCGGAATTGGTGTAGGTAGTAGTGAATTTATAAATCCTCTTTGAAGCACCAGCCACAAGGTCAATGGAAGTCTCCTTGCCTCCTGCTATAGTATAGAGTTTTGTTGTCTTGGATGATTTGTCCGGATTACCGATATACAGTGTCACCACGCACGGACCTGTCACTTCAGGGGTCTCGATGTAACCGCCTGCCTTGGTGGTGTAGAACTGCACGCAACGATTCGAAGCTCCACGGTCAGCCTCAGAAGCGGGACCGTAGTCTTTCGACAGGTCATCGGAATTGTTGGCGCCGCTCATAGCTATGATTCTCAAAGATTCAGCACCGGAGCCTATTGTCATACCATTGAACTTAACAGATGCGTTGGCTGCATTTATTATATTGGTATTGTCGCCGATACCGGCATATTTCGCTCCGAATTCTGCAGGCTGGGTATTAAAGTCAGCATAGAACAACACGCCCCCAGCCGATGTCGTGAAATACCACACATCACCTTCTGTAGTGCCTATATTGTTGGTGGCATCCACACGCCAATAGTATGTCTTGTCAGCGGCAAGATCCTTGCAGTTCCATTCCGTCTTGGAAAGTCCCTCAGCCATCTTGTCCATTTTATCTGCATCAGTGCCAAGATAAAGTGTATAAGTCACGTTTCCTCCGTATGTCTTCGCTCCGGCAGCCCAAGTAAAGGTAAGACCGGCTGCAACACCTTCTCTTGCCCCTACAGCCGGGAAGGGATCTGAAACGGGATTAGGTGCAGACGGGTCTCCTATAGTCTCGGCAGTAACGACATCACTATAGTCGGATGCTATGCCATCAGCACCCACAGAACGCAGTCGAGCCCAGTATGCCGTCATAGGAGTCAGACCTTCGAGAGTAGCGGAAGTCTCGCCCGCGCCTACAGTCGCTGCCTTTGAGAAATTCTTGCCATTCGTAGATATCTCGATCTCAAAACCATTCTCAGTGTTCTTGTTAAGATCCCATGAGAAAGAAAGCGATTCCTTGTTCTGGGCAGTAACCGCAAATTTAATTGGTTTCTTGATGTATGGATATGGGGCATTGATCGTGTGTGAGTAGGCTTCGATATTTGTGTAGCCGTCTGAATTTATAGCCACCGCATCGGAAGCATCATTCGGATTCAAACCGTTTGCAAGCTCCCATTCGTCGGGCATGCCGTCACCGTCAGTATCCTTCGGCTTGACACCGCCGGAAATGACACCTGTACCCTTATGAGGAAGCTGCTTTACGCTGGTGATGCCGTTTTTAGTTCCGCCTTTTCCATACGTAAGAAGTTCATCGATGAGGTACTGGTCAACCTCATCGTAGGCAGGAAGACTCGGTCCTACATACTTCGACATCCATTCGAGAGCATCAGCTGCAGTCATCTTATTCACTATTTCCGGAATGAGCTGAACCTTTTCTGAGGCGGTGGTATTGTATTCCGTAATGTTGGCATTGAGGGCCTCAAGAGATTCGAACCAAGTGGAATATGGCGATGTTCCGTCCTGCGCACCCTTCATCTCGTCGACTGTCATCTCATGACCGTTGACAACTCCGTCCATGTTTTCGTCATAATAATTGCCGGCACCATAATACCGGAAACTTTTGATGCCACGCACAAATGGATCTGTCGCATTGTTCCACGGGCCACGCATAAAATAGTTATTCTCAATATCAGCCCAAGAGTCACCCTCGGAGTCACTCATTATGTAGCAACCTCCGTTGCCCCAGTTATATACAACGTTGTTGACATATTGGTTAAGGCCCTTCACCTTAGGATTACGGGTCTTGTTTTCTATATAGAGGTTACGGTAGAGCGTCACGCCTCCGATGGTCTGGATAAGGCCTCCGCAGGAGTGCGACTGCAGTCCCTGTCCGATAATTGAGTTCTGGATCGTTATATTGGCAGGACGACTTTGTTTGTTATCCCAGCTCACTGAGAAGTTCTCGTCCTTACCCCAAAGCACAGAGAGATGGTCGAATATCATATCTGTTCCGTTTGCAATACCGCAAGCGTCTTTGCCACTCGTGCCGGGATCCCCCATACGGAAACGGATATAACGTACGATAAGGTTGTTAGCTCCGGAGAACGACACACGTTCGCCGTAAATCTGCACGCCCTCGCCCGGAGCGGTCTGACCAAGAATGGTGTTGTTGCCCTTCACTACGAGAGCACTTTTGATATTGATAGTGCCGGCAACATCGAATACAATGATTCGACCTGATTTGCTTACAGCGTCGCGGAACGATCCCTGTCCACTATCATCGAGGTTGGTCACATGGTACACCTCAGGTTTTGCAACCGCGCGTGCACCCTTCGTAAAACGCCCGAACCCTTCCGCTCCGGGAAAAGCAAGAAGATCCGTATCGGCAGCCGAGACTCCTGCTGCAAGAGCGAGAGAGCCGAGGCACAACGCGAGTCTCTTTAATGATTTCATGATTGGTTGAAAATATTATGGTTAGATAAATAATAAAAAACGCGATATATTCTCACCCCCCTTACCCGGGGAAGGAGGATATATCGCGACTTATAGGCTTAATTACTATTACTTCTGTACGAACTTCTTACCGTTCTTGATAACGAGACCCTTGTAGTTCTCGTCAACCTGAACGCCGAGGAGATTGTAAGCAACGCCATTTGCCGAGTCAACAGCAACGCCATTTACACCGGCACCTACGGCATCACCTTCAATACGGACGTGCATGAGATTGAGCAAAGCACCATTACATCCTACGCGAACCTCAAGTTTCTTTCCTTTAGCATCAAACTGAACAGGATCAAGCTTGTAATAACGCTTGTTGGCAGGACTCTCCTTTGAAATTTCAACAGCCTGTTCAGGATCTGCCACCCCATCGAATACGGGTGTTACAATCACGTTGAGCATATCATTAGGATTAGCAGTTCCACCAAGATTAGTGCCTGCCCATACTGTAACAGTCACATCGCCTGTCACTGCGGGATATTGGAAATATGTATCCTGACGAGACACCATGTCCAAAGTACCAAGACGTGTAAACTGGACACCATTCTTAGTCGATACCCAGTCAGCTTCTGTAGCAGCATCGTAATCTTTGTCTTCCCATGCTTCTTCCGAACCCCAGCCGGTCATAAATAAAGTACGGGTCATACCGCTCTCGCCCCATGATAGGAATGGATAACCGAAGTTCTCCTCAGGCATAGCCTCGATCTCGTAATCCTCATTGCCGATATATGGATCAGCCGAGACAGTGTAGATTCCACCATCGAGCATTGAGATACCCACACCAAGATCAGGCAGACCCTTTTCTCCTTCGGCAGGTCGGTTCAGTACTGGAATAGCAAGAGTATTCGGCATGGCGACACCATACTTATCAACGAGTTCGTAATTTCCGGGGAAATAGTACTCGGAGTCCTCATTGTTGAGTAAACCAAGAAACGGGAATGCCGGGCTGTCGTAGTTGAAGCCATACTCGAACACCTCGGCGTTAGCAGCAAAAGCCGTAGCAATAGCAGCTGCAAAAAGTAAAGATTTCTTCATGTAATAAAAATTATTAATAAATGAATAGTTAAGCTATTAAATTATAACGTCAGGCGGAGCGGAATATTGCCCCGCCCGGCGTTAAAATTCATATTATAGTCTTATTCACCGGAAGAGTATCCCGGATAGCCCGGGAGTTGGGTAAGGTTGGGATTATCCACGAGGGGTTTGCCCGGGGCATTTGTGGCGAAAGGTGAAAGTTCCGAATGGTTAGGTTTAAACCATACATAGAGGCTTATGGTACTTGAGATCCAGTCGGGGAACTTGTTTTTATTTTCCGCATACCCGGTGTACTTACCTGCTATACCGGCCTCAATACCTATAGCTGTAGTGATGATGCCTACTACCTTACGGGAATTCTTGTTATAGGCGCTGCTCCAGGGTTCGAACATGTTGCAAGGATACCATTCGGCAGTCGCATCTTTACCGTGAGCGGCTGCGATGGCCTGAAGCTTAGCTTGGAAATCAGGGTAGTCGGCAGCCTTTGTGGGGACGGCCTTCACCTGTTCTGCCTCGTCAGGATCGGTGAGGTCAATATAGTCTACAGTGAGGAATTTGGATCCGTATTCATTCGCGTCTTCAGTGTATTTGTACAGACGGTAGACAGCGATGTTTGCATATTCTCCCTGACGCATGGAGAGGTCGATGAGCTGTTGCTTTGATTTTTCGATTTCTTCTGCAATAAGGTTCATACGCACGAGGTCGGTGCGAAGTATGCACTCGTCGGCAAATTCCCACTTACGTTCCTGAAGAAGGGCCTTGAGGAACTCCTGCTCGCCTGCCGGAATTGGCAGGTGATCGACACCGGCACGTTGACGCACCTGCTTGAGAGCTGAACGTGCGGCTTCGTTAGGCCCGTGATTGAGGTAGTTCTGAGTCTCGGCATACATGAGCAGGATGTCGGAGTAGCGCAGCATAGGGATATTGACGTTGCGCTTCGCAACCTGACCGGTGACAGGCTCGGTAGCCCACTGCATGCGCACCTTGCCGGGAGTCACTGACGAGTAGGTGGTGCCGACATTGATGATTTCGGTATCGGTGCGGTTGGTCTTTCCGATGATGGTGTAATTACCGCAAGTGACGTCGCGACGGTTGTCAGCCGGGTCAAACGATAGATAATACTGAGGCAGGCGCAGTGTCATTGCCTTTCTTTGTCCGAATACCGGAGTGGCTGTGGAGCCTGTCGAGCCGACATCGATACCATATTTACTGTTGACCGACTGTCCGAGCATGGCTATCGACCACATCATTTCCGGATCGGTTTCTCCGAAATTGCGGTGAGTGAAGTTCCAGAAAAGTTTATAGAAACCGTTCATCTCCGCGTCAGCCTGAATCAGATGATTCTCTCCCTTTGCTATTACCTCGCTGAGAGCTTGATCTGCTATGCGATAGATTTCGGTGATGCGGTTTTCATCCGGACGGCGAGCCATGCGTGTCTCGGCGTTAGGGTTGTTGAATTCCCAACGTAGCGACCATCCGCCTGCGTGGAGGCAGATGCGGGCGAGGATTCCCTTGGCTGAATTGCGGGTGAGGCGTTCGGTCCATCCACATTCGCTCTGCCACGGAAGATCGTCGATAGTCTCTACCATTTCATTGATGACGTAGTCGTAGATCTCATCGCGGCTTGTGCGTGCAGGATAGAAGAGTGACTCGTCGCTGGTATCCGTGCTTTCGAAGTCTTGGGTGAGAAACGGCACGTCGCCGAAATAGCGGATAAGGTTGTAATATACCCAGGCGCGGAGAGTGACAGCCTCTGCTATGAGGGCCTTCACTTTCTGTGTCTGCTCCATAGCGCGCAGATGGCTGAGAGCTACATTGCAAGATTCGATTGAATTGTAGCCCACAAGATATATGCGGTCAAAGCAGATAGGGGTATTTGGCTGATAGTTGTAGTTGCTCATGCCATATTTGCCACCGCTCGACGATAGATTGTCGGGGGCTTCCTGAGTGGTGGTCTCGGCGCAGTTGCCTGAGCGGTAATATTCTTCGTGGATGAGCGAAGAGTAGATCCCCTTCACAAAAAGGTCTGCATTATTTTCATCGCGGAAGGCGAAATCGGTGTCGTCCTTAGTGTAGGAGGGGAGCTCGAGGGTATCGTTGCAGGAGCTAAGCAACATTGAACCGGCACCGAGAATAGCCAGGGCAGTCAGAACACTGCGGAAGGCCTTATAACAATATTTTTTGTTCATGATAAGATTCTCGTTTAATAGTCGTTAGAACGAAAGGTTGAGACCCACTACAAAGCTACGTGAAAGAGGATAGACTTTAGAGTCGAAACCCGGTGTGGTGGCTACAGCGTCAGGGTTGTTGCTTGATGCATCCGGATCGTAGCCCTTATACTTGGTGAAGTTGGCCAGGTTATTGGCAGTGAAGTAAAGGCGACACTTGCTGATATGAGCTTTTCGCATCCACTTATCCGGGAATGTATAGCCGAGAGTCACCTGGGAGATACGCAGGTAAGATCCATCTTCCACATAGTAAGAGAAGCCCTTGGTGATGAGATTGGCATTGTCGGTAGTGAGCGACCATGTGCGTGAGTTTTCATCCGGGTTCAGTTCCTTTAGGCGCGCAAGAGTTGTTGCGCGTTCACCTGTGAGGGGATCGATCAGACGATAATAGTTCTGACCGAATTCATTGAGGGTGTTCTGGATGGATGCGAATGGAGAAAGCGACTGGCGGGTAGCGTTATACACATCGTTGCCGACAGAGAACTTCATGAAGATGTTGAGGTCGAAGCCCTTGAAAGAGAATGTGTTTCCGAAACCACCATACATCTTGGGAGTTCCGTCGCCGATCTTAACGCGGTTTTCAGCCTTGTCGACAAACATTGTACCATCCTCGTTGTTGGCGGCAAACTTGATGTCGCCGGGTTGCGGAGTCGCGCCTTCCTTGCCTACTACACCCTCTTTGAGTGTGAATGTTCCGTCGCCATTGTCGATGAAGTCATCGGTGGTGTAGATACCGATATACTTGTAACCGTACATAGCTCCGAGGCCGTCGCCGACTGATGCATAGTATGTAACCTGACCGCCACGGTTGCTGCCTGCTGAGAATTCCTTCTTGGTCAGACCATTATTAAGTGCGATTACCTTAGAGCGGTTGAACGAGAGATTTAGTACTGAACTCCATTGGAAGTTGCGGGTCGAGATGTTGACGGTGTTGAGGGCGATTTCCCATCCACGGTTGCGCATCTTGCCGACATTCTGCATCTGCTTGGTGTAGCCGGTAGTGGAAGGTATGGTAGAAGACATGAGCATGTCGGAAATCTGGTTGTTGTACCAGTCCACACCGAGATTGATGCGGCCGTTAAACATACCGAGGTCGATACCGATATTAGTAGCATGCAGAGTCTCCCACTTGAGTTCCTTGTTGCCGAGTTCACTGCCAAGAGACATTGCAGGACTCTGAGGATCATTGCCCATCGGGTAGACAGACATTAAGACAGCGGTAGTGTAAAGATTGTCGGAGATGCTGTTGTTACCGGTCACGCCATATCCGGCTCTAAGCTTAAGATTGCTGATTACATTTACGATATTGCTCTCTTCAAAGAATTTTTCCTGAGATATGCGCCATGCACCTGAAACAGAGGGGAAGAAGCCCCACTTGTTTCCTTTGGCAAACTTGGAGCTACCGTCGGCACGCATGGTAGCGGTAAGGATGTATCGGCCATCATATGTGTAAGATGCGCGGCCGAAGAATGAGAGGAGATTATTGTGGGAGTGGCCGGCAGACTGGGCTGTCACATCTGCATTGTTGATCACGTCGAGACCATGGTTGGGGACCGGAAGCTTGGCGATGCTCATGGAGTTTGATTCGCTTTCGCTGTAGGAGTATTCCTGTCCGAGCATGATGGTGAGGTCGTGCTTCTCGTTGAATGTGTTCGCATAGGTAAGAGTATTGGCGATGTGCCAGTTGTAGCTCTCGGAGTTGCCGATCGATCCGGAGACTCCGGTGCCGGTAGGATCGCTGAGGTAGCCAGTTGAGTTCTCATCTGCAAACGAAGTGGATTTGCCCCATTTCGTCACATAGTTGCCTGAAGTGCGCCATGTGAAGTTTTTAGGCAGATCGATGGTGATTCCTGCATTTAATTCAAGACGGCGATCGCGCTTCTCGGAAGTGGCTGCGAGGTTCTGCACCAACTGGTTGGGAGCGGCATATGCCGTCGTCACATCACGGAAGCCAATAAGAGTCTGAGAATTGAGGAGCTGATCGCGGGTGTAGTAAGTACCGCCGTTGATAGGATATTGGAGGAGGTTGTCCATACCGTCAAACTTACCGCCGCCGTGTGTCTCAGCGTTATAGAAGAAGGTAGAAAAGTCAAACTTCACGCCTTTGTATGGTTCGGCGTTGATCTTGGCGCGTACTGTGCTGCGCTTGTAATCGTGGTTGGCGAGAAGGCCATCGTTGCCGGTGTAGTTATAAGAAACGAGGTATTTGACTTTCTCGGAACCGCCGGAGAGCGACACGCTGTGGTTCTGTGTCAGTGAGGATCCGCCGAATCCCTCTTGCTGCATATCAAGGGCGTAAGAGTCGCCGTATAATTGCTGCATACGGCTGTAAACATTGGCCATATAATTGCCTAATGTGGCATCGGCAGCGTTGTCATACACTTGAGTCCAACGGTTAGGAGCATTGGCAAGAGTTGCGAGCTCATACTGATACTGCACGTATTCAAGGGCATTGTCCATCACATCGAGTTTCTTTGAAAGAACATCGAAAGAAACGAAACCGTTGTATTCCACTTTTGTTTTGCCGGAAGCAGCGGACTTGGTGGTGATCACCACGATACCGTTGGAGCCGCGAGCACCGTAGATTGCAGTAGAAGAAGCGTCTTTCAGCACGTCGATGGTCTCGATGTCATTGATGTCGATGTTTGAAAGAGCGTTGTCCATCGGGAAGCCGTCCACTATATATAGCGGGGTGGTGGACTGGGTGAGCGATGTGCCGCCACGGATGGTGACATTGACACCGGCGCCCGGAGCACCGCTCTGCTGCACGATGTTGATACCCGCTGCCTTGCCCTGGAGTGCTTGTGCCGCTGAGACCACAGGGGCCTTCGCGAGTTCTGCACCTGAGACAGAAGACACGGCACCGGTAAGGTCCTTTTTCTTTACTGTGCCGTAGCCGATTGCTACTACTTCGTCGAGCATTGTGGAGCTTGAATCGAGTTTCACGTCGATTTTGGTTCTGCCATTTACCGGCACATCCTTGCTGTTGTAGCCGACATATGAAATGACGAGGGTGGATTTTGCCGGGACGGAGATTGAATAATTGCCGTCGATATCCGCGGCAACACCGTTGCTGGTGCCTTTCTGCACGATAGTGGCTCCAATGAGAGGTTCACCCGTTTCATCAAGCACCGTACCGGTGACAGTGATGTTCTGGGCGTAGACCGAGACTGAAAAGATCATGGCAAGCATGGACGCAAGCCAGTACCGTGTTTTCTGACTGAATTTCATACACGCAGGTTTATTTAGATGTTAAGTTAATAAACGATCGTTTTAGTTTTTTTTACAAATTTACAATAAAAAATAAAAATTATTGCATTTATTAACACACTTTAACGTACTTCCAGAGAATTATCGGGAGGAAGTTTTACTGAATATTGCTTAACCATTGCGTAAAATAGGATTTTTTTGTAAATTTGCGAACGCTAAAGACAATAACCGAAACCAAAAAAAATTAACCATATACAACTACCTTTATCATGAGAAAACTTTCCAGCGCGCTCCTGCTGATCATGATGCTTTTCATCAGCTCTGCAGCATGGGCCGAACATGTGACAGAAGTCCGATCATGGGACTTCACCAAAGGGGGCGATCACGCCAACCAAGTGACAAACTGCGACTACTGGGCCGCCAGCAGCAAGGGCCGCTACTCTCTGGCATTGGCTCTTGAAAACCAGGAACTGCCCGCCAACAACGGCGGAGCTCTCTCCGGACTTGAAGGAGTCTACTTCACAGTTGCCAAAGGAGCTGTGTACGGCATCACCGCCAACTATTGCTTCCAGAACGGCTCCATGACAGTACGTATACCTGACTGCGGTGTCAACGATGAGATCATATTAGACTTTTCAGGTGCAGGCGGCGATGCCACTGTAAAATCAGACAACCTGAACAAGGAACTCACTGTACCTTCCAACATCAGCAAGCAGTGCGACGAATCCAAAGTCTCCGCCCGCGTCAAGGAAGACGGGGATGTGATCCTCAACATGAGCTGCGGCAAAGGATTCCGTCTCTATGGAATAAGTGTAAATCCGTATGTCAAGAAAGAACGTCATTTCACAGACTTTCAGATTGACTTCACTACAGATCCTTATACTGTAGTGAAACCTGCAGACGGCACCCTACCGGAAGGAGTGACAGTATCCGGCACCTGGCATGACAAAGATCACGGATACAACTCATCGACTGTGACAGTGCCTGTAGACGGAGCTGTAAAGGTCACTTTCGGCAATTGTTCCTTCAACGGAACCGGCGCCACAATCAAGAACGGCGATAAGGTGCTTGCCACTCTTTCATGCAACGGAAGCTGCGACAGCACAACGACATGGACATACAACAGCGATGATGACGCGGTGCTCACCATCATAACTCCCTCTTACTGTCCATCGCTCTCAGTGGAAGCGTGCGACTTTATTCCTGATGTTACGATTTCTTACTATAACACCGACGGAAAGCTTATCGGGACAGATCTCGTGCCCGGAGGCGACACACTGACATATAAATTCGGCGAAAATGATGTAACCGTTCCTGCCGGCGAAGCATTCCGCGGATGGTTTGCTTCCACTAAATCAACCGCAGAGAAAGTGAAAGAAGGGACACCCATAGAGATGGACACTGATCTTTTTGCTCGCGCCACAAAGATTGAAGAGCCCACATCCACTTCCCGTTTTGTATACGATCTTACAAAAACATATTTCTATGCTGAAGACCACGAGGTAATCGAGATCGACGGCAAATACTACAACAATCACGGATGGCTTGTCAACAATGGCGGCACAATCAAGGTCAACGTAGCGGGCAAGAGCTATGTGACTGTAGGATGCTGTCAATATTCTGCAGAGTCAACCGCCACTGTCACCAATGAAGCCGGCGAGACAATCGATGAATTCCAGGTGAAGGGTGCCAGCGACGGGGAAGAATATACTTTCCAGTATGAAGGTGAACCCGGATGGCTTACAATCACTTTCCCGAATGGCGCATATGTGCACAGCGTGACAATATCCAATGTCGTAGAATTTGTAGAATACAATGAAGCTACGGGCTATTATGAAATACCGGCAGGCGACGTGACAAGCTTCCTCCTTGCGCTCAAGGCTGCTTCCTCAAAATCAGGAGCAAAGATTTTCCTTCCCAACGGAACATACGACTTAGGGACAACCACCCTGACACCCATAAACGGCAAGAATATCTCCATCATCGGAGAATCAACAGAAGGAACAGTCATACTTAACTATCCACCGCTTGATGCGGAGGGTATCGGCGTGACAGCAACACTCCTGAACCGCTCCGAAAATCTGTATATGCAAGACCTCACGCTCCGCAATGCGATGCCATTTGACGGCAAGGCAGCGGCAGGCCGCGCAGTGACACTGCAGGACAAGGGCAAGAACACCATCTGCAAGAACGTAAACCTGGAATCATATCAGGATACTTATTACAGCAACAACAATTCAGCATATTTCTATTTCGAAGACGGCGAGATACACGGAGTAGTAGACTACGTCTGCGGCGGCGGCGATGTCTACTTCAACCGCGTCAAGTTTGTCAACGAGGCTGCCAAGAACTCTACCATAGCGGCTCCCAACGGCGGCAAGAAATATGGATATGTAATGAACAACTGCACCATCGAGACACTTTGCTCCCAGTTTAATTTCGGACGTTCGTGGGGAACATACTCAGGTCTTGCATGGCTCAATACCACTATCAACCAGCCTTCGAAGATAGAGTCAACACGCTTCAAGACTACCGGAATGAACTGCGCTGCAGATAAGTTTGTGGAATACAACTCCATGGATACTAACGGCAACCGCATCTCCCCGGCTTCCAACAATCTGACCTTCACCCACTCGTCGGGCGACAAGAAGTATGAAACCATTCTTACGGATGCACAGGCAGCAGATTATGCTATCGATAAGGTATTCCCTGACTGGGATCCAGAGGCAATAGCTTCTCAGGAAAAATATACTGCAAATGAAGAGCTTGACGGCAACGTATATCTCGTCAACGGGAAAATATATGCAGGTGAGCTTCCGGCAGGAAACAATATAAAAGTCCGCAAGGCAAACTCACGCGGCGGCTTCGGACCTGAAGTGGAAATCAGTTATTCAGGAGTCACCGCCATTGATGCTGAGGATGCCGAATCTATGAATTCGCAGACATTCAATCTGCAAGGAACAGAGGTGGACAACTCATACACCGGAGTGGTCGTAAAAGTTGAAACTCTCGGAAACGGCAAGAAAGTTGCCAAGAAATCAGTCAGATAATCTTACAGGCACTTATAATCAGAAGACTGCGTCATCACGAGATGGCGCAGTCTCTTTTTCATGCCACACCTCATAAAAAATCAGATTTTATTGAAATGTTAAATTTTTTATTTATGCTCAACAACATATGAAAATTCGATAACCAAAGGGTGATCCATTCGTTTCATAGACATACCGGCAATCACAACACTTACATTCAGCAGTCCGGTACAAAATCTGGATAGCAAACCTCTTAAAATATATCATTATGAAGGACACAAAATTTACCCTACGAGCCACAGCCTGCACACTTCTTGTGGCACTTGCAAGTTCATTCGCATTCGCACAGACGGAAGAACCGGCAAAAAAGATCAAGGATCACCGCACAAATCCGGAAGTATTCTTCCTTCAGGAAGGTGACGCCCCCAACAGCTATCTTATCCTGCCTCCACCTCCTGACGGTGCATCAATCACATTTCTTAACGACCAGGCACGCTACACATGGGGCAAGACCATGCGCAATACTCCCAGAGGAGAACAAGCCGTATGCGATGCAAGAATAGAGGGAGACGGGGTGCCCCAGGCTTTTTCAGAGGCATTCGGAATAGAAATAAATGAAGAAAACACACCTGAGATCAGAAAACTTATAGTTGGCATGCGCGAGGATGCCGGAGACCTCGGCACCCGCGAAGCCAAAAATTACTATAACCGTACTCGTCCGTTCTGCTTTTATGATGAAGACACATGCAATCCCGAACAGCAGGAGGAACTGTCGACCAATGGTTCATATCCATCCGGGCACACATCAATAGGATGGGCAACAGCTCTCGTACTTGCAGAAATCAATCCCGAACGTCAAAACGAAATATTGAAAAGAGGATTTGACATGGGGGAAAGCCGGGTCATATGCGGCTATCATTTCCAGAGTGACGTTGATGCAGGCAGACTCACGGGTGCCATGACAGTAGCGCGTCTGCATGCAGACCCCGCCTTTCAAGCTCAGCTGGAAAAGGCAAAGAAAGAATTCAGAAAACTAAAAAAATCCGGCAAGGTAGCAAGCGGCACACCTGTACCTACTCCTACCACAACAGATTAACACAGGCAACGTATACTGAAAATTTCATAGCTCTTCCTCTCTCCTCATTTCATTTGTCAACAACCGAGACTTTCGCAACATACAAGTCACATGCAAAATCCTGCTGCTATGAAAAACACGTTACTCATGCTCGCTGCAACTGCATTATGCGCATTATGCGCGATAGCCGATGATTCTATTCCGGCACCCAAACTTTCTTTCAAGCCCACAGGCAGAGTCTTAATGGACGGAGCTTTCTATATGGGAGGGAACAAAGGAGTATCAGAAGGGAACGACACCAGATTTGTAGACGGTGTGGCAATCCCTGACGTAAGGCTTGGAGCCAAATTCTCCTACGGGAAATGGAAAGCAAAAATAGATGTCGGGTTCTCATACGGGAAAGTCGGACTTAAAGACACGTATTTCGAATATGACTTCAACCCTGCGAACCTCGTCAGAATCGGCTATTTTGTTCCGCAATGGGGATTGAACTCAGAGACAAGTTCCTCGATGAAGCAGACCTATGAAGAGCCGACATCAAATGAATTCTTCTATGCAAATCCACGATTGCTTGCAGCTATGTGGGTATATGACAAAGATCAGTATTTCGCAGGGACTTCAGCATTTGTGGAAGCCGGAGCAATGACACAGAATGCAAACGTGATGGGAAAACAGGCATGGGGAGCCCAGACAAGACTGGTGTGGAGACCACGTCATAATGATGGCGACGTATTGCAGATAGGAGCATCCTTCAATTATTCCAAACCGACAGCAGATGACCATACCGGATTCAACTATTCAGCGAATTTTCCGAGCAGAGTATCGAAAGTTCCACTCCTTGCAGCCAATATCGACCATGCAAGAGGACTCTTTAAAATGACTCCGGAATTCCTTCTTATCAAAAACAGGCTTGCCCTGGAAGCACAATATTACTATATGAATGTGGCGCGTAAAGATGGTTATCACAATTATCAGGCTCATGGAGCATACGGAATAGCCAGAGCACTGCTTATCGGATCTAAATATAGCTATTCCCACGCTGATGCCGGAGTAGCCACACCTGCCAAGGGCTCGCTTGAACTCGCAATCGGATATAATTACACCAATGCCTCAGACAGTAAAGCCGGGATTCACGGCGGAATAATGCATGACGTAAACTGCACACTCAACTATTACATCAACTCATGGATGCTTGCCCGACTCCGCTACTCATATACGACAGTCAATGACAGGCTGGTGGAAGGACTTCTTCCGAGTCGCCACGTCAACACCTTAGAAGCCAGGCTGCAGGTGATCTTCTGATCATTAATATCCTTAATGAGTGTAAAATAAGCTTAGATAACGTTAAAAAAGATTAATACAGACAGATTGCGGTAATAATACGGAATCACGTGCGTCTTATAAAGTAAAGTTGCCTAAACTCCTTCAAATAGTTCAGGCAACTTTTACAATAACGTATCTAACGCCCAAAACTAAATGACAACATTAAGCAAGATAGCCGTATCAGTGCTCGCCATTGCATTTAACACCCCGGCTTTTGCAGGTGACCTAAAGGTGAAGGGATGTGTCAGCGACTCGATAGGAGCACCTGAAAGCTTCGCAACTATCAGAATATATCTTCATCCTGACACCATAAAGCCAAAAGCTACGGGAACCGCAAACGAGAACGGAACATTCTCCGTCAATCTTCCCCAGACCGGAGACTACCGCGTCAACATACTCTCATTCGGAAAAGAAGACTACATCATGGATGTCACCTTGACAGAAGAGCAGCCTACAATGGATCTCGGCTCCATCATTATGAAAGAGCAGACCAATCTTCTGCAGGAAGTGACCGTGACGGCTCAGCGTCCTCTTGTCACCAAAGAAATAGACCGCATCGGCTATGATGTGCAGGCAGACGAAGAGTCAAAGACATCACAGCTTGATGAAATCTTAAAAAAAGTGCCTCTTGTCAGCGTTGATCCGGACGGGACGATAAAAATAAAAGGTTCTACTGACTTCAAGGTGTATAAAAACGGGCGACCTAACAATTCGTTCTCGCGCAATGCCAAGGATATCTTCAAAGCTCTGCCGGCATCCATGATAAAGAAGATTGAGGTCATCACCGATCCGGGTGCTCGCGAAGATGCAGAAGGGACAACCGCCATACTCAACATCGTAACCCTGGAAAACACGGTCATCAAAGGTGTTATGGGCAATGTAAGACTATCCTACCGCAAAAACGAAGACTTTCCGAGTGCAAACACATGGATCCAGACCCAAATAGACAAGGTGAACCTGTCAGTCTACGGTGGCTATAACAGGTTTTCCCGAAAGAGCAGCCTACACCGTTCGGAATCACTTATGAAATATGAGGATTCGGGAAATGAAATGTTTGCGGAAAGCACAGGAGACAGTCATGGTCAGTTAGGCTATTTCGGCGTGGAAGGGAGCCTTGAAATCGACACCCTCAACCTTGTCACAGCGGAATTAAACGGATATTCCTACTCCCTTAAAAGCAATTCAACCGGATTGAACTCAATGAAAAATGGAGCCGGCGATCTTATATATTCCTATATCAATAACTTCAGGTCTGATCCCAATCGATATTTCGACATGGACGGAAGTCTCAACTATCAACATTCCACAAAAAAGAAAGGTGAAACACTGACACTTTCCTACCGCGTGTCATCGACCAATCAAAGGCAACATAACATTTCGGAATATGAGGAAGAATATAATATGCCAGTAGAATATACCGGCACTTCCAACGATTTCACACTTGACTTTATCGAACACACGGGTCAGTTTGACTGGTCGCGACCGATCAACGATATCAACAAGTTTGACACCGGAATAAAATATATCAACCGTAATAACCATTCCATCAACGACCAGGATTACTTCGACTACGAGCAGAAGCATTCCGACTTCACTCACAACACCCAGGTATTCGCTATATACCTTGACTACCGACTGAAATTAAAAAGATTCGGAGCCAGAGCCGGTCTAAGATATGAATATTCACGTCTTTCAGCCAAATACCGAGACGGCAACGGCGACCCATTCAGCAGCAACCTTAACGACTGGGTGCCTAACGCCGCTATTTCCTACGACATCAACGATGCCAACACTCTCAAGCTTTCTTACTCTACACGTATCAACCGTCCCGGCATAAGCCAGCTGAATCCTGCGATAGTGCAGACACCAACCACTATTTCATCAGGCAATCCCGACCTGCGATCGTCGCGCCACCAGTCAATCAACCTGAATTATAATCTCATCGGACGCAAATTCAGCCTTGACCTGGGCACATCATACAGTTTTATCAACAATGCCGTAATCTCAGTGCAGGAACTTCTTCAGGACGATATCATAAAGTCAGGATATGCAAACGAAGGGCATAACAAATGGTTTAATGTAGCGTTGTGGATGAACTATACTCCCTGGAACAAGACATCCATCATGCTCAACGCCAACGTCAACTATGCCCACAAATCCAACCCGTCGCTTAAACTCACCTCACACGGCTGGGGAGGGAACGCATTCTTCAGGGTAAGGCAACAGCTGCCCTGGGATCTCGCGCTGACGGGTTACCTGAGTTTCTATCAATCCACACCGGATCTCTACGACATAAATAAGACAAGGATATCTGATCAGATATATTACGGACTGGATCTTCAGAAGTCATTCCTGAAAGAAAAGCGTCTTAATGTCAACATCGGCATATCAAATCCATTCTGCCACTCGACACGCATATACGAATCCAAACCGATAAATACCGGCTATACCGGCTATAACAAAACCTATAATTACAACAATGCCAATATTTTCAGCATATCGTTAAGTTATCGGTTCGGCTCACTGAATGCTTCAGTGAAAAAGACCAATAAATCTATCAGCAACGATGATGTGGAGAACAGGAAGAATTGAGAATAACTATTAATTGAGGATTGAATTAGTACTTTATATTTAGGTCCTATCTCATAAAAAATGGACCCTTAGCTGCTAATCAAAATAAATATGTATGTTTATTAAATTGTGCAGCTACTTAAAAATTTTCCGGCGCAGCTTCAATGCTACGCCGGATCTTATTATATGCCACGTCTCATTAAGACCCCATCTCATAAAAACGGGACCTTAATCAAAAGCACTTTACTTACGGGTGTACAAGTCTGACGTGATATATGCCTCCGGAGGCCTGACCCTTATCTGTCAGGAACTTGACATTTACTGTCTTCTTGCCTTTAAGAAGATCAGCCGGCACGTTATATTCCTCGTCGACAAATCCATTCTTATTCCATTTTCCTATGTTATCCACCGAAGCAAGCGGAGTGTCATCTACGAGTATCGTCATCTTTCCGATTCCATTCTCATTGCCCCAGTATCTTACACGCAATGTAAGATCGTCGCGGTCTCCCGTATTCATCACATAAGAGAAGAAACCGCCGTTGGATGCATCGCGCCAAGGCTCACCGTTGAAGTTTCCGCTCGCAGATCTCGACTGCTGCATCTGATGGTCAGCCTCAGGCTGCTGCTCGCCGGTGTTCACCGCATCAACCGTGCGAGCGTCGAGAGCAAGGCGAAGCTCCTCATCCCTACGCGCATCCTGCTGATAAGCAGCATACTCTTTTGGCGACATCGAAAGGAAATAGATAGTATAACGAGAGTCATGAATACCGTTAAATGGCTCAAGAACCACTTTCTTTCCATTGTTTTCGAAAATTCCTTCAGCCGTATAAGTAAAGCTACCGGCAGTGTCGGGCTTAAGGGAATTAAGTTTCTTGAGAAGTGCCTTACGGTCGCCTATAAGCAGCGGAGTATCAAATACCGACACGAGCGGACCGCCAGCAATATGTCCCCATCTATGGTCACCGGCGACAAGACCCGGCATAGGCACGTCTGACTGAAGACGTGCCCCAAGGACAATGGGACCCCTTACAACGCTAACATAACTCGGAAGATGATTCAGTTCCTCTATCTCGACGTGCATCGGGAGCGACATTTCCACCACATCGCCGTCTTTCCACTCTCGGTTGAGCGCTATATAGGAAGAAGGAGCAGACTTCACCTTCACGGGCTTGCCATTGACTTTGACCACCGGATCGATGCACCATCCGGGATGTCTCAGATTCAGTGTGAATGCACTTGGATTCTCCACATTGACTACTATCTTGGTAGACTCTTCCATTGGAAAGCTGTTGACCTGTGTAAGCTTTATGCCTTTATCCTTCCAGTTCAACTCGGACGGAATAAAGAGATTGACCCATAGGGAATCGCCTGAATGGGTATATATAAACTGACCGTATTTGCCATGATTCTCCATACCGGTACCGACGCAACACCACATTGCGCTGTTAGGTTGGGAATAGACTCTGTAATGCCCCGGTCGGGCAGGAGTGAAATAGACATAACCGCCATGCTCCGGATGCTGGGTCGACAGTATATGATTGTAGACCGCACGCTCATAAAAATCAGCATATCTTGCATCGGGATTCATGCGGAAGAGACCTTCGGTGAGTTTCATCATATTGTTGGTGTTGCACGATTCCGGTCCTTCACGGTCATCTACATAGCTCTTGGCATCTGCTGCAGAAGCGAAATGCTCACGACGGCTGTTGCCTCCGAAAGAGAGCGAACGGTTGTTAACCACGGTGTCCCAGAAGAAATCGGCTGTTTTGTGATATTCCTCATCACCGGACACTTCCGCCACACGCTGATATCCGACCACCTTGGGCACCTGAGTATTCGCATGCATGTTGTCGAGTCTGTCAACGCCATTGTGGAGATTGTCATAAAGCGCATGGTGAGTGAAACGCTTAGCTGCATCAAGATATTTCTTATTGCCAGTTATGGCGTATGCATCGGCAAACACTTCGTTCATTCCGCCAAATTCATTGCCGAGCATTCCTTCCATCTGCTCGTCTGAAAGATTGGATATAAGGTCGGAACCCCAGTCACAGAGATTAAGGAAAAGATTCAATCCAACTTTAGAACCAGTGTACACGTATGCGTCACGCAAGCCTGCAAACATTTTATGTACATTATACCAAGGCACCCAATAGTCCCACACTTTTCCGCCATTTCCTTTGCGTATCTCCTCCCAAAGAACGTCTCCGTTGGGCACACCGCCAATATAACCGTCGTTGCGTGCAGCTGCACAGAGGGCAAGCTGCGAGAGCACATAATCAAGTCGCTCCTTAAGGCGCTCATCGCCCGTCGCCGCGTAATGGATTGCAAGAGCTGTAATATAATGACCTCCTACATGGCCGTCAAGACCTGCCCAGTTGGTGAAGTCCTCCCCTTTCGGCTCAAGACCGGCTTCCTTGAAGTAGGGAGCAAGCAACCGGTCAGTATCATAGCTGAGCAACGTATTGACGTTCAATTCCATTGCATCACGGAAGCGGCTGTCGAGCAACTTTACATCCTGCAGAGGAAACTCATTGCTGTAAAGCACCGACTGGGATGAAGCGCAGAACGGCGCTGAAGCTGCAGCAACGACTAAAAATAATTTCGCTATTTTATTCATAACATGATATATTTTTCATTTACCTATCGAATTTCCAGGAATCAAACTGAAGAAGGTCGCTACCTTCGCCAGCAAACACAAAATAAAGATCGTGTATGCCTTCCCTCTTCAGAGTCTTCACTTTCTTATCTGTCCAGTCACCTCCGGATGATGCATCAAGCACTGCGATAAGTTCACCGTTGGGAGCGTCAAGGCGTACCTCAATCTTTGCCCCGGGTTTGCCGTTGCGTACACGGGCGGCAAATTTCTTTGCACCCTTGTCGAAATTCACCTCACGCAACTTGATATAGTCACCTGCATCCACATCGGTCACATACACTGTATGTATGTCGTCATAGCCGACATCTATACCTTCTTCCCACGCGATTGTCTCGCCTTGCTGCCAGACATACGGATTGAGTGGATCCGCACTCTTCAGCACACCACGCTTGTCATGATGCATATAAGGGAGTGAGCCATCTTCATTGAATTCAAACGGAATCACGCTCGTCGTGCGACGTTTGCTATGTGCCGTGGGGAGTCCTTCGTCCATGTAAAAGAAATACCATTGCCCTTTATACTCACACATACCGGTGTGGTTTCCCATACCCCCGTGCTCAAAAGCGCGCATAAGCTGTCCGCCGTATTTCCATGGTCCCATCGGGGAATCAGCCCATGCCCAATCGGTAGCTTCCGGACAAAACGATGCATAGGCAAGATAGTATTTGTCACCACGCTTGGCAAGCCAGGGAGCCTCCTCGTAGTCAGGACCGAATGCTTCTTTGTCTTTAATCTCAAACACCTTGATATCGCCGTCGTAGCTTATCATATCATCGTTAAGCTTCACGGCATACAGAGCATTGTTGCCCCAATACATATAAGCCTGCCCGTCGTCATCGATAAGCACGGTAGGATCTATGTCTTCCCATCCATGTCCGCTATAGTTAGTATCATCGGAATTGATAAGGAATTTCTTGCCCCCAAGAGGGTTTGTGAATGGGCCGTAAGGAGAATCGGAGACAAGCACCGGAATCCCGAAAGTGGAAGTATAATAATAATATTTCCCATCGCGATATGCCATCTGGGCTGCATAGGCACAGTCTTTCGTGCCGAATCCCTCATTATTGAAAACGGGGGCATGATGTGTCCAGTTGACCATATCGGTCGTAGTGAAGCAAAGATATTCGCGCATCACGAAATTGTCGGGATCTGCACTGATATCGTCGCAACCCGTATATAGATAAAGAGTATCGCCTACCACAAGAGGGGCAGGATCAGGAGTGAAGCGTGTCTGACATATCGGATTCTGAGCTATAGCCAATGATGCCGAAGAGGCAGCCGCCACACAGATAAATTTCAGTAATCTGCTTTTATTCATGATATTATTTTAAGTTCTGTTATTTCGCGCGCACCACTTTATATATGTTGCCGGGAGTGGTGTCGAGGTCATACTCGTAGACTTTAAGAAGAAGTGGATAAGCCTTTGATGTCTCGTCGCTCATCTCCGCATCCGCCATTCTCACAGGAGAAAGGAGCGGATTCGTCACTTCTCCTTCCGCTACCGTCAGTCCCTCGCCTTCGAGAGGCACATAGGAACGGAGCCTCAATCTGCCGCCGATGTTTGACCGGATATCCGCCTCTGCCAACTGTCCATTATCCCATTTCATATCCACTGTGAAGTTTCCACGGGCTTTAAGACCTTTGACTTCACCCTCGCTCCAGGTGTCCGGTAGAGCCGGAAGCAGCTGAACGGCGCCGTCGTGGCTTTGCAGAAGCATCTCCGCCACTCCGGCGGTGAAACCGAAATTACCGTCAATCTGGAATGGAGGATGGGCATCAAACAGATTAGGATACAGCCGGCCTTCTCCTCCACCGGAATAGTCGATAGCAGCTGAACCGGGGAGCAGCGTCACGAAATTATTGATAATCCTGTCTGCATGATTGCCATCAAGCAACCTCGCCCAAAGATTCAGCTTCCAGCCGATGCTCCACCCGGTAGCCATATCGCCTCGCTGAATTAGTGAATTTCGCGCTCCCACAAAAGCATTTGGGGTGGAATTGGGAGTTATCTGGCTTGAGGGATAAAGACCATACAGATGTGACACATGTCGATGCTGATCTTTCGGATCATCTGCATCCACCGCCCATTCCTGAAGCTGTCCGTGACGTCCCACCTTCATAGGGCGGAGTCTTGTCATGGTTTTCTGAAGGCGTGCAAGATACCCTGCATCTTCACCCAGAATCTCCGCACATTTCAATGTGTTCTTCAGTGCATCGTAGGCTATCTGATTGTCCATAGTGCATCCGGCAGTGATCCAGCTACTGCCATAGCCGTGTTCCGGCGACATCGAAGGAGCCGTCACAAGATATCCGCTGTCAGGATCCTCCACCATGGCTGACATATAAAAATCGGCTGTGCCTTTGATGACAGGATAATATTTCTTCAGAAACTCCAGATCGCCGGTATATAGATAATGATCCCAAAGATGTGTGGCGAGCCAGGCACCTCCGTTGGGCCACATGCCGTAACGTGCCTGATCCACAGGTCCGCACACCCTCCAGGCATCCGTATTATGATGCGCTACCCAGCCGTCGGCATCATAAAGGGTCTTTGCTGTCTCGGCACCAGTGTGGCTGAGATCCTCTATCAAATCGAAAAGAGGCTCGTGACATTCTGAAAGATTGGTAGCTTCGGCAGGCCAATAGTTCATCTCTGCGTTGATGTTGATCGTATATTTGCTGTCCCAAGGAGCATAATTGGATTCATTCCATACACCCTGAAGGTTGGCAGGCTGTCCCCCCGGCTGGGAAGAGGATATCAGGAGATAACGACCATATTGAAAAAGCAAAGCAAGGAGCGAGGGATCATAATTGTTCTTGAAATCAGCCACACGCAAATGGGTCTCCTTATCTGCACCTCCAAGAGATGGAAGACTGAGTGACACCCTGTCAAACTGTTCCTTATATGCCGAGACATGCGCTGCCAAGGCATTGCCGTAATCCTTCTTCATGGCATTTCGCAGCAAGTCGCTTACTATTTTCTCGGCATTGCCGCTTATATCTTTGTAATTTACATAATTAGTAGCAGAAGCGATATAAATTACAGCATAATCGGCATCCTCGACGTTAAGCATACCTTCTTTTGCATATACCTTTCCGTTGCTCTTGACACGAATTCCACATTTCGCAGTCAGTCCGGCAGGGATTCCCTCATGCTCACGTCCCGGAACCGTGATATCCATGCCCTTCCCGTTCATCTTGACAGTTCCCCCCTCGGGTGTATCGTATTCAAGAGACATGTTGAGCGCCTTATTCTTATCAGCAGTCAGGCTTACCATTATCACTCCGTCAGGGAGCGATGCGATTGTCTCACGCTTGAAAGTGACATCACCGGCCTTATAGCATACTTCAGAAACAGAATTTGAAATATCAAGTTGCCTGCGATAGCCTGCCACTTCACCCTCATGTTTGAAGTTGATATAAAGAGATCCGAGGGTAAGGTATGGCATGCCATGATGCGGAGTCATGTAATACTGATTAATCAGCTTTTCCGCTTCTTTTTCCTTCCCCTCAAAAATAAGGGATCTAATCTCCTGCAGATGCTTCAGACCTTCAGGATTATTATTATTGTGAGGACCGCCTGCCCAGAAAGTCTCGTCATTCAGTTGGATACGCTCACGGTCAACACCTCCGAAGACCATCGCACCCATTCGCGAATTACCAACAGGCAAAGCCTCCACCCAAGCCTCGGCAGGAGCGGAATACCACAGTCTAAGATCCTCGGCGGCATATACGCTCATTACCAGAAATGTCAGAACTAAAGATAAAGTTAGTTTTAATTTCATATTATAGAAAATATTTTTTGTTTCTTTTTGATTGTAAGGCTGACACACGAGCCTTGCGTCCCTACCATGTCAGCGAGGAGAAACAGTCATGACGATACCTCCGCGTGGGAGAAGACTGAATGAAGCAGGGAGAGAAGAAGAATCTGAGATCTTCCATTTATTGTCATTACCAGGAAGCGTATCCTCAAAGATCCTTACCTGAAGGGAAGCCGAGTTAAGATTCAGACGTGAATAATCAAGATCAGTCAGTTTCAAAGGAGCGTCAGTACCGTTGATTGCAGATATCCACCATTTTCCATCCTTCTTACGCGCAATCATTGCGAACTCTCCGGGATAGCCACCAAGCAGAAGAGTATCATCCCATGCCGCCGGAAGAGACGAAAGATAGTCCTTCACCTCCTGCGGCTGCGCAAGGAAACTTTCCGGACGATCGGCAAGGTGCTGTATGCCTGACTCATACATCGCTGTCAGAGCAAGTTCATGAGCATTTGTAGTGATATGGGGATGCTGGGAATCCGTAAACGCACATGGGGTATAATCCATCGATCCAATCACATTGCGGGTGAACGGCAGCGTTGCGTTATGGGAGGCAGCCTTCTCTGTGAAGGTAGGCACGTTATTATACCATTCAGCACCATACACGGATTCCGTGGTAATGAAATTTGGATAGGTACGCTGCCAGCCTCTGGGAAGAGGTGATCCATGGAAATTGACAAGGAGATGATGGCGTGCGCCAGCGTCAAGAAGTTCTTCCATAAACTTCCAGTTCAGATTAGTGTCACCGGAGAAAAAGTCAATCTTGACACCCTTTACTCCGATTTCCTCACACCATGCAAATTCCTTTTCAAGATCTTCGGGAGTGTTCAACCTATATTTCGGAGTCGGAGCCCCGTTGACCCAGCCTACGGAAGAATTGTACCAGATCATAGGTCTGACATCCCTCAATATGGCATATTCCACGGCATCCTCTACTGTTTTGCCATCCTTCATCTGATCCCATTCAGCATCTATAAGGACATAAGGAAGTTTCAGTTCATACGCCAAATCAATGTATTTCTTTATAATGTTAAAGTCGTTGGAGCCATGATTGTATGCCCAATACACCCAAGACGCCACGCCCGGCTCTATCCATGATGTGTCATCGAGCTTACACGGAGCGGCTATGTCGGAGACAAGGGTTGACTCAACAATATCGGCAAGACTGCCGACAATCATTGTCTGCCATCCGCCATCTTCAAGACCGTCCGGTCTTAGTTCAAAACTATTGCCTCCTAGCGCGTACATGCTCGTGCCTGCATTCTGAGAAGTTATGCCTGATTCCGTCAAAAGGCCAAAAACACCATTCATATATTCAACGAGAGCCGGATAGCCTATCCGCTTCCCTTCCGTCAGCTCCTGATCTTTCGGGAAAAAGCCCTCGTAGCAGTCTGTCCAGTCCTGAAGCCAGGTATGTTCGGGATCGATTATCTCGATAAGGGAACTGCCGTTCTTCTTCCATGCCACACCGTCTTCATACAACCTTACATAAATCGTATCGCCGGAAGCGGGAATATACTGATATTCTGAATAACTGTTATGGCAATGGCTTCTTTTGCCTGTCAACATGTCATAGTCTGTCTCGCCCTCTGTCATCTTACCGGTTCTCCGGATCTTGCCGCATTCGAGTCTGAGCAGAGGAATCGCAGGAGCCTTTTCATCCGAGGGCTGGTAATAGAAGGTCAGATCCTCATCATTGGTGCTCCCGGAAAGACATCTTCCTTTCGGGGCGGTTCCGGCTGTGAGGAAAACCGGAATGATCAGGCAGACCGAGGCTAAAATTACTTTGAATTTCATTATGCTATATAAACAATTGGTGGACGCACGAACCGTGCGTCCCTACAGATAAAGTATAATTCAATGGAATGAAACGGATATACGCTTACCTGAGTATTGGAGTTCCCTGGTCTGTCCGTCTGGAAGCACGACATTGAACCTGCGGCTCTTCAGCATTCCGTCGAAGGAGCCTTTTCTCGCGTCAATGGTGAAGGTACTCTTTCTGTCGTTCCAGGTCATCGGAATCTTCGTGAACTTGCCTTCCTGATATCCGAAGCCGTCACCCTCGTCTTCATAAAGGACAAATTCTGCATTTGCGCCCGGATATACATTGATGGTAAGATAGTCCCATGGTTTTTCAGATGTGTATTGCATGTCTTCCGCAAGAGGAATTATACTGCCGGCCTTTACATAGAGGGGCGAATATGCGAGAGGTGCATCTGCTTTCACTGTCTGGCCGCCGTCATAAAGCTTGTTGGTCCAGAAATCATACCATTGGGTTCCTGCCGGAAGATATACATCGTAAACTTTATTGGCTGTCCAATCAACGACTTTCCATCCATCGGCATTAAGGTTTGCATCCTGCCTGTCCCATCCGGTCATTTCGTTGGTTTTTACAACCTTCTCTTCTGTATAGAGAGGATCAACTACAGGACAAACGAGCAAGCTACGTCCGAACATGAATTCCTTTCCGTTATCCCATGTATTTTTGTCATCCTTGAAGTCCATGAAAAGGGCGCGCATGAAGCTGTCGTCGTTTGCGCTGACGCGACGAGCGGTACTATAGATATACGGCATAAGACGGTAGCGGAGCTTTATAGCATCTACGAGGGCATCATACACAGGTTCGCCTGCCTTCCCGAAATGATATATTTCCCTGTAAGTATCAGCGCCATGGCTACGCATCATGGGATTGAACAGACCAAACTGCATCCAGCGGGTATATAATTCTTGGAATTGAGGATTCTTCGATCCTGATTCAGGATCCCAGTTGCGGTTGTAGCTTCCGGAGAAGAAACCACCTATGTCGGTATTTACGTTGGGATTACCGGTCAGAGTATGATTGAGAACGAGAGGAACCTGCTTACGAAATGAATCCCAGGAGCTACCCACGTCCCCGCTCCAGGATTGTGAGCCAAAACGCTGCTGACCGGTAAAGTAGGAACGAGTAAGGATGAAGGGACGCTTGTTGTGGTCTTCAGCCCGCTGATGGGTATCGACACCACCCACACACATAAAGGGGAATAGATTGCGTACCGAGCGGTATGAGCCGAGGGCACAGGGCTGGTCAAGATCGGAATCCTTATACTGCATGTGATCCGGATCGGTCGAGTCCATCCACCATGCGTCGATACCCATTGAATGCAGGCGCTTCAAATGATTCCAGTATATGTCGCGGGCTGTGTCGCTGTATGCATCGTAGACACGGACTCCTGACAGATAGTCGCGACGAGGGGGCCATTCCGTCAGTCCGGATTCGGGCCATGTCTCGAAGTCAAAGAGCAGACCCTTCTCCTTCAGCTCCTTATATTGTTTTGTCTGAGGTCCGAAACTCTGCCAGATACTGATGCTTATATGCGCGTTATTGTCATGAACCTTGTCGATCATTTCCTGAGCCCGGTTGAAGTCAGGGTTGATAAACTCCATGGCGTTCCATGTATAGTTGCTGCCCCAATACTGCCAGTCCTGGATTATACCGTCAAACGGAATACCGAGCTTGCGATATTTCTCTACTACTTCAAGCAGTTCATCTTGTGTCTTGTAGCGTTCGCGGCTCTGGTGGAATCCGTAAGTCCAAAGAGGCATCATAGGAACACTTCCCGTAAGCCAACGGATATCGGCAATCACTCCGTCGGCATCTCCGCCATACATGAAGTAATAGTCCACGAGGTCTCCGACCTGGCTTTCAAGCTCAAGAGTCACATTATCATTGAGAGTTGTCGGAGAATAATTATCCCAGTAGATTCCATAGCCCTTGATACTCTGGAAGAAGTGGGCGAAGTCCTCAAGGTTTGACTGCTGCATGAGACGGTGCTCACCACGCTGCGACATCTTGCCGTTCTGAAGCATACCGATACCGTAGATAGGTTCATCCTCTTCAAGGACAAAACTCTGCATCACCTTATAAGATCCTTTGTCTATTCCCTCGGTAATAGGAGTGAAGCCATGAGAACCCTCTGCCACCAGCAGTTCCCAGTCAGGCTTGTAGAAACTTACCTTTCCGGTCTTATTATCTGTGGTGACAATAAGTCTCGAAGTTCTGTAACAGGTCACGTCGTCGTCAATGGTCCCGTCGACCTTTACATTTTCAGGTTTTGCGGTCACTACAAGAGATTCCCTGTCAGTGTCAGGCTTGCCATCCGGGTATTTTATGATTCTCACGATTTCGGGAGTATAGAACTTCACGGATACTTTTTCAGCTGCATATGTCGACAGCGACGTGAGAAGAGCCATACAACCGATATAAAAATTCAATTTCATAATGAAAGTTGATTTAATAACTATGGTATTGATCTAAGAGATTGCAAATATAAGCAATTTTCTTTTAAACACAAGCAAGATCAAGTATAAATCATAACACAAAATCCATATATACGACCTATGAGCAACTAAACACGCGCATATGAAAACCCCTGGAGATCTTCATTTGCGCGCCTTATAAGTTATATTTCCGAAAAACAGAATCCCTCATGGGATTCATTGTATCTTAGAGATCCCTTCCTCTGTAAGGTTGATCGGGACAATGGAGCCATCTGGATTGAACTTCATTTCTTCCACGCATACACGACGGCGGCAATCGCCACCGGGCTGACCATCGATCATATATGAACCATCGTGATAGAAGAAATACCATTTCCCTTTAAACTCATTCACTGAAGGATGAATAGTGAATCCATGCCTGGCAGGACCTGTCAACAATCCGCCGTATGTCCAAGGACCTTCGATTGATTTCGCTGTCGAGTATGCGATCTGCTCAGGTTGCACACCGGGAGCATCGGCAGCATATACATTGTAGTATATACCATTATGTTTGAACAACCAAGGTCCTTCAGAATAATTGCGCAGACCTATGTGGCGAATATCTCCTTCAAGCTCAATCATATTCGATTTAAGACGCGATACATAGCAGTCTCCATTACCCCATGCAATCCAGGCTGTGCCATCATCATCAATCAATACAGTCGGATCAATATCAGCGTTCTGACGGTGGGAATCAGTTGTCATGTCATCCGTGATAAGCGGAGTTCCATCCTTGTGCGCAGGAAGGAATGGTCCGAGCGGTGTATCACCGACTGCAACATCAATCATGTGTTTTCCGTTTCGGATATCATCAAGAGTGACGTAAAAATAAAACTTTCCATCTTTCTCCACCACCTGAGCAGCCCATGCTCCATAAGGATTGGCATACGGGAAATCCTTTGCCGCGAGCACCGGACCATGACATTCCCACGTCTTCATATCGGAAGTCGAATAGGCAACCCAATGAGGCATCGAAAACCATCCTCCGGGTCCTGCCATGTCCTCACCGACATATGCATAGAGTCTGTCGCCGACCACAGTACATGCCGGATCGGCAGTGAATCTATCTGTAAAAATAGGATTCTGACCGGGAACCCGATCAAGACCTTCGCCGGAAATCCTAAGATTCTTTATTTCTCCTCCTCTAACCTGCAAAGAATTCGGGAAACCACCTGGATAGCCACGTCCTACCACCCATCTCCCTACGTGATAAGGAAGTGCATTCCCTTTGTAGCTCATTGTTTCTGACGAAGACAGACCGCCTTCAGGCTTTACCGAGAGTTTCATATTGGATTTATTTCCATTTGCATCTTTTCGCGCATCAATATTGACACTGTACCACTTGCCCATATCCACTTTGTCTCCAGCCTTGATGCGGTGAAGATTTCCGTCTTCATCCTTTATTTCAGCAAATATCCTTTCCTCTTCCGGATCAAATCCGATTGTGAGATCGCCAGCCATGTCGCCGTTACGTCCTTCCTTACAGATAAAAGCCTGCTCCGTGACCCTCGTATTGAGTTTGAAATCAGCTTCAACAGTGAACCAATCCCGGAAATCGGCGTAAAAAAGCGGTGTATTGGCATTATTGACAAGTTCATTGCAATTGAGCACAATCACAGTATCCTGATTTTCAACCCCAAAATCACGCCAACTTCCATCAACGATACTTTCCGCCCAGGCGCCCATTAATGGCAAAAAGGAGACGATCAATAGCACTATATCTTTAAATATGGGGTTCATGTTATTGAAATTATACTAATTCATATATTCTTAACGTGGAGGATATGAAGTGAAGAAGCCTTTGGGAAAGTAGCCATAGCGGGCGTTGTCTGGATTGACTACTATCTGCTCCACCACAACCTCCGGATCGACCATCACGATCTTCAGGGTATGCTTTCCCGGTGTGACAATGAATGTCGAGTCAAGCCAGCGAAGGTTGTCAAACACCTCATTTCTTCTCGGAAGATAATGACCATCCACATAACCGCTCAGAGACAAGCGACTGCGCTCCGGGAGTGGTGACAGTACCTTAGATACTTCCAGATTCTCCTTGGTGTATTCACCGAAAGTGTCAACAAGTCCTTTTCTCGCATCCAGTATCGTAAGGGGTCCATCATCTACGCGTATGCCAAGACGTAGTCCGCGTTCGGGAAGAATATCCTGAGTAGGAAGTATTCCTACAGCAACCGTCAAGGTGTCAGATACCGCTGTAACATCATATTCAAGAGACGCACCTCCATTTTCCGGGCTTACAGCCATCACATCGGCAGCCCCCATGCATCCTTCGCCTCTTCCAAGCCCCGGCAAGAAAATCCATTCATTGCTCATTCCCCCCGTCTTATTGGAATAAGCATATGCAGGAATAAATATCTCAGGACTTTCTGCAGGCGGCAGCAAGCTGTGACTGAATGTCAAGCCAAGTTCAAGGGGACTCCTATTTGATTCAGGTATCGACCACTGTGTATATCCGATATGATTGTCAAGCATCATGCCCCGCCATTTCCCTCCGGCGATTGAGTCGTTGTAGTATGCAGAAAGCTTCCGGTCTTTCTCCATCAGCAACCGAATGTTTTCCTCATCTCCTATCGACGCGCTGTTGTAGATCTTTGCAACTCCCGCGCTTGCCACTACCGGATAGTAGACCAGCTGATAGAAAGCATCCTGCAAATCAGCCGGAATATTCTCTTTCAACGCCTCGGCACGGAGTTCAAGATTTGTCCAGAGATTATTAGTAGCCAGCATCTCCTCATAGTTGAATATACCGGGGTACTGAGTCTCGGGTTTACGCCATAGATTGTACTTGCTGTAAGAAGCTATCAAATCGGCTATATCTTCGGCATATTCGTCGCCGAATACTGAAGCTGCGAAAGATTCGAGATATGCCTTTTCATCTCCTGCCTGAATGCGCTCCGGATTCCAGGCATAGCGCATTATGAAGTCAATGGGCATCTCTTTTGGCTTGAGATCTCCCACATTTATGATCCATATCCTGTCTATACCGCTTTGATAAGCAAGGTTAAGCTGCTCCCTGAGCTTAGGAACGGTAGTTGTGTTAACCCACCGGTCATTCCACGGACCACCGTTCATATCGATGTGATAATATAGTCCGAGACCCCCGCTACGCTTTCGTTCCGCATCCCTGCCCTTTCTGCGGATATAACCCCAATTGTTATCGCAAAGCAAAAGTGTGACATCGTCAGGCACTGTGAAACCGGCATCGTAATACCGCTGCACCTCCGTAAAAATAGCCCAAAGTTGCGGCACATACTTGGGATCCTTCCCATACACATCCTTTATGATGCGTCTTTGAGCATCTATCACTTTCTTCAAAGTAGCCATATTCTCGGCATCGTTGCCGGTCCCCATGGCAACATCACCGTCTCCCCGCATACCGATGGTGATTATGTTGTCATAATTACGGTTACGCTTGAGCCCCTCCCTGAAGAAATGCTCAATACCCTCAGGATTTTTAGCATAGTCCCATGCTCCCACTTCGTTTCGGCGGCGAGTGTATTCCTTATGGGCGCGCATCATAGGCTCATGATGCGAGGTACCCATCACGATTCCATATTCATCTGCCGTTTGCGGCGAAAGAGGATCGTCTTCATTGAAGGCTGTATCCCACATTGCGGGCCAGAAGTAATTGGCCCGTAACCGAAGGAGCAGTTCAAAAATCTTCTCATAAGCTTTATGGTTGACTCCTCCAAACTGATTGTTACACCATGTTCCGAACGACGGCCACTCATCATTGATGAATATACCGCGGTATTTGACTTTGGGTTCTTCTGAAAGATATGTTCCATCTTTTACGTATGAAGTTTCCCGCTTCTTCGGAACAGCATCAGCCATCCAATACCATGGAGACACGCCTAACTGCTCCGACAGCTCATAGATACCGTAGATCGATCCTCGCTTATCGCTTCCGACAATAGCAAGAACCGGTTTATTCTCGGTTGCGCGACCTTTAAGTGTCGACATTGCAAATCTTTCCCACTTGCCTTTGAGATCTGTTTTCTTTATCCCTATCTGTTTGATCAGCTCGTCAGCAATCGCGCTTTTCCCTAACGTGCCTATTACGATGAGCTGTCTATTCGAAAGGTCATACAGCTGAGAAGTTTCATATACTTCTTTTATATCCGGCTTTTTACCAAACACCCTTTCGATATCATCGGCGAGGTCGGAGGCAGCACGCTTCACTCCGGGATATTCATCCTCGGAATAGACGATACAGGCTACCATCCCTGACTCGTCGACTATGGAAAAATCCCCTTCAGATGACTTTGTAGCCGAAACAACAGGAGGCAACAGAGTATACAGCCCGGCTGCCCACACTGATTCGTGCAGCGACAACAGGATAAAGGCAGACAGAATGAACAAGTGCGTTACTCTCATAAAATTTAGACCCCATCTCGGATTATTTGAACTGCCAGTAGTCGAAGTTAAAGAGCTCCGGTCCTTTTCTTCCTTTGAACACAAAGTAGATATCATGCACTCCCGGCACCTCTATTTTGGCAGGAGTCTCCACATAGGCGAAGTTTTCCCAGCTTCCGGTGCCCGGCACATTCAATTCAGCCACCAGCGGACCATCCACCGAGTCCATATGCACCTCTATAGCACCGCCGCGAAGACCGCTGGCTGCCGACGCGCAAAACGTCTTCGGACCGCCGCTCATGAAGTTTACATTAGCCACCTTGATGTAGTCGCCGTTATGTATGTCTGACACATATACGCCCTCCTTAACATTCTGACGTGAAGTGACGCCTTCCGACCAAGCCATTGTCTCAGCCTCAACCCGTTTGTAAGGATCAAGATATCCGATAGCGGGCACACCTTCCTTCGTAGGAAGTATCGTCGGGAATGTACCGTCGGAATTATATTCGAACGGTTCAACACAGAAGCTTCGTCCGAATCCTCCGCCACCAGGCAGATTGCCTGTATGATAGAAGAAATAAGACTTGCCTTTGTAGTCAGTTACACCGCAATGGTTGGTGAAAGAATTTGTCTCATTCATCTGCGGCATGATCACCCCCATATATTTCCAAGGACCTGTGGGGGAGTCACTCATGGAATAAGATATGCACTCGGGGATTCCACCGGCGGCATAAAGCATGTAGTATTTGCCGTCACGCTTGAAAAACCAAGGACCCTCAGTGTAGGAACTGCCGTATTTCTTACCTGGCTCCATCGGCACTTCCTTGCCGGGACCGAAGCCTGCCTCATCAGGCAATAGTTTCTGCACCTCCCCCTCATAAGAGATCATGTCATCATTAAGTTTGACGTAATATATTGTTGGATTTCCCCAGTAAAGATAAGCCTGACCGTCATCGTCAATAAAGCATGTGGGATCTATGAAGTCCCAGCTTCCGTCGGCAAGAGGTTTGCCAATCGCGTCTTTGAAAGGACCTGTAGGAGAATCGCCGACGGCAACACCGATAGCCATTGCACCTGTCAGCTTTGAATGCAGAGGCACGTAGAAATAGAATTTCCCGTTACGCTCCACACACTGCGGTGCCCATGCACGGTCGTCGCCCCATGAGAAATCCTCAATAGCAAGAGGAGATCCATGATCGGTCCAGTTAGCCATATCATCGGTAGAATAGACACGCCATTCCTGCATCCAGAAGAAATCGGCATTGTTTTCATCATGTCCGGTATATACATACAGACGGTCGCCATGCACCATCGGCGCCGGATCTGTGGTGTAGCATGTCTGAACACATGGATTTTCAGCCACGGCAAAAGCCGATGCAAGCAAAAGAGAGATGGGGAACAATATTTTCTTCATGATTACAGTTTTATTTTAATTTTTTTGTTTTTGTAGTTGATGGTTTTGGATTTGTCACCTTTACGTATCGTCATCTTGCGGACATCGGGGGATCCGGTGAAAGAACCTGCAGGGTCAGATATTGTAAGGATTCCTTTTGCATCGTCCCAGATCATTTTTATACGGGTAAACTCTCCCTTTTCAAAATCATATCCGTCGCCTGAATCGTCATAGAGGGTAAATTCAGCATCCTTTCCGGGATATATATCGATTGTGAGAGGTTTTCCGGCAGATGCGGCACTGTATTCCACTACTTCAGTAGTGGGGATGATGCTTCCTGCCTTAACGAACAGAGGGAGGCGATCGATAGGAGCGGCTGCATTGACGGTTTCACCTCCGGCAAATCTTTTACCGGTCCAGAAATCATACCAACCGGACCCTGCAGGAAGATAAACCTCCCTTGAGTCAACACCCGGATCGGTGACAGGACACGCCATGATGTCACCAAACATGTACTGATCCTTTATATCGAATACGTTGCGGTCTTTCGGGAAATCAAAAGCAAGAGGACGCGCCATGCTGTATCCGCTACGGGTCTGGGCATCAGCCATACTGTATATATACGGGAGCATCGAATATCTGAGATTGATCATGTCGCGTATTGCATCGTAATACTCGGTGCCTTCCTCTCCGAAATGCCATATCTCTCGCGGAGTCTCGGTGCCGTGGCTGCGCAGGATGGGGAGAAAAGTGCCCCACTGGAACATGCGGGTATAATACTCCTTGTAAGCATCGTCTTTGACTCCTTCAGGGAATTCACCTTTCTGAAACCATCGCGGACTTGTCTTTACAAAGAAGCCTCCTATGTCAGTGGTCCAATACGGGCTACCTGTAGCAAAATAGTTGATTCCTCCCGGTATCTGTTTTTTGAATGAATCCCATGATGCATAAGTGTCTCCGTTCCAGGAAGCGGTGGCATATCTCTGCTGACCGGCGAATGAGGAACGAGTAAGATTGACTACACGCTTTTTGTCGGAAGCAGCTCTTTGATGCTCATAGATTCCCTTTGCATGATTGAGGGAATAGAGGCATGCCCTCTCAGCGCCCAATGCCTCTGAGAGAATAGCATCGTTGAGTCTCCAGCGCCGTTCGTGATCATCCCATGAATATGTTTTGCCATTCTCAGGTTCCGGAAGTTGATTCCAGTCTCCATCAAGAGGCTCGCTGCTGTCACACCACCAGCAGTCGAAACCATTGGAGAAAAATTCATCATCTGCATACTTCCAATAAAGATCCCTTCCTTCAGGACTGAAGGCATCATATACGGAATGTTCAAGCATCAGTCCCTTGCTTCTGAAATCATCAGCCTCCGGACAGTATTGCGGATTTGCCCATATGCTTACCATAAGTTTGGCATTCTGCGCATGAACGGAGTCGGCGAGCGCCTTTGGATCGGGATAATACTTGCGGTTCATCTTCATATAGCCCCATCCCTGAGGCCAGTAATTCCAGTCCTGCACTATCACGTCAATCGGGACGTGACGGCGGCGGTATTCCTTTAGCGTATTTACTATATCGTCAGATGATACGTATCTTTCTTTCGACTGCACATAGCCGAACATATACCGGGGCATCATCGCCACGTTGCCTGTAAGATACCTGTAGCCTTCCACTACATTTTCAGGCATCGCACCCTTGATGAAATAATAGTCAACTGTGTTTGCAGCCTCCATCTCAAGCGTTGTCTCAAATCCGGAGGAACGCTGACCTATTTTCGTGCCCTGACCTTTATCTTTGCTGTCGAATTTCATGGAGCATCCGGCATCGAAGAGCAGTCCATAACCGGCTGTGGATACCAGCATAGGTATGAATACCTTCAGGTTGTGCTGGGTCAGGTAGAGTGTTTTGCCGAGGAGATTCATGTAGTCTTCCATCTGCTGACCAAGTCCATATAAAGCTTCAGAAGCAGACATGTCGAACGTTATTGCGAAACGCCGGTTCATGCCGATTGTGTCCCGGCTTATTATGTCCTTTACAGTGACCTTACCGTTAGCGGTTTCTTCCATGCGTGCGGACGCATCATCGTAAATAATCTTCTCCCTGACCACTTCTTCAAATTTGCGTGGCACGTTTACAGACTCCTTGAGTAGAATGCGCTTGGCAACAGGATCAAAGAACGTCACTCCACCCTTACCGTCTACTGTCACTTCAAGCGAATCCGAGCGATAGATTGTCAGTGATCCGGATTTCGACTCCGTGACATTGACATCAGTATGCGGATAGACGCACACGCCTGTAGCATTATCAGTGACAGCACCGTCAGGAGTCCAGCGGACGCGCACTATGTCAGGGGTTATGAAGTCGACCTTTGGCATCTGTGCAGACGCCATAAATGCAAGTAAAAAGATAAATGACAAGAATATATGTCTCATATTTCATTGAAATGATAGGTCGAAGCCCTCCTGACTTGGGAGGGCTCCAAAAGTTAAGCTTCATCTATGCCGGCGATTGTCTGTATCTTGCCGTTGTCATCATAGGTAAGTTCACATACCTTGAGGCTGCGAAGCCATGACTTTCCGCCCGACGGGACACTGTCGTGATGGAAAAGATACCACTTGCCGTCATATTCTATGATGCTGTGGTGAGTGGTCCAGCCAACTACAGGAGTAAGGATCTCGCCTTGGTACACGAAGGGACCGTAAGGATTGTCACCAACCGCATAGCAGAGCAGATGACTGTCGCCTGTGGAATAAGAGAAATAGTATTTTCCGTTGTACTTATGCACCCAGGAAGCTTCGAAAAATCTGTGAGGATCATCCGCACGTAGGGGATTACCGTCTTCGTCCACCACCTGAATGGGACGTGGCTCCTCCGCAAACTGAAGCATGTCCTTGCTCAGACGCGCACAACGGCTGGGCAACGACGGCTCGGCGCCTTCAGGCAGATAAGCGCTTTCGAGAGCCTTGTTGTCTTTGTAGCGCTGCAACTGACCGCCCCATAGACCACCGAAATACAGATAATATTCTCCGTTGTCCTTTAGCACGCATATATCCATAGAGTAACTGCCGCGGATAGGATCCGGCTCAGCTATAAACGGACCTTCCGGACTATCGGCTATCGCCACACCGATACGGAATATGTCGTTCTTGTCTTTAAGAGGGAAGTATAGATAATACTTTCCGTCTTTCTCAGCGCAGTCGCAGTCCCAAAGCTGACGACCCGCCCAAGGAATATCGGCAATGTCGAGTGCCTTGCCATGATCGGTCACTGTTCCTGACATCGGATTGCCATCGATAGAGAGGACATGCATGTCTTTCATCACATACTGGTCGCCGTTGTCATTCTCTACATTCTCGCATTCCCAGTCGTGGGAAGGATATATATAGATTTTTCCATTGAATACGTGCACACTGGGATCTGCCATAAAGTCGGCAGGGAAAAGGTATCTTTTTTCGGGATGTAACATTTTTTTTGGTTTTTGAGTTTTTTGGTTGTGGAGTTGTGGGGTTTTGAGGTTGTGAGGTTGTGGAGTCTTGAGGTTTTGAGGTTGTGGAGGGAAATTAGACAATTATTCTAAATTCTAAATTCTCAATTCTCAATTCTCAATTATTCTAAGTTCTCAATTATTTTCTGCATGAAAGGCTTCATGTTGTATTCGCGGTCGAAGAGCAGGGGATAATCCGTACGTCCCGGGATAGGGAAACCGTTTTTCCATGACATACCGTCAGTAGTGCCCCACCAGGTGACACGTGATATCTTGTCGGAATGCTTTTTATAAAGGGCAAATACCTGAGCCATACGGTCATTCCATTCTTTGCTGACATCTTCGGGAAGACCGTCGGGATATACATTGAATTTCTTCAATGCCTCACGTCGTTCTTCGGGAGTCATGCGGAAGATTGCGCCTATGTCGGCGCCCTTCTCTATTGTGGGAAGAGCAGACATATCAAGTTCCGTTATCATAACGTCGCAGCCTGTATTGCCGAAAGCGACGATACTCTTCTCATACTCGTCAAATTCAGGATAATCCATACCTATATGGCTCTGCATACCTATGCCGTCGATACGTATTCCGCGTTTCTTGAGATCGTTGACGATCTTCACGTAAGCCTCTCTTTTCTCAGGAAGGAACATCGAGAAGTCGTTGATGTAGAGTTCAGCATCCGGATCCGCCTCATGTGCATATTGGAATGCGAGAGGGATGTAATCCTCGCCGAGTATGCGGTAGAAGGGGGAGTTACGGTAGCTTCCGTCATCTACGATAGCCTCATTGACAACATCCCAGCCTTTTATCTTTCCTTTATATCTGCCAACTACGGCATAGATATGATCTTTCATACGCTGCTTCAGGACATCCGGACTTACTTCGTTTCCAACGGCATCCTTTGTGAACCATGGAGCGAGCTGTGAATGCCATACAAGAGCATGCCCGATTATCGCCATATCACGGTCTTCACCGTACTTCACAAACTTATCGGCATCATCCCAGAAGAATTTTCCCTCTTCCGGCTGAATTTTTTCATTTTTCATGCAGTTTTCAGCCACAATCGAATTAAAATGCAGGGTTACGATCGAGTCTGCCTTCGGATCCATACCATCGACATGACGCACAGGTAAAGCCGCGCCTATCAGGAAATCATCTTTAAAATGGTCCTTTACGGTTGGTATCTGCTCTGCATTCGAGGATGAGCACGAAGCGACTAAAACGGTTATGCAGAAATATGGTAATAAGTGCTTTTTCATGAATTGATTGTATTTGCCGGAGCCGATGGATGCACGAAGCGTGCGTCCAAACCGGGGGAATTATTATGCATTTATGGCTTGCTTTAGCTTGAAAGAAGTCGATTATGCATTGTTATGGCGTGCCTCTATCTCACGGTTTATTTCATCAATACGCTGATCATCAAGTTCATAACGGGAGATAATAAACATTGCAAGAATCAGAAGTATTGCCGGAATGATTGCCACAAGCCAAAGGATGCCCTGCTGTGCAAGTACAGTCTGTTCGGCAGCCTCGCTGTTGAATCCCACGAAAGCGAGCACGAGACCGGGTACGACTCCGCCGAGAGCCATGCCCGCTTTGTAAAAGATACCGGTAAGAGCGTTCACAATTCCTGAAATACGCCTACCGTGAGTGTACTCGCCATAAGAAATAACCTCCGGGACGAGCGCCCACATATATCCGGTAGCAACGATCACTCCTGTCGACTTGACAAACTGTGCTATGTAGACAAGCCACATATGCTTGAGAAACGGCACAACAGACACGATGTAAAGAAGCGTCATACCCACTATGGCAGTGACAAGAAAAATGTTGAACATCCCTCTCTTGCCCACTTTCTTCTTGATAGACGGAATCAACGGCATGAAGATGAACGCCGGAATTGAGCCAAGACCCATGAAAATGGAAAGTTCCCCGGCATTGCCGTGCATATTATAGTTGATATAGTAGGCACCGGCGGCATTGCCGATAGCCATCATCGCAAATGCAGTGATGAAGAAGAACGCAAGGATACGGAGAGGACGGTTGTGGACAAATTCCATCCAGAGGTCAGACACCTTAACGTTTTCAGTCTCCGACTTATCCATCACCACTTTCTCCTTACACTGGAAAAAGCAGAAGAAGAGCAACGCCAGTCCGATAAGTCCATATATGGTCATAGTGGCAAGCCATGCGGAGTCATGTGTCGACATGTCTTCAGTCTCGGACGGATCAAACAGTTTGAGAACAATAGGAATACCCATTCCGACAGCAAGCCCTCCTACATTCGCCATAAACATACGGACGGAAGTGAGTTTGGTGATCTCGGCAGTGTCACGTGTCAGCGAGGCGTTCAAGGCACCATAAGGCACATTGACCAAAGTATAGCACATTGAAAGCCCCACATAGGTGATATATGCATAAAGCAGGGAGCCGGAAAAGCCATTCCAGAAACAGAGTATGGCAAAACCTGTCAGTGGAATACCTCCTAATATAAGGTAAGAGCGGTATTTGCCCGACTTAGGATCATGCTTGTCGACGAAAGTTCCTACCAATGGATCCCAAATCACATCAATAATCCTGACAATCAGAAACATCACCGCAGCAACCGCAGGATCGAGCCCGTAGACATTGGTATAAAAGAAGAGCAGATACATGCTGATTGTCTGGTAGATAAGATTCTGGGCAAGGTCGCCCGAACCAAAGCCAATGCACTTCAGCATCGACACCTTATAGAATCCTTTTGATTCAAGGTTATTTCCGTTATTGACTGGTTCCATTTTGTTATTTTGAGTTAGTTAGTTGTCTTTTATTCATGATCAGTGATGATCCATACAGATCCGTCATGAAAGATCATGCGTTATTTCTATTGATCCTTAATCATCAGTGGATCCTTAATCATCAGTATTTGACGACTGCACCTCCGTTTTTGGGAATCGTCATTCTGACTTTTCCTTTCTTGTCTGCCTTAACAGTACGGACAGAACCTATAAGGTTTTTGTCATCGCTATACATCGAAATCGGTTTTCCTACCGCCAGTGACGGAAGTTCAACATCTACAGTGACGGGATCATCCTGAGCATTTATACCCGCCACATACCAGTCATCGCCACTACGGCGAGCCATGACGATATACTTACCGGGATAACCGTCGATAAACCTTACCTCATCCCATGTAGTCGGCACATTCTTCATAAACTCCACCGCCCATGCCGGAGCATCCTCAAGATTATTGGGTGCCATAGCGAAGTGCTGCACCGGACTCTGGAACAATACCGCAGTGGCAAGAGCGAACACATCGCTTGTCATGCGCTTCGAACCACGGGCATTGTCTGTTGAATAGTATTTATTCAGTGTGCTTCCTCCGAAATCCATACTTCCTACGGTGTTGCGCACAAAAGGATGGATGCAGGCGTTTTTTGCCTCCGCATCACACATCCCCTGCGAGAAGTGAAGGTTCTCGCTTGCAAGCACCGCCTCTGCAGCTGCGAAGTTTGGATACATCCTTTCCCATCCTCTCGGAAGAGTACAACCATGGAAAATCACGAGTATTCCGTGATCGTTGGCATCGGCAAGAATATCATGGTAGAGTCTCATGGTCTCCTGCTTGTCACCTCCGAAAAAGTCAACCTTTATGCCTCGAATACCATTTTTCTGCATCCATGCCATATCCTTGCGGCGCTTCACAATATCGTTCATGATGCCGCGCGGACCCTGGGGGGCATCGTTCCAAGCTCCATTGGAATTATACCACAGATAAAGGTCCACACCCTTTTCCTTTCCATATGCTGCGAGTTTTTCTATGCCCTCATATCCTATCTGTGTATCCCACAAGGCATCCACAAGCACGGTATCCCAGCCCATTGCGGCGGAGAAGTCGATATATTTCTTCTGTTCCTCGAAATTACAGCTCGGATCCATCTTGATGATCCAGCTCCAGCTTCCCTTGCCGTAATCGTAATCCTTCGACGGATTATAAAGTGGCTCCACGAGGTCAAAGGGCACAGTGGTCTCAACTATGGGGGCAAGATCGGCTCCGACAGTCACAGTACGCCATGGAGTGAATCCCGGCAGTGCAATCTGGGCACCGGTAGAACCGAAACCATTGTTCTCGTTCTTATTCGGATATGCTATGCAATACTCCCCTCCCGACTTATTGGCAAGGTGAGACGCGCAATAGTCTCCCGCAATGCCGGTCTCTGAAATCAAAGTCCATCCGTTGTCGCCGTTCCTGAAAAGGCACGGGAAAGAGTAGCCGTTGCCCCATCCATTCTTACCCATCACATCGTCAAGGTCGTAATTAGTCTCATAGCTGGGAGCCGTCCTTGCAAATCCTGTCATTGGCTGCATCTGAGGACATAGGAAAGTAGTGGTGCCGTCAGGAAAAACAAATCCGGTGAGTTCACTGTCCACTACGGCGCAAAGAGTTTCACCCATGGGCAACAACCTATAGCGGAACGCCACATTATTGTCACTTACACGCATCTGAAGGTCAAATACCGGAACGCCTCCCTGCGACACGGTGAAAGTCTCCTCGTTGGCGACATAGTCCACCTTGCTTTTCTTGATATTTGCAAGTGAATATGAATCCGCCACCTGTTTCACACCTGAAACCGAAGTTATATCAAGTCCGGATGTAAAATCACCGATATTGGTTTTCACCCCAAGTGGAGACGGAAGCAGGAACACATTGCCGTCATAAGCGATACTGTAGGTCAAAGTCATTCCGTTGTCTGACACTGTCACCACAGTATTTCCGTCAGGACTCTTCACTTCATAGGAAGAGGGTATGAAATTAGCCTCAGCCGAATAGTTGAGCTTAGGATCGTCAATGCCCATTAATGAAAGCATCTCCTTTGCATAGCGGCTTCCAAGCTCACGATATCCATAAGAAGTGAAATGAAGTCCGTCGCCACGCTGGGGAAGGTTGGCTGATGACACGACATGAGCGACCGGAAGATAATCCGGCAGCGTATTGATTATAGGGTTCATGCTTCCACATACACCGCCTTTTTCGGAAGAGACCACCTCGCCTGCAATAAGGGGAACGGAATTAGGTGCAAGTCCGAGATCTGCAAGAAGGTTGTCGTAGACTTTCCTTACCTTCTCGGGCCACTCCTTTTCTCCGGTGTTGGATTCCCCCTGATGAAGCAGTATTCCCTTGATCACTCCATCTTTCTGCGCTTTTTTAGCACATTCCAAAAGCCGGTCGTAGGGTTTATTGTCATATGCCTTCATGAAACCCTGAAACCAGTCTGCCTCTGAAGTGACCGTAGCCGGATCATAGTCTTTGCTCAGATGCTCTATCTTGCATCCTCCGACAGCCACAGGAACTACTCCGACTGTGATATTTTCGGGGAGATTGTCTACCATTGTACGTCCGAAATAATCCATAAGTGTCAGACCAGTATTCTCCCTTAGCAATGGAGGCACAGCCTCATACCATTCGCCTGTAGAGCGTTTTGTATTGCTGTAGTCGCTGGTTGCCATCACCTTGAAGCGTGACGGAATATTTTCGCGGTCTACGGGTTCTATCGGAGCGCTGCCCTCCATGTTGGACTGTCCCAGACACAGATATATATGGAAGTCGGGATCCTGGGCATTTGCATTAATACCCATCGACATCAGCACCACCCCGAGCATCAGAGATTTCAACCTTTTCATGATTTATTATTTACAATACAACTTCAAGCTGTTAAAATATCTTTGATTTTTGTGTAAAATTACGAAAACTTTGACAATGGGACTTCTTAAAATGTATCTTTTATTTCTTAATGTGTATACAATCTCAAAAATTTCAGGGTTTCTTGAATTTAATGCCGTTTGCAATATAAATACCGGGCACGGAAACTTCTGAAATGGAATCACCGACCTTTATACCCTGAAGATTGTAGACTCCACACTCAGTCGAGTCAGAATCGACTGATGCGACACTATCATAAGGATTGTTATTTGTGGCGAATACGTGCTTGATGTGGATCGGAGAGTTACCGTAGCACCAGAATCCGACTCTATACACCTCTGAAGTATTAAGCGGAACTATGCCGGTCTTGAGATTCTTCATCATTCCGTTAAGCTCACTTATCACAATCTGTCCGCCGCCGAACTTGGCACTGTAGGGTTCTTCCCAATAGCTCGCAGTGTCAAAAACCCGGAATTCAAGACCGTTTTGTTCCGGCTCATTGAGTTCTGCCACGAGATATTTGTATCCCGAAAGGTCGATCGGGGGATTGTATTCCCAACCTCCGAAACCGTACAAGCCCGCTACGAAGACACCGGTCCCGGTGTCAAACGTTCCTTTTTCCCATATAGTAGGATTAAACGTATCCAGATCAAAAACAAAGTCTCCTTCTGTAGGATCTGGATGAGGAACTTCAGGGATTGCCTCTGAATAAGGCACTTTTGGATCGGTGATTCCCATTGTCTCCAGCATCGCCGTGGCATATCGGCAACCGAGCACGCGGTAGCCGTGTGCCGTGAAATGCAGACCGTCGCCTTTCTGCTCCAGATTTGCTGAAGATACCACCTTTGCAGAAGGAATGGTCTTGGGTAGCTTGCTGATCACAGAATTATGTCCGCCGCAATATCCTCCCATCTCCGACCTGACAGTCTCGCCTACAAGAAGAGGAACGGAGTTTGGTTCAAGTCCAAGATCCGAAAGAAGGTCGTCATATACTTTCTTCACTTTCCCACACCAGGACTCCTGACAGTTGTTGGATTCCCCCTGATGAAGGAGTATACCCTTTATGACACCATCTTGCTGCGCTTTCCTGGCACATTCGAGCAGACGACCGTAGGGAGAATTGTCATATTCCTTCATGTAGTTTTTATACCAGCCATCCTTGTTTTCAAGAGTCTTGGGATCAAGGTCTTTGTCAAGGTCCTCGATTGGAGCTCCACCGACAGCGACATTGATAACGCCTATTTTTATTTCTTCAGGAAGATTTTCCACCATTGTGCGACCAAACCAATCGGCAGGCGTAAGCCCGGTATGTTCCCTGCAGAGCGGTGGCATAGCCTCATACCACTCACCTTTCACCCTTTTTGGATTGCTGTAATCCACAGCCGGCATCATCTTGAAGCGCTCGGGTATATTCTGCTTGTCAATGTTCTCGACAAGAGCGTTTCCTTCCATATTCGACTGTCCGTAGCAGAGATAGATATGGAAGTTGGGATCTTGGGCACTCATAGTTAATGATAATGCGCCTGCGGCAATGGATAGTAATAATTGCTTTATTCGGTTCATAATTTTATTCTGTAATTGTATTCTTTGTTTTAGGACGCACGGATCGTGCGTCCTAAAAGGTTATCGGTGATATTACAAGGCTTTATTTTTTTATTTTTTTGCCGTTTACTATATAGATGCCCGGAGCAGTGACTTCTGAAATCGAGGAAGCCACCCGGATGCCCTGAAGATTATACACAGGACCATCGCTGCCACGCTCAGCATCTACCGATCCGACTGAGGAGTCATTTCTGTCGTTGGAGACAAAAATATTCTTGATACGATGCTTCTCGCCTCCTACTGTCCAGAAACCGATTATATAGAGATGAGATGGGTCAAGCTTCCTACCCTTGTTGGAAACCATGTTCTTCAGATCCACTACTATTCTCCTGCTTCCGTTGAAGTTATGTTCGGTAGGATCACCCCAGTAATTGTCATTATCAAAAAGTCTCAACGACAATCCGTTGTTTCCGTTTGTCTCCATCTCGCAGATAAGATAGTTATAGTCGGAAAGGTCAAGACCGGAGCCATACTTCCATCCGGCGAATCCATACGTTCCAGTGCTGAACTCCTTATTCGCCTCATCGAATGTTCCGGTCTCCCAGATATTGGGATTAAAATAACCGTTGAGCAAGGGGAAGGGAGTAGAGATAAACTTCATGGTCCTGGACTCACGTTTTCCGTCGAGAGTATAACTGAGTTCGCAAGTGGTCTTACCCGGTTTTAGTGCATTGAACGAACTGTTGTCCCAATTCAGGATTTTAGGATCGGCAATCTTAACATCGATATCACCGTTGACGTTGAAATCCACGCCAATACCACGATCGGCTATGAGCGCAGCCCCTTTGGAACTGCCGGTCAGAATTACAGTCTCGTCAGATGTCTCCACACCACGCGGTGAGAAATAAAGATCCACACTCTGCACCTCCGGCAATTCGCAACCAGCGTATTCATTAAACCAATGATATGTGGACCACATACATCCGTCAGGGTCATTATACATGGTATAGACTCCGGGACGTCCTGCCTTTCCGTCAAATCTTGCAAGAAGTTCCGGTCCGGTGAAAAGCATCCAGCCGATATTTCCGGTGCGGTCGGCAAGCAGCTTGAAGTTGGCACCGAAACCCTGTCCGAGCATCTTACCCGTTATGCTCTTTCCCCAGGAAGCCTGATATTTTGAGGGGAGCCAGTCCATTTCCGTCACCAGCATCGGGGCTTTTTCAGCACAAGGCTCGATCTGATTCTTCCATCCGGCGGCAAAAGAATCGTAGCCTCCGCCATAGCTGCCGCCAAGCTCGTGGCTCGGCTCAATGGCATCACTGCCATACCATCCGGGATAGACATGCACTGCGTATCCGATGTTTTCACCTTTGACCGGATATTTTGCAAAGCCGGCATACTGCGACTGGTAGGCCGTTCCGGGCACCCAAAGTATGTTTTGGCATCCGTTTTCGCGCATGATGTCGACTATTTCCTGAAAGAATCTGGTAAGAGCCTGATTGCAGGCATCTGAGCCGGCTCCATACTGACCGTCCGTGCCTTTGATCTGGACAGGTTCGTTGGCAAGTTCGAACATTATGTGAGGATTGTCGGTAAGACGCTTTTGAGTAGAGATATAACCCCAAACAGTTTTCAAATAACTATGGTAAGAACCTCCAACCTCGATCTTTTCAGGACATACTCCGGGTGGACGCATCACAACATAAAGACCCTTTCCAACAGCGTATTCAGCCATAGGGATAAACACAGTTTCGAGATATTTGACAAATCTCTGAAAATCAAAAGCTGAGATATCATTTTCACCTGTAGTCTGCACACCCGGCTTGTTAGACCAGTAAGGATCCATATGCATACGGATATAGGTCATCTTCCATCCGGCTCTATCCAAAACACCGTCAATGATGTCCTTATTGTATTCAAGACATTTTCTCACGTCGTAGTTGGTCCATTTACTGCCCTGTTCATTGAACCACGGACTATAAGTCTGTCCGAATCCGTGGAGATTGACGTGATTGCCGTCTTCATCCATCAGCCATCGTCCCTCGACGTGAAGCTTAGGCATCGGCATTCCGGGCCATGCCATAGCCGGAATGACACCGAGAATCAATGTTAAAATAAAAGAAGTAATTAGTCTATGCATATATGTTATTGTTGTTTATTCAAATTAAAAATTCACAATTTCCAACTCTTTATTCTCAATTATTTAAAGAGCAAAGGAATAAATTGGTTGAGCGACCGTCGCCATGTCAACCATTCATGGTGCGTCCCCGGCGATTCATAGTAAATATTGTTGATGCCGGCATCAGTGAGAGCCTTTGAGATTTTTGCAGAGCCGAAGTTTTCTTCCGATCCCATGCTCAGAAACAGCACCTTCACCTTGTCGTTGAATGCCTTCGGATCCTTGAATACACCGTTATAGGCGTTTTCCAATCCGCCCTGAAGGAAGAACAGGGCACCGCTGAAACTTCCTATATGTGAGAATTTGTCGAGGTTTGAGAGAGTTATGTCTAATGTCTCCTTGCCGCCCCATGAAAGCCCTGCCATAGCGCGGCTATCACGGTCGGTCTTGACACGGAATGTCTTTTCAATGTAAGGGATAAGATCGTTGAGCATCACGGGAGTAAATGACGCACCGAACTCTTCCATCGTTTCGCCGGGGCGAGAACCGAAAATATGGCTGCAGTTGCCGTTGTCCATCACCACGATCATCGGCACGGCCCTTCCTGCAGCTATCGCATTGTCAAGGATATTTGCCATGCGTCCCTGTTCATGCCATCCTGTCTCGTCTTCCCCCATGCCGTGCTGCAGATAAAGCACAGGGTATTTAGAATTTGTATTAGTTTCATATTCCGCCGGAGTGTATACGAAGCATCTTCGTTCCTTACCCTCGGTTTCAGAATAATATTTACATTCACGCACCTGTCCGTGCGGAATGGATTTGTCAAAAGTATAATAAGCCGATGCATCGGGGCTCTCCGGAATCTCGATACCGGAAGCTTCCTTGCCACAGCCGTAGAAAGTCCCGGAAGCAGGATCTATTACCGAGACACCGTCAATAATCAAGAAATAATAATGGAACCCTTCCACAAGGGGATCGGTTGTAGCCGACCACACACCGTTTTCATCTCTTGCCATATCATATTTTCTACCGCATATATCCACTTTGACATCCTTTGCTTCAGGAGCATGGATCTTGAAAGTAGCTCTTGACTGAGCATCGACACATGGATATGCAGCTTCAGGAACATTGGTAGATGCAGTGATGCCCTCAGCAGGATTTGCTGCATGACCGAATGCAATACACATTGACGCCAATAACGAGAAAACGGGGAAGTATTTCATGATAATTTGATTAAATAAATGATTCCGGGGCGGGTTTTCCCGCCCCGGGAGCAATATAATAGAATAATAGATTATTTCTTGATAACCTTCTTTCCGTTAGAGATGTAAAGACCGGGAACAGTCACATTTTCAAGAGTATCAGCCACCTTTACACCCTGGAGGTTGTAGACACCTGCAGCCGGAACAACGACAGCATTGACAGTCTTGACAGCATTTTCCTCTATATCCTTTTCTACCTCTACCACTACATTGTTGATGTAGAATGTAGCAGCCGGTTCAGCAGTCGAAAGGTTGAATGCGATTGACCAACATCCATCAGCACCTGCATGTGAAGCTGAAATAGTGCCTTCCCACTCTTTGTGTTGCCATTCAGGCTTAGCAGCAAGGTCGCCAATGAACTGCCAGTGGTGGTAGTTACCCGGTTCACCATGAGCTTGTGTGTTGATTGTACGTGAATCTGTGCAATAGTAATCGAAGGAAACCTTAATATTGGTATCAGCTTCGAGACCTTCATTGAAAAGAATAAAGAACTGTGATGACCAGTCATACACACCACTCCAATCAGGGTGTTCTGCTTTTTCAGCATCAGTCTGTGGATTTACACCCGGATCAGGATTGTTTACTATAGGACAATAAAATACTTTACCTTCACCACTGGGATTGTCGCATATTGTAGCCTCATAGTCCTCTTTCTCCGGTTCGCGGTCAATCATATTGGCACTTTCTCCAACGTTGGCATTACCATTTGTAATAACAGAAACCCATTCAGTAGTAGGCTCAGGAATGATCTCTGTAAATACTGCAAGTGTGCAGTATTCCATTTCTACAGTACCTTCATACCCTTCCAATGTTACCAAAACGAAGTATTCTTCTTCCGGATCAGATGACAGTTTAACTTCTCCGATGGGAAGAGAAACCTCTGTCCATTCTTCTGTGATATCAAGATCGGCATCAACAGTCTCACCCCATGAACCAAGAGCAACTTTTGCAGTACCTGCTTTTGTACCTTTAACTTTAGTAATGATACCATAGAAAGTCTCAGGCTCAAATTTCACATTATACATTGCATAGAACTGGTTGCTGTCCTGCTCAGGATCCTCCGGATCGGGCACCGGAGTAAAGGCGAGAACACCATCATTAATTACCGGAGCAGCACCGAGATCATCATATGGATAAGAAGCTAACTCAGCGTAATTTACAGTACTAACTGCTTCAGTTTCATACTGTGCTGCCGGCGGATTCTGATATACCTTAACACTCTTGATTTCAATTTTGCCCTGGAAAGTGGTTTGAAGCACGAGATTGACATTATCATTCTCGTTCACGCCACCCAGATTCTTATATACAACCGTAGCTTCTGTCCAGTCAGTTTCCATATTAAGAGTGCCGGTTAATGATTCACCTTCACCCCAGCCCCAACCCATATTAAGAGTACAGGACATGGCTTCTGAAGCCTTACATGTTACTACTGCTGTATACGATTCTCCAATTTTTGCCGGGATGCCGTCTCCTATAAAATACTGATACCAGCCGGCGGGTTCACCTGTTGCCTCATCAATAGGAGGAGTCGAAGTACAAACTCCATCAATTGTTTCAGGTGTTGTTCCCATTACATAGAAGTTCCACGGAGAAGTGGCATAATCCTTCTCGTAGACAAGCTTCTGGGCAGATGCTCCGGTTGCGATAAGACCGGCAGCGATCATGAGAAAAAATTTCTTCATAGAATTTAGAAATTTGGGTTAATAAAAAAGTATTATTTTCAATAGGGGTAAGGGTGTGGGGTCACACCCTTACAAAGATTTATTTATTGTTGTCAGTTGCTGCTTTCATGGCATCACAGAAGCTGCCATAAGCAGGCTTGCGGCGATAGTCGAGTGTCCAGAGTCCTACCGGAGTGTCAGCTCTCCAACCTGACTTGGAGGGGGAGTCTGTGATGCACCAATGGCATATACCGAATTGCTGAGCTTTAGGGATAATCTGGAAATACTTTGAGATGATGAACTCATAATATTTACCCATAGCCTTATGCTGCTCTAAAGTCACATCATCTGTTTTGATAGCATCACCATACTCATCATCAATACCCATGTCGAGTTCAGTGATACGGATGAGCTTACCGGAATTTGCAAGGATCTCAAGCATGTTCACCACAGCGTTCTCACGTCTCTTCTGCTCTATTGTATCACAAGAATATGAAATGTGCATCTGGCTTCCGATACCGTCAATCTTGGTGACTCCATCTGATTCCCATTTCTTTATCCAGTTGACGAGGCTTTTCGCCTTGTCATTGTTGTTGTAGGCTGCCTCAAGATTATAGTCGTTGATAAAGAGTTTGAGATCTTCAGGCTTGGCACCTTCCTGCTGGGCATAATATTTGCGGGCATATTTCACTGCATTGCGCACATAATTCTCACCAAGATAATCCTGCCAGTAGAAATCATTCTTTTCTTTCTTTTCCGGGTCTGTTTTCAAAGGGATGTTGCCCCATGTGTCCTGCAGTCCCTCGTTCATGAGATCCCATGCCTTGACGTAGCCACGTGTGGCATTCATCATACCTTCGATCCAGCGTTCGAGCTCGGCATCAAGTATAGCATATTGCTTATCAGCTACAGTTCCTTCCTCATCGTCAGCGAGATCCTTGATGCAATTGTTCAGCCATGTTGTGTTCTGCTGTGCATGCCATAGAAGAGTATGACCGTAGATCTGCATTCCGGCAGCCTCGGCAGCATCCACGAAAGCCTCTACTGTGGAAAAATCCATCGTACCGTCGTTCTGCACTATTGATGCATACTTCATTTCATTGCCTGCTGTCACAATATCGAAATTATGATTGATAAGACGATATATGAATCCTTTGGCTATGTAATCATTGGCAGAAGCGGCGATGCCGAGTGTGAAACCGGGAGTATTCTCACGGTTTACGTACTCCTTGACAGAACCATAGGCATCAAGATACTCATAATCAATAAGGCTCTGTGGCTTCGACACCTCGAAATCATCGATGGAAGTATCAGCACATCCCGTCATCAGGAATCCGACAAGACCGATGGAAGCGTATTTCAATAAATTTTTCATTTCGAATCGTCAATTATTCCTTGCTACGGGAATGTCCCTTCATATAAGGAACATCCCGAAGCATAAGAAATATTATTTAAATGTATAATTAAACCACTCCTGACTGTTCTGACGGTCGCGGAGCACCAGTTCTTCATCGCAAACCATCTTATAGGTAGACATAGTCTTCTTGGGAACATGCGACATGTATTGTGTCGTGAATTCATACTGCAGATGCATATAATCACGGTCACGGTCGCCGAATGCCTTCTCCGCACCATTTTCCTTCCATGTGCCTGAACCTGACACTACGCAGTCTTCTGAATCGGAAGTAATGGTCACGTTGCCATTGTCGTCTACATCAAGAATCATCTTGCATACGATATGCTGGCTGCCCTTCTTACCATTCTTCTGAATGATAGGCACATCAAATTCCTGAGTATAAGTGAAGCGATTGAGCGACACGGTCTTGAAGTAGCGAAGATCAGCTTTTTCCCAATACTTATACTGACGGTCAATAATAGTGTCAGTTGCAGTACCTGCTTCAATTTCCTTATTGGTAGCGTTAAGAAGCCTGTCAGTGCCTTTGCTCAGCCAGCATCCGTCATACCTGTTCTTATATTTCACAGCGTAAAGAGTGAAATCCTTAGGAGCGATCGACCAGTCATCCTTAACAAGTCTGTTAGGATTGACAACACCGTCTTTCGCTTTTCCGCTGAGGATACTGTCCTCTGAATTGACGAGAAGCACCGGGATAACGTAGTTGACCTCCACACTCTTTGGATCAGCAAAGAATGCGTCAGTAAGCTGAACATCGACACCACCGATAACACTTCCTTTAGGAATCACCATACGGTCTGTAGCGATGGAATAGTATTCCTTAGGCATGGGCAATAGGGGTTCGCCATTGTCAAGGAAGAGGTTGTCGCAGAGTTCATCAGCGATACGGAATGTCACGGAGTGCTCGTTGCGGTTTTCGTTGACACCTCCGAGCACAGCCTGAAGTTTGAACCTGTGCTCATTATCTCCTGAATTATCGACATCTGCTTCATATCCGAGCGTAATTGTACGCACAGGGTTCGGATATGAGAAGGAGAGGGTCTGATAATCGAAATCAGGATAGTCCACATCGCCGTTGTGGCAGCTGCAGAGAAGAGCGCCCAAGGCGAATATTGAGAAAATCGATTTTTTCATTTTTGTCATCATGAATTAAGTTAAGAGAGGGATACTTACCATCCGGCATTTTGCTGGAGATTACTGAATTTCAGTGTCTCTGAATAAGGAATAGGACCATAGATCATGTAATCCTTGAAGTTGCGGGTCTCAACATCAAACGGAGTATAGACACCGCCCTCGATACGGATACCCTGAACTGTCTCGTTAAGATTCGCTTTCCAGCGGCGCAGGTCATAGAAGCGGAAGCCTTCAAAGCAAAGTTCGAGGCGGCGCTCGTTGCGGATCAGCTCACGCATCTTTTCCTTGTCGCCCTTTATGCTTTCAAGGTATTCGTCGCCATTGTCGGCTCCTACACCTGCACGCTGACGAAGCGCCTTGACCACATCATAAGCTGAATATCCGGCAGAGCCCGAAGCCATCGGACCCTGAGCCTCGTTCATCGCCTCGGCATAGTTGAGGAAGAACTCAGTGTAGCGCAGACGTGCCGTATAATGGAACTGCTTGGTCTCGCTGCCGCCGACACCGGTATTCACATCCATACGAAGATGCTTCTTCATATAGTATCCGGTACGGGTTGAAGTCGCAATCTTCTCAAGACCGTCGTTTGTAGGAGAATCAGCAGCGGTATTGATCACGGCATTTGTGGATCCTTCGAGTGCTCCATTGTGGATGATGTAATGATAGAAACGGGGATCGCGGTTGTCATATGGGTTCTGATCATCATATCCTGACTTGGGATCGGAAGTCGGATATCCGTTCGCCATAGGAAATGCCATGGCAAGGTTATGACTCGGATTTACCCTTCCGCTGCCATAAAGCGTCGGGGGGAAGTAAGTCTTCTCCAGATCATTGCTTTCACCTTTAGACGTACGCCAGATCACCTCCTTAGGACAGATTCCGGCATTGAGGTCCTTCATGTTAGGATCGGCATACCAGGTAAGACCGTCGGGATCAAGACCGGCAATGCCGTTGATTCCTTTCAGGACATCGGCAGCTGCATCAGCAGCATCCTGCCAGGTAACGCCGGACTGCGCGAAAGCAGGACTTGCCGCCATCAGGGCAGCACGAGACTTGAATGCCTTCACGATCTGTCCGCACATTCTGCCTCCGAATGTCTCGCCGAAAACACGGTTGGCAATACCTTCCGTAATCTCGGGATACCTCTTCTTGAGCTCATCGAGAGCATTGGGATTCGTATAAAGATCATATGAATGGAAATCATCGGGAAGATATTCCAAAGCTGTATTGAAATCCTCCATCATAGCCTGATAGCAATCGGCATATGTGTCACGCGGCACGTTGAAGTTGCTTGAGCCATCTTCAAAAGCCGTCACCACAGGAATACCGAGAAGCTGACCGGAAGCATCGACTCCGGCATGTGCCTGCAGGAGATTATACATAAGGATGCCGCGCAAGGCGTGAGCCTCACCATAGAAACGATCGCGGAAACAAACGTTTGCAACAGGATCCTTCACCCAAGCCACTTCATCGACTACAGAGAGGATAAGGTTGCAATACTGGATGCACATACGCGCCATTTCCCAGCGGTTTGTCGGGTTGAACTGAGAAGTCCAGGAGCCGGAGGCTATCCTTCGCCAGCTGTTGTCTGCTTGATTGTGCACAGCATCATCAGTCGCAACCTCGCTCAGGTTGTTGACATCGAATGCCGGCATGTAGGCGTAAACATTACCCAGGGTATTTTCAGCATATGTTGAATTCTGCACCATAAAATCAATCGGAAGATTGTTTTCGGGAAGCGGCTCGAACACATCGTCGCAAGCGACAAAAGCGCAGGCGATCAATGAAAATACTCCAGCTTTAAATATATTGTTCATGTTGTAGAATTAGTTTAGAAGTTTACTTTGACACCAAAGTTGAAATTACGGGTCTGCGGACCTGAACCGATATTAGTCTCGCGGTATGCTTTCTCCTTGCCGGTCCACCAGATACTGTTGCCGTTGACATAAGCCTGAAGACCCTTTACAAACTTGCCGGCAAACCATTTTGCAGGGAAGTCATATGTAAGCTGGATCTGGTCAATACCGAAAGAGCTTGCATCGTAGGTCCAGAAATCGGAATAAACGAAGTTGAGTTCCCCACCCTGGGTTGTAAGACGCGGATATGTAGCGGTAGATGCAGTCTCGGGAGTCCAGCGACCACGCACGATTTCGGTATATTTGCGATCGCCGAATACCCAGGCGGCATCATTAGTCTTAATGCCTGTGCCGCCTGCTGCACCTGTAGCGGTAACAAAGAGAGTGAATCCCTTATATCCGAGAGTAAGGTTCAGACCATAATTCCACGGCTGATTCCAGCGTCCGATCTCCACCATATCTTTTGAATCGATGATACCGTCATCGTTCATATCCTTATATTTAAGATCGCCGGGCTTGGTATTGCTGTTGATAAGAGCACTCTCCGCGATCTCCTCCTCACTCTGGAAGAAACCGAGACACTTGTAGCCGCGCATTGCATCGCGGTGAGCGCCTTCTGTCTTCTGCCATTCGTATTCGTAATTCTCGAATATCTGGGTGTTGACGATGTCGTTATACATCACGTTGGCACCGAAACCGACCTTGAAGTCACCGAAGTTCTTATTGAAGTTGACACCAAGTTCAAAACCTTCCACCCTGTATGCATTGTAGTTGACATAAGGGATGAATGAATTGCTGTTGCCTTCGGAGCTCCAGCCACCGAGCATATAGCTCGGGAATATTGTCGTAGCCTGAACGGGAAGACCGGAAACGTTTGTGCGATAGTATGCACCGGAAAGGCGAATCATATTATTCAGGAATCCCATGTCAAGACCCACGTTGAACTCCTTGCGCTTAACGAAAGTCAGATCCGGATTCTCACCCTGCGTGCTGATGAAGGTCGTGATGCTGTTGTGACCGTCGTTCCAGCCCCACCATGCTCCGTTGGCTGAGAAACGTCCGTCCCAGAGATAGAACGAGCTGTCAAACTGATTCGGATCCTCATTCTTCAGCACATCGATATCCTGAAGGAGTACACCGTAAGTGGCATTTACACGGAGATCACTGATCACGTCATTATCTTTCAGGAACTCCTCGTTCTTGATTCTCCATCCGATACTTCCCACCGGAGAGAAACCGTTGCGGTGTCCCGGTTTGAAACGTACTGAATGGTTGACTGCACCGTTGAACTCAGCATAATAGCGGTTGGCATAGTCATAGGCAGCACGAAGCGCGAATGTAGCGTTGGTGTTTCTGTGATACTGACCTGAAACAGTCCTCTTATATGCGTGAGCCACCAGAGTCGCATCTACAGTGTGCACGTCATTGAATGTGCGCTTATAGTCAAACTGACCGGAGAAAAGCATAGTCTGACGCTCGGAAGAGCCTGACAGACCCATATTGCCGCTTGTGAAGTCATCATTATATTTCTTCAGTGATGTGATGACATCCCTGCCTCCGTAGTTTGCCCATGTAGCTTCATAGACAGCATAATCCGGGGTAAGCGAAGTGCTGTACTGTGTGTTGTAGTCTACTGCACCGTGCGCCGTAAATGAAAGACCGGGCACTGCCTTACGGAAATCGACACGGATGCCGGCATCAAACTGAAGCTGACGGGTGGTGGACTTTGTGTATCCGGCAGCATACATGGCAGCGAATGCGTTGGTCTGATACTGCTGAGTGCCACCGAGAAGATACTTGCCGTCGATAAGATAGTTGCTGTTGTTGATAAGAGCCCAGCTTTCCTCATCGTCGGGTTCTACAGCATCGATAGGAATAAACGGCACGAACGGTGAATTACCCTGAACAGCAGGACGCATGGTGGAAGCGCTGTTCCAGTAATTGGCACGGTCGTAGCGGTTGTCATAGAAAGTCGCGCTCGTATTGACCCAGCCTGTAACCCAGTCATTGAGACGGAGGTCGATATTGCCACGAAGGCTAAGACGGGTCTGACCGTTGTGCTTGCCTTCACCGAAGTTGATCACGTCTCCTACATGATATACGTCGACAAGGCAATAGAACTGAGCAAACTTGGCGCCCCCTTTGAATTCAGCCTGTCCCTCATATTTCATCCAGTTCTTCTTAAGGTAGTCGTCGGAGAAGAAGTTGATGTCGGGATAGCGTGAAAGATTATTGTGAGAACCGTAGTTGTAGATATCCATGTCGGAGAACGACGGATCAAGCCCGTCATTGGCACGAGCCTCGTTGAAGAGGGTCATGTACTCGGCAGCCCCGAGATATTTCTGATATCTCTTGGGCACGTACATGCTTGCGTTGCCACGCACAGAGATCTGAAGACCGTTGGTATTTCCTCTCTTGGTGGTGATCAGGATCACACCCTTTGCAGCAGTCGAGCCGTATAGCACAACAGCCTGGGCACCTTTAAGGAATGATATGCTTTCGATCTCCTGCGGAAGAATATTGTTTGCATCACGGGGTACACCGTCTACAAGCACCAGAGCATCGCCCATACCCCAAAGCTGGCCGTTGTAGCCTGTGGTAAGCGCCGACATGTTGGAAAGGCTATAGTCGGTGAAGCTTTTCTTATCGAGTTCAGCCACATTCACAGCCGAAACGCCGCCGAGGATATCACCGCCGTCGGCAGTGCGGAAGGCAAGCTGAATTCCCTGTGGCAGGGAGTCAGCCGGAATCACGTGATCCTCGGCATCCTGTGCGAATGCTCCGGGTGCAGTCATGAGCACAGCAGCTGCAAATGGATATATGATGTTATTTAGATGTTTCATTATAGAAATGTAATTATGGGGTTATTATCACCAGCCGGGATTCTGATAGAATTCAGGATACATCGATACGTCTTTGACCTTCAGAGGGAGCCAGTAGTGCTTCGAGCTGAGGTTGCGCTCGACAACCACTTTCTCCGACCATCCCAACACCTCATTCTGAGTGGGATCGTTCTTATTGATACCTACAGAAGAATCCTTGTCGATTCCGGAAGTGCTACCTGCACGTGTGAATTCCTGGGAAGTCTTGATATTATAAGGATACTTGTCAATGAGCATCCAGCGGCGTAGATCGGTGAAACGGTGAGACTCGAATGCAAGCTCCACTGCACGTTCACGACGAACCTCGCTCATGAACTTGTCAAGGGAACCGGTGAACTTCCTGTTGACCGGGGAAACTCCTGCACGGTCGCGGATGACATTGATAGCATCCTCAGCTGTGAGCGAGCAATTGTCGGATTTACCGGAAGCCGAGCCCTTAGCGTTGCAGGCAGCCTCAGCATACATCAGGTATACGTCAGCCAAACGCATGTAAGGAATCAGCATATGGTTGTTGGCACCATAGTTGTCCTGACCTCCCATTTTATCCCACTGGTTGAACGTCTCAAGTATGAACTTATAATTGAGATATCCTGAACGGCTACCCTCTGTCGGGCTACGCAATGCACCGTCGGTATATAGAGGAGCATATCTCACCGGCTTGGCATCCTCATCGCCGCAAGGCACGAGGTCGCAGCCGTCGAAACGTATGTCATGGTAGAATCGCGGATCACGACCTTTCCACGGATGCGTCGGATCGAAGCCTGAGTCAGGATCATCAAGAGGAAGACCGTTTGCCATACCATAATAATTCACGTAGTTGGCAGTAGGATGATAGCAGATATTTGATTTATTGATCTTCTTGGAGCAATAGTCGGAAGTCTGACCCCAGTTTGAACGGTTCCAGTCGCTGCAAGGATTACGATAGATAGCCTCGGTGGATCCCGGCATCAGACCACCCTGCTGATGAGTGAGGAAGAGGCTCTTGTAGTTCTTGAACGCCACAAGCTTGTATTGTGTCTGACCTGACTCCACGAGAGTGAGCAATTCACCAAAAGCCTCGGCGGCACGCTTACAGAAATCCTCGTTATAACCCAAAGCGTTGGAGGGGCGAGGAGTACCGCCATGAGCAGCAAGGTTAGGATCGTTGGTCATAAGCGGAGATCCTGCCCAGAGAAGATTCTTGCCAAGATATCCGAGAGCCATGATCTTGTTGATACGGAGATCGTTCTTTCCTTTTGTATATGCACCGGGCTGAGTTGAATCCCAGTTGATCGGAAGAAGATCCGCTGCGGCGCGAAGGTCTTCCGCTGCCCTTTCAGCGCATTCCGCATAAGTCAGACGTGGATTGCTGAGGGCGCTGCTTCCAAGCACCTCGTCGATATAAGGAAGGCCGCCGAAATACTGCATGAGCATGAAATGATAGAAACCACGGAAGAAAAGAAGCTGACCCTTGATCATATCGCGCTCCTCACGGCTCGCCTCGGTAAGGCGTTCGAGATTGGCGAGACCAAGGTTTGCCTTGCGGATGGCATACCATGCTCCCTGCCAGAGTGTCACCTGAGTGCCTTTTGTGAGATCGCAATAAGCAACCGGATCAAAACCGTTGATGTCCAGGAAACCGCAACCCCAGCCGTCGTGCTCAGCCTGCCAGCCCCAGAAGTCACCTTTATCGACCTTGTCACACATCATGTAGGTCTCGTTGATTCCGGTGAATTCATCCTCTCCCCAGTTGAAAGAGTTGTTCCAATAGCAAGTAGTGAAATTAGGGAGACAGAAGTACATTTCCTCCACGAATCCCTGGAAATTCTTGAAATTCTTGAAAGCCTCGTCTTCCGAGATATCGCTCTCGGGCGCCTTGTCGAGATAGTCGGTGCAGCTTGTGAAAGAGCCGCATGCCAACAGGGCTGCAAGAATTGCTAATATATTAATTTTAATCTTTTTCATTTTTTTGAAAGGTTAGATGTCGAACTTGATACCAAGGTTGAAACGACGTACAGTAGGATAAGCACCCAAGGATGCATTGCCGCCGCCGGCAGCGAAGTTGCTCTCACGGTCGTCTGGCATATGGCTCCACTGCAGGAGGTTGTTGCCGTTGATATAGACCTTGAGGTTGCTCAGACCGATCTTCTTGATCCAGCCGCTCGTCCAGGTATAGGCGATTTCCACATTCTTGAGACGGAAGTAAGATCCGTCATAGTGATTATAACGGTTGTCCCAACCATTGTAATAACTCGGAGTGGCGTTCCATACAGGAAGCGGACGGTCTACATCTGCATCTGCAACACCCGGCGACCAGAAATTGACACCTGCATAGAGTGTGCTCATGTTGTTGCGATATGATTCGAACACTACGGTACGCTGCACGTTGGTCACACCATACATCTGAAGATAGATGCTCCAGCCTTTCCAATCGAGACCTATTGTGGCATTGTAGGTATTCTGCGGTATGGAGCTGTAACCGTATGGAGTGGAGTCAGAGCTGTCGATCACACCGTCGCCATTATAGTCGACCATGATCGGCTGACCCGGAAGTTTCTGTGTGTCGTTGGTGTTATGTGGAGTCATAGCGATGACATCATCCCAGGTCTGTGCATATCCGGCATCGTAGACGATACGGTCCTGACCGATCATGTATCCTGCGCTCTTACGATAAGCCTCCATGAGAGCGGGGTCATCCTTTTCCATAACCTTATTTTCTGAATGAGTCATGTTGAGGTTAGCCCAAAGGTGCATGTCGTTAGCAAAAGTATAGTTGAAGCGAAGCTCAAGCTCATAGCCCTTACTGTTGACCTTACCGAGGTTTGCCATAGGAGCCTTTCCACCAAAGTATGACGGAATCGCGCGTTCATCTCCTGATACAAGAATATCCTTACGCTGCTCCTTGAACAATTCAATGGTACCGTTGAACATACCCTTTACAAGAGTGAAGTCGATACCGAGATTCTGCTTGATGGCTGTTTCCCAATGTATATCGGGATTACCCTGCGACTTTTCCTTATAATATATATAGGGACTTGCTCCGTTGGGGAAGAAGTTGGCGTTACCGCCGGCAGCCCATTGAGTCAGGTATAGGAAACGAACGCCAGAGATATTGTCATCGCCCACCTCACCTATAGAGTAACGCACCTTCAGGTTGTCGAGCCATCCACGGCTCCAGTTCATGAACTTTTCCTCGCTGATACGCCATCCGATAGCACCCGAGGGGAAGAAATCGAAACGATAACCGCGTCCGAACTTCTCAGAACCGTTGTAAGCACCGTTGAATTCTGCAAAGTAGCGGTCGTCAAAGTTATAAGTGGCACGGAAAGCCCAGTCCTCACGGAAGCTTGTAAAGTCTGTACCGAATGTATTCTCAGCACGGTTGAACACACCCATCGCCGTCACGTCATGCTTACCGAACTGACGTCCGTAGAAGAGCTGAGCCTGATAGAATAGATAACGGTTGGTAGCATACTGATTGATTTCACCTGACTGGGTACTCCATTTCAGGTCCTCGCTGAATTCCAACCCGTTAGGCTCCTTAGTCTGTTCCCATGTCACTTCACCGGTGACCGGATCTATCCACTTTCTCTGTGGCTTATACCAGTTTTCCCAAATACCGCGGTTGACTTCCTGCATGTTGTTGTCCCAGGAAATCATGGCACTTGCACGGAGACCGGGGGTGATGAACTTAAGATCCTGCTCAAGAGTGAAGTCCGTATTGATACGGGTGGTGGTAGTATAACCGATACCACCGGTAGCGACACCCTGCATTGAGTTCTGGGCAGCCTGCTGGTTGGGAGAATAATAACCCCAGGTGCCGTCGGAATATATCGGACGGAATGCATCCGGCGGTGAACTATATGCTGCCGACCAAAGCTGTGTGGTATGCCAATCGTTTCCACCAAGACCCCAGGGAGCCTTCTTCTCACCGTGAGAACCGGAGAGGTTCACCTTCAATGTAGTGGTAGGAGTGATGGTAAAGTCAAGATTCGAGCGGAAGTTTATACGGTTGTAGCCAAAACCACCCTTATAACCGCGACCTACATTGTATTCACGATAAAGGTCACCTTCATGCAGATAGTCAAGAGCAGCGTAATATTTCACAAACTTCGTACCGCCACGCACATTAATATTGGGGTTGTAAGCCATGGCATGATCCTTGAAAAGCTCCTTCTGCCAATCGACGTTGGGATAACGATCCCATTCCTCTATATTGGCAGGATTTCTATACTTTTCTATAATGTCCATCGGAGTCATGTCTACCCATGAATCAGGCTGAAGACCGAGCTCACGCTCGATGATGCGGTTGCGCATATAAAGTGCTTCCGGTGAACCCTCCACACCGGGAAGTTTTGATACGACTTTCACAGCGGCGTTGACGGAAACTCCTATCTCGGCACGACCCTCCTGTCCACGCTTGGTAGTGATGAGGATGACGCCATTCGCACCCTTCACACCATAGACAGCGGTTGCGGACGCATCCTTAAGCACAGATACAGACTCGACAGAGCTGATATCGACCGAGTTCATCGGACGCTCGATACCGTCGACAAGGATAAGAGGATCTGAACCGTTCCATGAAGTCTGTCCGCGGATCACGATCTGAGGATCCTCCTCACCGGGCATACCTGATGAAGCCATCGTGGTCACGCCGGGGAGGTTACCCGTAAGGGCGGCACCGATACTCGACACACCACCGGTCTTTGCAAGAGTAGCACCTGAGGTCTGAGCTATCGCACCGACCACAGAAGCCTTCTTCTGCTGACCGTAACCTACGACTACAAGCTCATCAAGAGAAGTGTCTCCCGATTTCAGGATCACATTGATCTCCTTTCGGGAATTGACTTTGACCACCTGTGGGTCCATGCCGACATAAGAGAATTTAAGTTCATTTTTCTTGATGTCAGGTACATTGATCGAATAGTTGCCGTCGATATCTGTGGCAGTACCACCCGGAACCCCGACAACCATTACAGTCGCACCGATGAGCGGCTCTCCCGACTCATCAGTCACGTTACCCTTGACGATATCGGCATGGGCGGACAAAGCGCCCGTCACCAACATTATCGCAAGCAACGCAATGTAATGAAATGCATTTTTTACATTTTTCATCGCTATTAAATATTAAAGTATAATGGAAATTTTCACGTCAATCAATTGTCTCTGCATTTGAAGCATAGAGTCCGACCACGGTGCCTGTGAAACCGCCTGCCTCAGCAGTGGATGTGAAGCCGGCATCAACACCGTCGGCAAGAAGCTGCCAGTTCTTTCCCCCGTCGGTGGAATAATGGAATCCATATTTGAGTCCATTGCCGGATATCTTGAAATCAACTGTCGACAATCCAGAATCAACCGGAATTTCTGCTAATGTATGAATTCCGTCTTCAGCTATCTTCCTTACCTCAAGCTTGTGGGTGTCGCCGCTTTTGGTGCGAGCAAGAAGATACTGATGGGTCTCGTCTTTCAGCAGAAGCATCCCCGCTACCTGAGCATCACTCTCAGGAATAAATGTCATATGAGTGCATGCATTGAAATTATGGTGATTAAGCCTGCGGCATACATACGGGAGGACAGCCTTCTCGCTCGATCTCACATCCGCACATTTCACGGTGAGGTGTCCCGGATTCTGAGTAAGCGAATAGTATTCGGCGGCAGGACCGCGAAGGGTCATCCATTCATTATCAAGAGTAGAGTCATTAAACTCATCCTTACGGCTATAGTTGCCGAAGGTGATCCTATCTCCTCTCATCACACCCGGCTTGCTACCGAGCAAGGGAACAGTCTCGCCGTTCTCCACAAAGCGGGGCCATCCGTCGGATGTCCATTTCACAGGCAGGAGGAATGTCTCCCTACCAAGATTTTCCTTGTCTCCCTCTACAGGACGGCAAGCGAGAAACACTCCCCACCAGTCGCCTTCCGGAGTCTTGACCATGTCGGCATGACCGGCACATGTGACAGGATTTTCACGATTCGGGTCAAGAGTGCGCTGAGTAAGAATAGGGTTGGCATCCCAGGGAATGAACGGGCCAAACGGAGTAGGACCCTTGTAGATGACCTCGCTGTGTCCGACACTGGTGCCTCCTTCTGCTGTCATCAGATAATAGCAGCCACCTTCCTTATATATATGCGGACCTTCGCACCATATCGGCTTTTCTTCAGGGCGGCATCCTTTATTGACAACTATCCGGCGCTCGCCGACACATTTGTCGGTGGCGGGATCAAACTCCACTACGCGCACTGTGCGATGTCCGTCATATTCTGCCTTGCCGTCGGGAGCATCATCGTTATTCACAATATATGCCCTGCCGTCTTCATCAAAGAAGAACGCAGGATCTATGCCTGCCACCTCCGGCAGCATTATGGGATCACTCCACTCTCCATAAGGATCTTTGGTCTTCACGAAGAAGTTGCCGGCCCCCACATTGGTGGTGATCATATAATAGGTTTCGTTGGCGGGATTGTAAGCGATATCAGGTGCAAAGATTCCTCCGCTCACATGCTGCTTTTCCATATTGACGAGCTGTGACTCCCTCGTGAGCACATGTCCGATCTGCTCCCAGTTGACGAGATCGCGGCTATGGAAGATCGGAACGCCCGGAAAGTACGTGAATGTAGAGGCTACAAGAAAATAGTCGCCTTTGCCATTTGTACAGAGTGAAGGATCGGAATACCATCCCGCCAACACCGGATTATAGTATGAGCTTTCGTCCGGCAGAGGATTTGCCTTATAGAACGAATCATCTCCCTCGTAACTGAACGAGTCGAAAATTGCGACCGAGCTCTGAGGCAAGACCCCGGAGGTCTTCGATGAGCAGCCGGGCAGAAAAGCCAGGCAGCCAAGGGTGATTGCGATGTTGGTCAGTTTCTTCATTTTCGTATTATTAAATTGCGGACACAAAATTAATCAACTTTCCCACTATGCGTGCGCGATACACTTTCATATACGTCACAATTTGTAACAAATCGCGCAAAACGCGTCTCAGATACATATAAATCCGTATCAAAAATTTTACATTATATTGACTTACAATTCTTTTACGACAACTCATCCAAAATCATACACAGATGTCCCGTCTGCCACTCCACAGCAACCATAGAAACACAACTCTATAAAAAATGTGTGTGGCTGACATGCATCACGCACATCAGCCCACAACCACTACCTAATAACTAAACCTATAATCAATCTTTACTAAAAATATCGTATTGTAAGAAAGTGGTCAAGAATACATAAACCTACCTGAAGTCAATTAGACTTAATTCTAATAATTTAACCTATATATCAATCTATCACTTTTTCTATTTCTATCAAAACCGGCGGCATCCGCCAAAACTCCCCGATATCGGGACTCAGACCGAGAATCAAGTCACTTACACCTTATACTGAACTCTCATCTTTACGAATGCAAAATTACAAAGAATCGGCAAAAGAGCCGTATATCATCGTAAACTATATATTTCTCAATGATTACTCCGAATTCAAATCCGAATATGATTGATATAAAATTGTAAAGTCCGGGGTCAAATCAAGCTCATGAGCTTGATTTGACCCCGGACTTATACCATATTCACAGATCAGGCGTCAAGCTTGACCACAACGTCCGGATCGGCTCCTGACAGGCATCTTGCACGGTATTCTGACGGAGAGAAACCGGTGTAGCGCTTAAAATGAGACGAGAAATGCGGCTGAGACGTGAATCCAATCTTGTATGCCACCTGAGTCACCTCTATATCCGGACGGCGAAGAAGCTCACAAGCGCGTTTAAGGCGGATATTGCGTATGTAGTCGCTCGGTGTCATTCCTATAAGGTCTTTCATCTTACGGTGGAGCTGCGCACGACTCACACCCACTTCAGCCGACAGTTTCTCGACATTAAGCCCCGGATCGTCGATATGCGCGTTGATCTCCTTCATGATGCGTTCAAGAAGCAACTCGTCATTTCCCTTCATCTCAGGAGCCTCGATCTTGCCCTCTATATCCTGAGCCCCTGAGAACTTGCCCCTGAGACGCTGCCTGTTTTCTATCAGGGTGTCTACCAAGGCTCCCAATTCATCGGCATTGAACGGCTTTCCAAGATATCCGTCGGCTCCTTTGTCCCATCCCGACATTCTGTCGGAAAGAGCTGTCTTGGAGCTGAGCAGGACCACCGGGATATGATTGAAATCAGTATTGGATTTCATGCGCTTCAGAAGTGTCAATCCATCCATTCCGGGCATCACCACATCGCTGACAACTATATCCGGAGTCCAGTCTGCGACTATCTTAAGAGCCTCCGTTCCATCTTCAGCCTGCTTCACCTTATAATATTTGCCGAGAACAGAAGATATGTATCCTCGGAGTTCAGCGTCATCATCCACCACAAGCACCTTTCCTCCGGCAGTCAAGGGCTTCGGCCTTGACTGCCGTTCCCCTGCAGGGGAAGCGCCAGACATCATCAGGTGGCGACCTGCCTCACTGTCGACTGTCTCTCCTTCAGTAAGCTCCCCTGCTTCATAAAGGGACTCGGACAACGGTATAAGCACAGTGAACACGCTTCCTTTTATTCCATCCTCACGATTGGCAGCCGAAATCACGCCATGATGCAACTCCACAAGACGACGACAAAGGTCAAGACCGATTCCAAAACCCATAGTAGCAGGAGCATGGTTCTCCCTCACTCTATAGAATGGCTCGAAAAGCATCGCCTGAGCCTTGGCATCAAGCCCAATGCCCGTATCAATCACATCCACGCGAAGACAGTCGCCAAGTTTTTCGTCAGCCTCGACACCTACAGAGATATTTATAGACCCTCCCTTTGGAGTGTATTTAATGGCATTGGAAATAAGATTGACCAATATCTTGTCGAAATTATCACGGTCAAGCCAGATATCACCGGGATCGCCGTTTTCAATGAAAGTGAGAGCCTGATTCCTGTCAGCGGCCTGCGGCATAAACAATTCGACAAGTTCCTTGACAAATGACACCACATCTGTCTTCCTGCATGAGAGACGCATCTTTCCCTTGTCAAGCTTACGGATATCAAGCAATTGATTCACAAGGCTCATCACTCTCATTGCATTTCGATGCATCACCTTGAGCTTCGACTGGACATCGGGATCTGTCTGCTCTTTAATCAATGACTCCAAAGGACTCATAATCAGTGTCAAAGGAGATCTGATATCATGAGAGACATCCATAAAGAACTTTATCCTGTCTTCATTGACCTTCTCTTCACGGCGTTTCTTCAATACCAGATAGCCGAGTACAACAAAAGCGAGCAGGAGGATAAGATAGATAATCCTGGCAAGTCCGGTCCAATACCATGGCGACGGGACCACAATGCGTATCGAAGTGGAGGGAGACACCTGGTTGTTCTCAACCGCACATATCTCGAGATTATAATTCCCCGGTTCAAGATGCGGGAGATAAAGCAGGTTCTCACCCGGAGGAGTCTCTATCCATGAGTCTTTGGAGTGCAACCTCCATTTATAATGTATATTGGAAGCATCCCGGAAGTCCATGGTCGACAGGCGCAGTGTGAGTGCATTGTTCTTATAAGGAAGATTGAGCTCATCAGGCTCCATCGGCGAACCGGATATCATGTAATGGCGTCCGTTTTTCATGTTCGGCAGAAGTCTCCGTCCGTTAAGATAGATCGCGGAGACCTTCACCTCCTGCTTAAAGCTCGGAGCCGACACCGAGTCCGGCATAAAAGCAGTGATGCCAACATCACTGCACAGGTACATTCCCTTTCTGGAAGGAGAGAACTTGATCTGACTGAAAGAAGTCTCCACAAGACCGCTGCCTCCATAGTAAGAAAGGATCTTTGAATTGTCGGGGGTCACATAAGACAAACCACGCATGGTGCCTATCCATTTGCCGCCGTTATGATCGCGTGATATAGTACGGATATCATTGTCGCTGAGTCCGTCGGCAGTAGTATATTTCTGAATCACCCCCTTCACCGGATCAAAATGTATTAGCCCGTGGCTTGTGCCGACCCAAACAGAGTCATCTGTGGTGCAGGGCACAATGGCGAATGTGGCTCCTTTAAGGAAAGGCTCCTGACTGATCTCAAGCAATGAATCAGACTTGAGATCATAGCAGGCGATACCACCGTAGAGTCCTATCCACACCTTTCCGTCGGGAGTATGGTTAAGGCTGGTGATATATGGATTGGTGAGTTTATTTCCGTCAGGATCATACGGAATCCACGTCTGGGTACCACTTACCGTGTCATATTTCATCAGTCCTCTGCCATGCACACCCACAAAGATCTCTCCATCCTTACCCGGAGCTGTCACAACCGACGGATATTTACCGGGTATATCAAGAAACTTCCTTACTGATCCGGAAGGAAGGGACAGCTCCCAAATACCGTCGTCAGCGACGCTGACAAGCGCCTTGTCACCGTCGATCATCTCAATATGCGTGATATGATCCGCTCCCGGGATGACGGTCTTCATCAGAACAGTACCGCCGGAACCATACATCACAATCCTGCCCTTGTCAAGGGCCACGACCGAGTGTCCGTGCCATTCGGTCATCGCTCCGGGACCTCCCACAAAATCAGGAAAGGCATCTGAAAACTTCCTGTATAGGAAAGGTATATGACCTCCAGGCAAAAGGACAATACCCTTATAATTGCATCCAAGCCAAAGGTTGCCGTCGGGCGCAGTATATACCGCTCCAATCTTAGCTTCATCAAGATCAAGGAACGCACAATAGAAATTATCGCATTTCCTCACATGCCCGGTGCCGGCGGCAACCTCCCAAAGACCTTCGCCCGAAGTAGACACATACACATGTCCACCACTGGAATTAGACAGATCGTCGATAGAGACCTTGCCGGCAATGTCCAGACGAGTCACCTCATTAGTGCGGCTGTTGACACGATACACATCATTGAGCGTGCTCACAAGCACATTGTCATCATCCTCAAGGGCAAGCTTGCTGATGTAAAGTCCGTCAGTGACTTTTATGGAAGAAATGCTTCCGTTAGGAGCCATCGAATATACTATCCCATCATGACTTCCAAGATAAATCCTGCCATTTCGGCAGCACGCTATGGAATTGAATTCCTTTTCCATCTGACCGCCGGGATATTTTACCGCCACAGGCTCGTCTGAATCATCGCTCACCACATACAGTCCCACTCCTGAGACAACAAAGGTGAGCGTACCGTCAGGCTGCTCGGCAAAGTCTATGATATAGCCATAGAAATCCTTGGAAGGTATCGGAATCACCTTAAAAGCATCATTCTGAGGAAGATAAAGATTAAGTCCATTGGCTGTAGCAACCCACACCCGTCCTTTCCTGTCGCACAAAACACCAAGTATACGGCTGTCGGTCAACGATCCCTCGACAGAATCGTCATGCCTGTAGACATCATAACTGTTGCCGTCAAAACGAAACAGACCCTTATTGGTACCAATCCAGAGGAAGCCATCCTTATCCTGACAGAAGCCGGTATAATCTCCGGCTACAATCTCCGGACTTGCGAAAAGCGTTCCCGACCTGAAGCCACCGGCATATCCTATCGCAGGTATATAATATAACACTATGGTCAAAAGCGCAAGCTTCAAAAAGAAGTGTCTCATGAAATTCGAGAAATTTGAGGATCTTCACCCTCCATTAATTCACATTTCGGTTAGCGAATGCAAATATATATAAAATTGTCGAATTTGACTAATTTTTCATTAGAAATCGTATCATCATACAAATTTTAACAAATGAAATACAAATAGCAAACTTAATCTTACTTACCGAGACCTCAGCGCTACCTTCCGGATTTGAGATGTTGGATTTTTTTTATAATTTTGCAGTTACCTATGACCCCATCTCATAAAGATAACCCAAAACATATGAAACAGACAACCCTTTTTAAAATCACTATCGCCGCGGTCACTATAATGCTGACCTGGATGCAGTCGGCAGCCCTTGACAACAGAGGAATCACATCAGAGTCTCCCCTTGCAGGATATTTCCCGCTTATATGCGACAGCGAAGGGAAACCAACTCCAACAGATATACTCATCGACAGTGATGATCTGCCGGGCATTGAGATCGCCGCCATCAACCTGACAAATGATTTCGACAAGGTGTGCGGGACCACACCCCGCCTCATCAAGAGAAGCCACCATGCGGAAGCACTTCCACCACGGCTTATAGTAGCGGCTTCTTGCGAAAGCCCTCTGATAACGGATCTATTCAAATCAAAGAAAATCAATGAAAAGGATCTGAAAGGGAAATATGAGAAATACTTAATGCAGACTGTCAAAAATCCATATCCCGGCGTGGAGGAAGCACTCGTGATCGCCGGCAGCGACCGACGGGGCACAATATATGGAATATATGAACTGTCAGAACAGATAGGAGTTTCGCCGTGGTATGACTGGGCTGACGTACCACCGGTCAAGAACAAGGAGCTTTACATCGCAGAAGGAACATACACAGCCGGAGAACCTGCAGTAAAATACCGGGGTATATTCCTCAACGACGAAGCCCCGTGCCTAACCGGATGGGTAAAGAACACTTACGGCACAGACTATGGCGACCATCGTTTCTATGCACGCGTGTTTGAACTTCTGCTCCGACTGCGCGCCAACTTCATGTGGCCAGCAATGTGGTCATGGGCTTTCTATGCAGATGATCCGGAAAACCTGAAGACAGCAGATGAGATGGGAATAATAATGGGAACCTCCCACCACGAACCAATGGCACGCAACCATCAGGAATGGGCACGCAGACGCAATGAAAACGGAGCATGGAACTACAACACGAACCAAGAGACCATCGACCGCTTCTTTACGGAAGGTATACAACGAATGAAAGGCACAGAAGACATTGTAACCATTGGCATGCGAGGCGACGGCGATGAAGCCATGAGCGAGGAGGCAGATGTGGCGCTCCTAAAAAAAGTGATTGACAACCAACGCAAGATAATTGCAAAAGAGACAGGAAAGAAAGCCAAGGATACACCCCAGGTGTGGGCGCTTTATAAGGAGGTGCTTGACTATTATGATGCCGGGCTCAAAGCTCCGGATGATGTAATATATCTGCTATGCGATGACAACTGGGGCAACGTAAGACGGCTACCCGATGCAATGGAACGCAAGCATCCAGGCGGCTGGGGAATGTATTACCATGTAGACTATGTAGGAGCGCCTCGTAACAGCAAACTACTGAACTGCACTCCGATACAGAACATGTGGGAACAATTGGAACTGACTTACGACTATGGGGTGGACAAGCTATGGATCCTCAACGTGGGTGACCTCAAGCCAATGGAATATCCGATAACATTATTTCTCGATATAGCATGGAATCCAAAACGATTCACCATTGACAATCTGCAGACCCACACGCTACACTTCTTTGAGCAGCAACTCGGTCCGGATCAGGCAAAGGAAGCCTCACGCATCTTCAACCTTCTGTGCAAATACAACGGAAGAGTGACACCCGAGATGCTTGACAGAAACACGTATTCTCTCGCCACCGGCGAATGGAAAGAAGTTTCAGATGACTATGTGAGGCTTGAAGCGGAAGCCCTGCGTCAGTACCTTACACTCAAACCGGAACTGAAAGACGCATACAACGAATTGATACTCTTTCCCTTGCAATTGATGTCAAACCTCTACCGGATGTATTACGCACAGGCAATGAATCACTACGCCTACAGCAAAGGACTGCCGGAAGCCAATGAATGGGCAGAGGAAGTCAGGAAATGCTTCGACCGGGACCAGGCTCTTATGGCAAGCTACAACAAGGAGATAGCCGGCGGAAAGTGGGACGGCATGATGACACAGAAACATATAGGATATACAAGCTGGAACGATGCATTCCCCGCGGACACCATGCCTGAGATATTCACCCTTGACTCAAGGAACCGGAATGAAGGAGGATATACATTCCTGCCTTCCGAAGAAGCAATCGTCATGGAAGCGGAGCACTTCAACACAGCGGTGAATCCCGCTAACGGCGCGAAATGGGAAGTAATTCCTTATATGGGGCGCACACTCAGCGGAGTTGCCTTGATGCCATACACAGAAAGTCCGGAGGGCGCCGCGCTGAAATACGCCATAACGATTCCGGAAGGGACCGACAGTGTGACCGTGCATGTAGTGACCAAGTCGACATTGGCTTTCGACAGGAAAGAGGGACACCGGTATTCCGTCGGACTTGAAGGGAGCGACCCTGTGGAAGTAAATTTCAACCACGACATGAACGAAAACCCGGAAAACATATATTCGATCTACTATCCTACCATTGCAAGAAGAGTTATTGAGAAGCAAGTTCCCCTGAGAGTATCCAAAACAGGAGAGACCGTGCTTGAGATAAAGCCGATCGACCCGGGAATCGTATTTGAAAAGATAGTGGTTGACCTCGGAGGGTATGCTCCGTCCTACCTTTTCGGAAAAGAATCGCCAACCAGGAGGAATAATCCATAAAAAACACATGCAAAACCAATCAGGAAGCAGAATATGACACTTTAATTGGTGATATTTCATGTTTTTTGATTACTTTTGCAGTAATTTCCAAATAAGACACCTATACGTCATGATCAACTTCAAGAGATTATCAATAATCTTGCTCTCCATTACCGCTACATTCTCCGCGGTCTTCGCCGCCAATGCCGACGAAGCGCAAAAAGTGAGGGCGATGATAAAGAAAGTCAACGACAACTGGCAAAAAAACAATCATCCGCAGTCCACACCGTTCTGGCACGTGGCGGCATACCACACAGGCAACATGGAGGCGTACCGACTGACAGGTAACCGTGACTGGCTCCGATATTCCGAAGACTGGGCAAACCATAATGACTGGAAAGGAGCCAAGGGCAACGACAGAAGCAAATGGAAATATGCCACCTATGGAGAATCGCAGGATCATGTCCTCTTCGGAGACTGGCAGATATGCTTCCAGACATACGCCGACCTCTACGACATCCTTCCCGAAGACAAGCGCATCCGCCGTGCCCGCGAGGTTATGGAGCACCAGATGTCCACGCCTCAGAAAGACTACTGGTGGTGGGCAGACGGGCTATATATGGTGATGCCGGTGATGACGAAGCTCTACAAGGCAACAGGAAATACAAAGTATCTTGACAAGCTTCATGAATATTTCGTGTATGCTGACAGCCTTATGTATGACAAAGACGACCATCTCTACTACAGAGATGCCAAATATGTGTATCCCAAGCATGAGAGTGCCAACGGCAAGAAAGATTTCTGGGCACGAGGCGACGGATGGGTGCTTGCGGGACTCGCAAAAGTGCTTCAGGATCTTCCTGAAGATTATGCACACCGCGATATCTTCGAACAGCGCTACCGAGAGCTCGCAGATGCTGTGACCGCATCACAACAACCGGGGGGATACTGGAGCCGCTCGATGCTTGACGAGGCTCATGCTCCGGGACCGGAGACAAGCGGAACAGCATTCTTCACCTACGGACTTCTGTGGGGTATCAACAACGGCTACCTCACTGATCCTAAATATCTCGATGCAGCCCTCAAAGGATGGCAATATCTCAGCACAAAAGCGCTCCAGAAAGACGGGCGAATCGGTTATGTGCAACCTATTGGTGAGAAAGCGATCCCGGGGCAGGTGGTGGATAAAAACTCCACATCGGATTTCGGTACAGGGGCTTTCCTGCTTGCCGCATGCGAATATGTGAAGCATCTTGAGAAAGACAGTAATCCTGACCGCAAATACTGGACTAATCTTGCATACAGCATAGCTTACCCTGTACTCAGCAAAATGTCGGAAGGGAAACTGCAGGATGAAATGATAGTGGAAGTAAGCCCCAACTGGGACGGACGCAATAAGAAAGTGACTTATATGGAGACTTTCGGCAGGCTCATGGCAGGAATCGCTCCCTGGCTCGCTCTTCCTGACGATGACACTGAAGAAGGGAAAATGAGAAAGGAACTCCGCGAAATGGCGCTTAAAAGCTATGCCAACGCTGTGGATCCTGATTCGCCAGACTGCCTGCTGTGGCAGGGAGAGGGACAGATACTCGTGGATGCCGCATATATCGCAGAAAGTTTCATCCGCGCCTACGACGCGCTCTGGGAGCCCCTTGACAGCAAGACAAAAGATAGGTATCTGAATAATTTCAAGCAGCTCAGAAACATTGATCCACCCTACACCAACTGGCTTCTCTTCTCATCTATTCTGGAAAGCTTCATGGCAAAAGCAGGGGGAGACTATGACCAATACAGGGTTAACTCCGCGATCAGAAAGATGGAGGAATGGTACACGGGCGACGGATGGTATGCCGACGGACCGGATTTCGCTTATGACTATTACAGCAGCTATGTGTTTCATCCAATGTATCTTGAGACACTTCAGAACATGAAGGATGCAAAGGCAAGGACAAGAATACACTATCCGAAATATTACGACAGGGCTCTTAAACGCGCCCAGAAATACAGCATAGTGCTTGAACGCATGATCTCTCCTGAAGGAACTTTCCCGGTGTTCGGGCGTTCGATACCTTACCGCATGGCTACCATGCAGCCGCTTGCTTTAATGGCATGGTACGAAAAACTTCCAGCCGGACTAACAAACGGACAGGTGCGCAACGCACTGACATCGGTGATGCACTCCATGTATGACGGCAAGGAAAACTTCAATGAAGGAGGTTTCCTCACTATCGGTTTTGCCGGACGTCAGCCCAATATCGCCGACTGGTATACAAACAACGGCAGCCTCTATATGACTTCACTGGCGTTCCTGCCGCTCGGGCTTCCGGCTTCACACCCATTCTGGACGGATGCCCCGCTTCCCACCACCAATCAGAAGGCCTGGGGAGGACTGCCATTCCCAAAAGACCACCATTGGGAAGACGGAGGCAAACTCAGGGATCTCTTTTAATAATTGGGAATTGAGAATTTTTTATAATTGAGAATTGAGAATTGAGAATTTTTAATAATTATCTTATTTCTCTCAACAACCCCAAACCTCAAAAACCTCAACAACTCAACAACCTCAAAACCTCAAAACTCAAAAACCCCAACAACCCAACAACCCAACAACTCAACAACCCAACAACCTCAAAACTTAACAACAAACAAATATAACAACCATGAATCAGAACAACAATCAAGGCAGTAAAGCCTACCTCTTCGGCATCGTTCTCGTCGCTGTGCTTGGAGGTCTGCTCTTCGGATATGATACTGCAGTCATCTCCGGTGCAGAAAAAGGGCTTCAGGCATTTTTCCTCGGAGCTAAGGATTTTGTCTATACCGACACTATCCACGGCATCACTTCTTCAAGCGCCCTTCTGGGCTGTATCATCGGCTCTGCGATATCGGGACTTATCGCAACACGTCTCGGGAGAAAGAAAGCTCTTTTTGTAGCGGGTGTATTCTTCTTTATATCCGCTCTCGGATCCTACTATCCGGAATTTCTCATACATGAATACGGGAAACCATGTTTTCACCTTCTGATCACTTTCAATGTATACAGAATCATCGGCGGTATCGGTGTGGGACTTGCTTCTGCCATATGCCCTATGTATATTGCCGAAGTGGCTCCTTCCAACATGCGCGGCACACTCGTGTCATGGAACCAGTTTGCCATTATATTCGGTCAGCTCGTGGTGTATTTCGTCAACTTCCTTATCCTCGGTGAGCATACCCAGCCTATCATAGAGAAGATTGGCGAGACCATCTATCAGGTACATTCAAGCTCAGACCTCTGGACAATACAGACCGGCTGGCGCTATATGTTCGGCTCGGAAGCATATGTGGCAGGTATTTTCACTATTCTCGTATGTCTCGTTCCGGAATCTCCGCGCTACCTTGCAATGGACAATAAAGATGCCCAGGCACTCAAGGTGCTTACAAAGATCAACGGCAAGGCAAAAGCCGAGGAAATCCTTCAGAATATCAAGGAAACAGTCACTGTGCAGAGCGAGAAGCTGTTCTCTTTCGGTATAATGGTGGTATTCATCGGAGTTATGCTTTCAGTGTTCCAGCAAGCCGTAGGTATCAACGCAGTGCTGTATTATGCCCCGCGCATCTTCGAGTCGATGAATATGGGCAACCCGATGGTGCAGACAGTAATCATGGGCATCGTCAACATTGCATTCACCCTCGTGGCAGTGTTCACTGTAGAGAAACTTGGCAGAAAGCCGCTGCTTATCTGGGGTTCTATCGGTATGGCTGTCGGTGCGCTCGGAGTGGCGCTCTCAAACCTCATCGAACTGCCGGCGCTCTTCCCGGTAGTCAGCATCATGATCTACTCCGCATCGTTCATGTTCTCATGGGGTCCTATATGCTGGGTGCTCATCTCAGAGATTTTCCCGAACACTATCCGCTCACAGGCCGTGGCTATCGCCGTAGCATTCCAATGGATATTCAACTTCATTGTTTCGAGCACATTCGTGCCTATCTACAACATGAGCATGGGAGATATGGGACAGCGTTTCGGCCATTTCTTCGCATACGCGATGTATGGCGCTATCTGTATAATAGCTGCGGTGTTTGTAGCGAAGCTTGTTCCGGAGACAAAGGGCAAGACACTCGAAGATATGACCGCCCTCTGGAAAAACCGCAAATAATACGACTTCATTTCATAACAAATACCCCCGGAGACAATACTTCCGGGGGTATTGACGTTTAGAAAGAGCATAATACATTTTAAGGTTTTTATAATGAGAATATCCGACTCTATCTTCAAGGAGAGACTACGCATATTGGCTATCGCCATTTCATCTGCGATACTGATGCCGGCATTCTACTCCTGCAACACAGACAAAGACGAGCCCAAGGCTCCGCCAACCAACACGCCTGCCGAGCCACAACCCGGCGAGGACAATGATCCTCAGCCGGATAACCCGGACCCTTCACACTTCGAGGGACTGGAAACCGTGATGCTTCCTGAAGGACTTGCTTCCCAAATCAAAGAGTACACTGGATTCACCCTGTCGTATAACAAGGACAACAAGACTCCGAACTACGTGGCATGGGAACTGCTCGGTACAGAAGTCAGCAACAACGTAAGCCGTACCAACAATTTCTGGAAAGACACCGAGATAGTGGGATGCACCGCACACAGCGATTACACCGGCTCGCACTATGATCGGGGACATATGTGCCCTGCAGCCGATCAGAAATGGAGCGCGGAAGCCATGAACGACTGCTTCGTGATGGCAAACATGTGTCCGCAGCTTCATGATCTGAATGCCGGAGCATGGGAAACTCTTGAAAGCAAGGAAAGGCAATGGGCTAAGCGTGATTCAGCCGTAATGATCGTGGCAGGTCCCATATATTCGGAAGACGACACCACATATTTCGGAAACGCTAAAGTAAGGGTACCGGGAGCATTCTTCAAGGTGCTTATCGCACCATATCTCGATGAGCCTCGCGGAATAGCATTTGTGTATCCACACATGAATTGTCCAGGCAACATGCAGGATTATGCCACTTCCATCGATGAAGTGGAGAAGATGACCGGATTTGATTTCTTCTCTTCGTTGCCTGACGAAATAGAAAACAAGCTGGAATCGTCGTATTCCTTCACGGACTGGAACAAATGACAACAAAATAGCCTCGGACTTATCCGAGGCTATTTTGTATCAATAACTTCTTAAAAAGCACCCGAACGCATAAAGATCGGGTACATCGACATAATCTGATCACAGAGTGATGCCGAGTGCTACCACCGACATTGGAGGCAACGTGACCTGAAGACCTTCCTTTGTGACTTTATATCCCTTGAATGGAGCTGTCTTTACTTTGTCAGGATTGTCAAAATCATTGTAATCATTGGGTGAGGCGGACGTAAGGATTTCACCTGATACGGCATTCTTTCCGAGCTTTGCCAGAGGAATAGTAACTTCAGCTTTTTCCTTGAGGTCGGTATTAGTCAGAGTCACATTCAGTTTTCCATCTTTCTGAGAAGCCGTAGCATTGACAACAGGCACCTTGCGGCCGTCGCGCACATCACGAACGGAAGTCTCTACCTCAAGAGGTACAAAAACGGCATTCTGATGAGGCGCATACATCTTGAATACGTGGTAGGTAGGTGTAAGCACCATCTTGTCGCCATTTGTAAGAACCATAGACTGAAGCACATTGGCTATCTGGGCAATATTCGCCATCTTCACACGGTCGGTATGCCGGTTGAAGACATTGAGGCTAAGAGCCGCTACCATAGCATCGCGCATGGTGTTCTGCTGATATAGATGACCCGGGACGGTCCCCGGCTCCTCATCCCACCATGTGCCCCATTCGTCGACAAGAAGAGCCACCCTCTTGTTAGGGTCATAGACACTCATGATAGAATCATGCTTCATGATCACCGGTTCTATCTCCATACACTTTCCGAGAGTCCAGTAATAGTCATCATCATCGAAAAGCGTCGCAGACCCTTTGCTGCCTTTCCATCCCTTCACGGTGTAATAATGCAAAGAAAGTCCCTTCATGTGGTTTTTTGCCTTCTTCATCAACACATCGGTCCATTTATAGTCGTAGTCACTGGCACCGGATGCAATCTTATAAAGTTTGTTCCCGCTGATATCACGGCAATATGTCTGGTAGCGACGGTATTCCGAAGCATAATCCTCGGGCGTGAAATTGCCACCACATCCCCAGCTTTCATTTCCGACACCAAGATACTTCAACTTCCATGGCTTTTCACGTCCGTTTTCCTTACGTTTCTCAGCCATAGGACCATTTTCGGCGGTGATGTATTCGACCCACTTGGCGAGCTCCTCGACTGTGCCGCTGCCGACATTGCCACTCAGGTAGGGCTCGCATTCAAGCAGTTCGCACAGGTTGAAAAACTCATGCGTGCCAAATGAATTGTCTTCTACTGTTCCTCCCCAGTTATTATTGATCATCACTGGACGGTCTTTTTTCGGACCAATGCCGTCGACCCAATGATATTCATCAGCGAAGCAGCCTCCGGGCCAACGCATCACCGGCACATTGAGATCCTTGAGCGCCTGAAGCACATCGTTACGATAGCCTGACGTATTAGGAATGGGAGAATCTTCACCGACCCAAAGTCCGCCGTAGATACAGGTGCCGAGATGCTCTGCAAACTGACCATATATCTCAGCAGGGATAGTAAGGTCGGGGTTAATCTTGTCAAGATCAAGCCTGACAGCAGCCTTATTATCGGCAAGAGCCGGGAAAGCCACAGCAGCCATAGCCGCGCTCGCGGCAAGAGAAGCGAATAATTTCATTTCTGTATGTTGTTAGTTAGTTTTCTTGTGTTCAGACACCATCTCATAAAATTTCACAGGCTCAGAAATTTTTTGAGATTGGATCTGAGATAACAAAATTAATAAGAAATTTGTCAACACGCGAATATTTCGTTAATTTTGCTAAAGAAAAAACCGGAAGATGGAAACTGAATGGAGCATACGTCAATACATGCAAGATGACTCAGCGCTTTGGGATCGCCTTGTCAATGAGTCACGGCAGGGCACCATGCTTCATATGCGTGGATATATGGACTATCATTCCGACAGATTCCGCGACTGCTCACTGATAGCTTACCGTAAGGGAAAGCCCACAGCCGTTTTGCCGGCAAATATCGATGCAGGCGGAATCCTTCACTCGCATCAAGGCATCACATACGGAGGATGGCTGACACCTCTCAACCATTTCGACGGCACCGATATGCTTCATCTTTTCGAAACTTGGCTCGAATGGTGCAGAGCATACGGAATAAACCGGATTATATACAAATCAGTGCCTTATATCTATCACCGTATTCCTGCAGAAGAAGACATCTATGCGCTTTTCAGATACGGAGCCTCAATCAAGACAGTAAACCTCTCGTCAGTCATTGACATGCGCAGCATTCCGACCTTCAACACACAACAGAAACGGCATCTAAAAAAAGCCTCAGCCCTCAATCCATGGATCAGGGAAACAGCTGACGTATCACAATTCATGTCTATTTTGAAAGAATGCCTGAAAGAAAGGCATGATACTGATCCTGTGCACACAGAAGCTGAGTTAGGTCTGCTCAAGAATCGTTTTCCGGAAAGCATAAGATTATTCCTGTCCGGAACAGGAAGCGAACCGGATGCTGCTGTATGCATCTACGACACGAACTCCGTGGCACACTGCCAATACATAGCGACTTCGGCAGAAGGAAGAGAAAACGGGATACTTACCTATCTGTTTAATCATCTGATTCACTCCGCATTCGCAAACCGGAGATATTTCGATTTCGGCACAAGCAACGAAGAGGCCGGAAAAATCCTTAATTCGGGTCTTCTCCACCAAAAAAACGGACTTGGAGGACGCGGCATAACCTACCGGATATATCATTTAGACATATAAACCATTATCACATGATACGCAGAATCTTATTGGCAATCATCATCACAGCATCTTTGCAGGGGGCAGCCGACGACAAGGGGGCAATAACTCAGGAGATGCTCAGCAGCTTCAAGAAAGGATATGAGGACAATGCCGCCAACAGGGCAAGGCACAATGCCATGAATGCCACGGGTATTGAAAAACTCGCATACAATGAGAAGGTGCGCAACAAATTTGACGATCATTTCTCACACAAGGTGGAGACAAAGGGAATCACCGACCAGAAATCGTCAGGGCGCTGCTGGCTATTTACAGGACTGAATGTGCTTCGCGCCCAGGCGATGGCAAAACATGACCTTTCCAAGCTGACATTCTCCCAAAACTATAACTTCTTCTTCGACCAGCTCGAAAAAGCCAACCTGTTCCTGCAGGGAGTGATAGACTCCTCCGACCTTCCGATGGAAGACCGCCAGGTGGAATGGCTGTTCCAGAATCCTATATCAGACGGAGGCACGTTCTGTGGTGTTGCAGACATAGTAAGCAAATATGGAGTTGTGCCGACTGAGGTTATGGCAGAGACAGAAATTGCCAACAGCACTTCAGCATTCCGCCGCCACCTCGCCACAAGACTGCGCGAGGACGGTCTGCGACTTCGGCAGGCAAAGGAGAAAGGTGCTGATGAAAAGGCTCTTGAGGGATTGAAGACAAGACAACTCGGAGAAGTCTACAGAATGCTTGCTCTTGCTCTTGGAGAACCACCGACAGAATTCACATGGACAAGACGAGACAGCAAAGGGAATGCCATAGAGACCAAGAGCTACACTCCGAAGTCATTTTATCAGGAACTGCTCGGCAACGATCTGAAAAACGACTATATAATGCTCATGAACGATCCTTCGCGAGAATACTGGAAGGTATACAGAATCGACTATGACCGCCATAGCTACGATGGTATGGACTGGACCTACCTCAATGTTCCTATGGAAGACCTGAAGCAGGCGGCTATCAAATCGATAAAAGACAGCACGGCGATGTACTTTTCATGTGACGTGGGCAAATTCCTCGACAGGGATCGCGGGACACTCGACATGGACAACTTCGACTACGAGTCGCTTTTCGACACAAAGTTCGGGATGGACAAGGCAGAAAGGATCTCATCATGGGCAAGCGCTTCATCACATGCAATGACTCTTTCAGGAGTGGATCTTGACGAGAAGGAGAGACCTAAAAAATGGCTGATAGAAAACAGCTGGGGAAATACAGGACACGACGGATATCTGATAGCCACCGATGACTGGATGAACGAATATCTTTTCCGTCTTGTAGTGGATAAGAAATATGTAAGTCCCAAGATTCTGAAAGCGATGAAGCAGGATCCAATCACATTGCCATCGTGGGATCACCTTTTCTTAATTGAGAATTGAGAATTGAGAATTGAGAATTGAGAATTGAGAAATTTGAATTGAGAATTAAATAGGATAGTGAATATTCCATTTCTAATTCAAAATTCAAAAATATCTAAAGGAATCTTCCGATAATAGAAAACGCTCCGCGCATCCCAAGCCGAGTCCAATGATAGGCAAAACGGATGAGCGGACGTTTTATTTTTACCGTTTCCGAAAGCGCCCGCCTATAAAGAGGATGAGCCAGTTCAGGATTACCTTCCCTTGCATAGTAAGCTGCCAGTATTGCCCGTCGGTAAGAGATGATGCCAAGAAGGCGCGAGGTATCCTTTCGTCCACTGCCCTTTATATTACGCTCAATTCCATCAAGAGATTTTTCCCATTTGCCTGCCTTATCTGAAAAGCGGACTCCGGTGATGCTTTCCTCCTGATGAAAGACATCAACATACAAATCAGGAAGAGCCTTCACCTCAGGTTGATTCAAGAGCAGCCGCACACCCGTCTCAAGATCATTCCAGACAGGAAATTCCCCTTTCCATCCACCTGCACGCCGTATGAATTCGGTCTTTACGGCATATCCCTGAGTACGCAGGACAGCATGTACAAGATGACGCTCAAGAAGAGATCCTTCAATGGCATGCGTTATCCTCACTCCATCTTCAGAATGAATCGCCACACGCCATGCCACTATTTCCACTTCAGGTGCTGACATCCATGCATCCATCACTGTATCAACACATTCGGGGCGCATCGTATCGTCGGAATCAAAAAACATCACTTTCTCCGTGCGTACTTTGCCAAGCCCCCTCTCCCGGGCATAGGCAGCCCCTGATCTTGATTCAGAGATCAACTCCACAGTAAAGTCAGAAGCCGCGTTGGAATCCATCCACACGGACACACGATCTGCAGTATCGTCAGATGAAGCATTATCGACCACTATGATGTGCAACGGACGGTATGTCTGCGCCTTAATGCTCTCAAGACAGCGCACGACAAGCTCCGGTCGGTTATAGACCGGAACCACAATCGACATACAATCATTCTGACAAATAGTATCTTTCATATGTTTAAAACGCCCGACTGCTTCTAAAATTGAGTTTTATTTGCAAAAAATATTAATATTTACTAATTTTGTGATAGGAAATACAATACTCTTCCATAGGATGAAAAGAGACGAAAGATACTCCAACAGCAACGAAACCGAGCATGAAGTGAAGCTTCAGGTGATGATCTGCACCTATGGAAAAGAGGGTATACGGAGAGTTGCTGCCGGAATGCACCCCAGAATACCCGGAGTGGAATATCTTGTCAGCTGGCAGACAAATGACAACACATCCCTTCCCCCGCAACTTGAAAGGGAGGATTTCAAGATCATAACATCTGACACGAAAGGCATTGCAGTCAACAGAAATATCGCCTTGTGCCATGCCACAGCCCCGGTTCTGCTCATAAGCGATGACGATACCGACTATACGGAAGAAAATCTCAATGCTGTCTTAAAAGGATTCAGAGACTATCCGGACGCAGACATTCTCACATTTCGATTCGAATCAGAATCCGTCAAAAAAATATATCCGGAGTCAGTATGCCCTCTTGACTCACCACCTAAGGGATACTTCATATCATCGATAGAAATAGCATTCAGAAAAGACTCCGTAAAGGGGAAAGTATGGTTTAACGAATATTTCGGAGTCGGAGCATTATTCAGGTCAGGAGAAGAGGATATATTTATCAGGGACTGCCTGGACTCAGGCATGAGCGGATTTTTTTTACCCGAAACCATTGTGCGCCATGATGCGCCAACCACTTCAACACGCGACATGCGCTCCCCTCTCCGCCCGATGACAAAAGGAGCCGTATTTCTGCGTCTGCATCCACGCGACTGGACACTGAGGATGATAGCGCATGCAATCCGGGAAATTCCGATGTGGATAAAAGGAGAGGTTCCCTCTCCTGTCTCCTTCTGTCATAACTGGATTAAAGGGGTTGCAACAGCCCGAAGAAAACACGTTTTCCGGAAGTCAGCACAACCTTTAAACCTCGGAAGCCATGAATGACTATAACAATACAACTCAAGCCGTCAACATGGGGGAAAAACCTTTCTTCTCAATCATCATTCCTGTTTATAATGCCGGTCATTATCTCGGGGAATGTCTTCAAAGCATTTCCGATCAAGACTTTCAGGATTGGGAAGCTATTTTGGTTGATGACGGATCTTCTGACGACTCTGTGGCAATTGCAGAATCGCACAGCAAACTTGACAACAGAATAAAAGTATTCAGGTCTACGTCAAATTCAGGATGTGCATACATACCGCGAATAAGGGCGGCAAATCTTGCTAAAGCAGATTATATTGTGACCATAGACGCTGACGACATAGTTTCAGCTGACTTGTTAGCAATACATCACAGGCGTATAACAAGCTGCAAGACTGACCTTGTGATTCCTGAAATGTGGAGACTTAAAGGAAACATTACAGAAAAGATTCTTCCACTGGACTCAATCGACACCTCAAAAGAGTGGGAAGGCAAGGACTTGGTGAGACGTACTCTTTGCCGTTGGGAGATACCGATGTGCGGCTTCGCAATCAGACGTGATATATACCTGAATGCAAACAAACGGATGAAGGGAGACGATCTAAAATCAATATACTCAGACGAACTGCTTTCACGCTGGCTGCTGTCGATGAGCAAAAATGTCGTTTTTACAGAATCCCGCTATTATTACAGGCAAAACGAAGAATCCGTGACACACATAAATATTCCGCGTATAATCGACAGCAAAATGCTGACATGCGACGGACTGCTGTCAATGACAGCCACAGTATTTGGAGAAAACTCCGATACACACATACGTGCCCTTGAGAATAAACTGTATGCCGCTGTAGATATGCTAAGAATGATCAATCTGTCAAGCCTTGAAAGTAAACAGAAGACAGTCTCAGTCAAACGGATTTCTTCGGCAATGAAAAATTTCGATATTTCGAAACTCAAGGGGAAGACAAGCCCCCGCTATCTTGCATTGATGCGTCTGCCGATTCCATTAGCGAGAATCGCACTCAAGATACTTGACCCAATCATAATGAAAAAGAATGGCATCTGAAAACTCATATAAAAGCATTCTAAAAGGCACTTCCATGTTCGGGGGTGTGCAGGTGTTTCAGATCCTCATAAACTGGGCGCGCGGGAAGTGTGTGGCTGTGCTTCTTGGTTCGGACGGAATGGGAGTCTCAGCACTCTTCACTTCCTCATCAAACACCATCCAGAAATTCTCTTCACTCGGATTGAACCTTGCTATAGTAAAAGAAATGGCAGACCATTCCGGCGACAAGACATCCACCTCTCAGTTTATCGGTCTTGCTCTCAGGATATTGGCAGCCACCTCGCTATTAGGCGCTTTGATCTGTATTCTGTTTGCCACTCCCCTGAGCCGCCTGACATTCGGCAACTCCGAAATGTCATGGCAGTTCATGCTGCTCGGCATCGCCGTAGCATTAGGAATAGCAGGTTCCGGAATGCTTGCCATGCTTCAGGGACTCCATGAAGTGAAACGACTGTCAAAGGCATCTATAGTAGGAGGACTTGCGGGGCTTTTCCTGGGAGTCCCATTATATTATCTATATGGCACAAACGGAATTGTTCCGGCAATGATAGCACTTTCCGCCGCAATGTTCCTGTTCTACTATATATCTTTACGAAAGAGTGCGGAGACAATGCCCTTCAAGTTCCATATGAGCGAACACAAGTCACTGATCAAACGGATGATAGGAATGGGGATAATACTTATGGCGAGCGACTTGATCGGCACTACCGGAACTTATATAATCAATTTGTTTATCAAGACTTTCGGTTCTTATGAGGATGTCGGACTATTTCAGGCTGCAAATTCGGCAACCGCACAATATTCCGGAATGGTGTTCGCAGCTATGGCAATGGACTATTTCCCCCGGCTCACGAAAGCCGCCTCGGACAATATCAGGATGCATGGCATAGTAAACCGTCAGACAGAAATCGTGGCACTCATCATAGCACCTGCCGCCTGTCTTCTTATATTGACAGCCCCCATCGTGATAAGAGTGCTTTTTACCAGTCAATTTGAACCCATCCTGCCTCTAATGAGATGGATGGGTCTTGGAATTACGCTGCGCGCGCTAATTATGCCGATGGGATACATCACCTTCGCCAAGAATAACAAAAGGGTATTCTTCTATATGGAAGGACTGTATGGGAACATACAGAACCTTGCTCTCAGCTGTATCGGTTTTTACTTTTTCGGATTGATAGGTCTGGGATATGCACTGGTGGCAGACAATGCCATCTGCCTTGCTGTCTACTATATCGTCAACCGCCGTCTGTATGACTATCGGCTCACTCTGAAATCCGCTTCAGGTATGGCAGGCGCAATACTGATAACCACCTCTTGCTTCCTGACCTCACTGGTTACCAACCCAATCTGGTCATATACCCTCATGGCTATCATTCTGACAGTCTCGATAGTGTGGAGTGCGGTCAATCTACGCAATAAAATCAAGACTCCAGACTGCGATCAGCCTTAATGAATAAAGAAGATCAGCGCTTGCGTCTACGCACTGACTTTGCAGCGCTCGAATTGCCTGAACTTGAAGAAGGAGTCTTTGGCTGAGAAACCTTGGTCTTTGGAGCGCTCGGCTTCTTGGCTGCCGATGCAGAAGTCGATTTCTTACGACCCTGACGTCTGGAAGAACGCGTCTTGGTGACAGTAGTATTTTCTTCCTCATCAGCTGACACAGTAGTCCTTTCGGGAATCGAGTCTCCCTTAGCAAGAGCTTCCTGACGTCTGGCTTCAGCTTCTTCCTCAGCCTCACGCATCGCAAGATATTCATCACGGGTAGGCACCCAGAGGTTCTTTCCGAATTCCCTCAGACGCGTATCTATACTGTCTTGGGCACGCTGCATGTCGTCTTCATCAGGATACATCTGAGCCATCGAAAGATTGCGGAGGTTTTTTGTCTTATAGATCTCACCCTTATACATGCCGAGATTAAAATAATCGTCAAGACTGTACTGGGGAAGATTGTTATCATCGGTCAGGAATACATACTGCTGGGCAAGATAGGGACGGAGCTGATCGAATTTAACCCAGAACATAGGATAGTTGGCATCACCTCCGAAGTCGCCGCCACGTGTCAATACAGGGCAGATAGCCTCCACATATGTCTTCATCCTATTGGTACGGCGATCGAACTCCCACTTTTCTATGATGTAATATTTCAATACCTGCCCCGTAGGCACATCCGCCTCCTCGATAGTGTAGACTGTCCTGTCGCCATTGCCCTGGCTCTGATAGTATATATCAAAGCGATCGAGCATCTCGCCGACCTTGACCTTGTACTGGTCGGTGAAAACTTCCCTGCCATCGAGATATTCATAAGCGGGGATCTTACCGTCGACCACGAGTCCGAGTATGATACGGAAAAGATTCTGCTGACCGTCGACTATATCTTCCGGAAAATAGAGCGGAGTGTTTTCAGCTACATTCTTCAAGTCGAGCTGCCGGTATATCTCACGCATGTATGCGAGATCCGCATCATGAGTCTTAGGACTTTCGAAAAATCCCTGCATGCGGTCTGTGATTTTCGGACCTGTGGTCTCTTCCTGCTTCTGACCTCGTTTCGATGCGCCGTTGCGTCGCACAACTCCGGTATTGTCCTGCGCTACTGAAGCCAGGACCGTCACCGCCATAGCGGCTATAGGGAATATACTTCTGAGTATTTTCATTATTCTTTCCGGTTTATCTTAATTAAGCACCACCTGCATAGGGGATATTGAGCGGGTGATACCGTCGGGTCCCTTAGCCTTGACATCCGAAATAAAGAACTGCTGTCCGTTCTTCAGGCGACGGAACTGTTCTTTCTGACGCCCTGAGAATTTGGAGCCGTCGCTCACCTCTGGAATCGCATTACCCATTGAGTCGAAGAAAATCGTAGAGAAGGAGACTACCGAGTAAGCCACATCGAGGATTCCGTCGTCGACTGACGCAGACAGACCTTCAGCAGCCATGAGAGCCGCCTTACTGATCCTCTTAGGACCACCTTTATAGACCGATGGATTACCCTGGGCATCCTTTACGGATATATAGGCCGTCGGATCCGGCAACTGCCTGATACGGAACGTCATGCTTCCGACATTCTGACTGTGACCGTCGACGGAAGCCGACACGTTGATCACTGCGTTCTCCCCGACTTTAGTTGGACGCGCTATCCAATGGTCGCCGCTTCTTGTCAGCGTCCCGTTGGTCATAGTAGCCGTAAGAGCCGTCATAGGTACCCCGGGAACTGAAATAGAGATCGGATTGTCAATACCTGCATACAGCACATTCATCATCGTCGGAGAGATCGTCGCCATCGGCTCTATGACGTTGTACTGAGACTTGAATTCATGCTTCTCAAGAGTGCCGTCACCTTTCTTCACCTCAAGATAACCCGAGTATTCATGCGCTCCGGTCTGACCGGCAACGAACTCATACATGCCGTCCGGGTTGGAGAGTTTCTGACCGTTTATGAAGATCTCTGGACGCATCGTGGTATCAATTGCCGCGAGCACTATCCTTGCCGAATATTTGCCGCCCCGCATCACCATATTGGAATTGGGAAGCACGTATGCGTTAAGCTCGTTGACGCGCACATCGCCGATATCAACGTTGGTGATTAGGTTTGAAAGCGCCTCGCTCTCAGCCTGGCTCACGTCGTTCTGCAATTTCGTGAGCATGGTGACCGCTGCTATCGCCGGCATATTGTCGAAGAGCTTCTCCTCCCACTTCACTTCACCTACAGTGCCTTTCACTCCGCCTGACTCAGTAGACAGCATCTCATTGATGACGTTGCGCTTCACAGTGTCGGCAACAAGAGTGGTGACATATGCCCTGTATTCATTGATAGCCTCGCGTAGCTTCTCTCCCCTTTTGGATGAAGGATTCAGCAGCACCGCCGAAGCAGCTTCGAGATCATCCAGATTTGTAAGATTCTTGTAGTCGGCATCTTTTCCATCAGCTTTTACAGCTATATCACCCTTTATCTCTTCAATCAATGCATAAAGTTTTCCTGTACGCTCATGAAGCCGGTTGCCTTTTTCATACCATGGTCCCGCCTTGGCGGGGTTTTTCTCATAAAGCTCCGCCAGATAGTCGAACTGTATTTTATTTTTTGTAGAAAGATTGTCGTTTGTGCGGTGCAGGGAGTCCTGAACCTGGCTGAAGCCATTGAGCACGTCACTCGAAACGTTGAGTGCGAGCATGGCTGTAAGGACGATATACATTAGGTTGATCATCCTCTGCCTTGGCGACATTCTTGCTACGTTATTTCCTCCTCCTGCCATTTCGGGGTTGTTGGGTTGTTAAGTTGTGGAGTTTCCCGGATCGATCTATATACCGGTCTCCATATTATTTTTCTTCAAACGGATTTGTCCTTTGTGCCGCGGTCGCACCTGCCATCGGATTCGCCATATTCATGGTCATGGCAGTGATCATATTCTCATATATCTTGTTGAGCTGGCGCATATAGCGGCTCATACGTTCGGTTTCCTCGCAATAGCGGCTTGATTCGTTGGCTGATTTCTCGTACATGTCCCGGATATCCTTCAATCCGCGGTTGACCCGGTCTATGCTCTCAAGCTGCGAGCTGATGCTCTTGAGCTGGATCTCATAGATTGTGTTAAGACCGCCAATATTTCTGTTGAGATCTTCCAGACGTTCCACATAGCCATTTGAGGATGCTGAAACGGACTCTGAATTGTCAGTGATGGCTTTATATGATTCAAGAAGCACTGCGCTTACCTTATTGAGCGCATCTGTGGTCTCCTTTAACTGAGCTATCTGCTCGGTGACACCCTTCATCTGTTCAGTCATCTCTTTCATTGAATCCACAAGATCAGCAGTGTCATCCTCTGAGATGTCGACACCGGGAGCCATGACACCGCCTCCACCTCCGGCAATAACAACCGCTCCGGATGCACCGGACTGACCGATCTGTGCCGCAGGAGACTGCAAGCCGGACTCAACATCCTCTCCGGATGTGCCGTGACTTCCTCCACCGGCTAAGATCACACCACCTGAGATACCTCCGGCGACACCTCCCCCACCATGTCCGCTGAGATCAGGACGATCTTCCGGGGCATGACTGTCGAGCACAGGGAACACGTCTTCCCAATGATAATCTTTAGGCGGCCGGTCGAAAGCTGTCAGAAGGAACATCGCTATCTCAGTGCCCATGCCTATGCAGAGCAACGTGCTGCCACCTGGAAGATGGAGTATCTTGAAAAGCGCGCCCCAGATTACAACTGCCGCACCTATTGAATAAGCGATATTGAAAAAGCGCTGACCTTTCTCGCCGTGAAGGAAGCGTTCTATAAAGTTTGCGTATTTGCGAATCTTGACCATTGGAATGATATTATATTTTGAATTCCGGTGAAGGCTTATTTATTTTTTCTTTTGAGTACCTTTTGCAAATCCTATCTGGGATCGCACACAGCGGAAGCCGATATATGAGCGCTGCTCATTCTGATATTCCCACTGACGAAGGTCGCTGCGCAGATTGTGCATGACATCTTTCCAACTGCCTCCGCGCACTATCTTGCGCTTCATCTTATACGGATCCTCAATGGCAGCATTGTATCTGTATTCGGGATTAATGTCACTTGTAAGCCTGTCGATACTCTCTGTAAAGGCAGTCGAAGTCCATTCACTCACATTGCCCGCCATATCAAAGAGACCGAAGTCGTTAGCCTTGTACGTGCCGACAGGAGATGTGATCAGATGACCGTCGCGCACATAGTCGCCATCACCGGGCTTGAAGTTGGCATAAAAGCACCCCCGCTCATCCATAGGAAGGGTCTCGCTCCAGGGGAATGAACTTTCAGAATTCCCGGCACGCGCAGCATACTCCCATTCTGCTTCAGTAGGCAAACGGAAAGGCTCGATGTAAATACCTTCCTTGCCGAGACTGCGCCTCAGGTAGTCGGTACGCCAGTTGGCGAAAGCATTGGCCTGGTCCCAGCTTACACCCACCACAGGATAGTTGTTATAGCCCGGATTAGAGAAATAAAGACGGGTGTACTGTTCATTATAGGAATTGTCAAAATCATTGATCCATGCCGTTGTGTCAGGATAGACATTGACAATGTAAGTATTCAGGAAATCGAAGTCTCCGGTCAGAGGACGAGTCACGGTCTCGCGCACTATTTCACCCTCATCAGTCAGATAAGCCGTATCTTTTGATATGATCGGAAGATCATAATTGACCGGATTATCGGTGTTATAGTCACGACGCGTAGCGTCAATCCTGTTCTTACGCTTAGCAGCCTCGGTGTGATTGAATATCTCATACCTATAGTTAAGCTGCGTAGGATCAAGTTCACGCTGCCCGGTGATAGGGTTTGTACGATATACGCTCTCTATGGCTCGCTGCTCGTCTTCATTGGCATTACGCCATGGGATCGGCTTGTTCCAATTAAGATAGGGAGTTATAGGATTACCTTCCTTATCCTCCTCTATCTTGAATGCCTCGTTGCCTCCGTAAGCAGGATCGGCAAGACGTTCGCGAATAATGGAGTCACGTACCCAAAACACAAACTGTTTGTATTTTGAGTTAGTGACCTCGGTCTCATCCATCCAGAACGCATCCACCGACACGCCACGGGGATTTCCTTTGATGCCCCAGATGGAATCATCTTTGGATGGACCCATAGCATATGAGCCTCGGTCTACAAGCACCATGCCGTAAGGAGTAGGCTCTGCAAATGTGCTGCCACCCACACCTGTCACTTCACCGCCGGAGCCGCCTCTTGCCATAGATGCGCACCCGACGAGTGAAAAAAGCGCAACAATCATGCAAGCCATACATACGTATGTCATGCCGAATGCCTTTCTGATATTCTTGATTTCTGAAATTCTCATTTATATAATAGAGATTGTAATATATACACTGTCCAAATCTATTCCCTAAACTGTCGCTACATCAGCCTGATGCTCCGGTGCCGGTTGCGGTTCTTGCCACTGAAGTCAAGCTTCATCCGATAGCCGATTATGATCTCATGGCTTCCGCTTGATGCTTTTAAAATGCGTGTGGTCGGGATGTCATAGGCATAACCAAGTATGAAATTTTTAAATTCAGCCCCCAGATTTATGCTTATGGCATCATCCCATCTGTATGCTATACCGCCAAAAAGAAATTTATTATACCATCCCTTCAGCGACAGAACGGCGGAGAAATCCTTCAGGTCGGAAGCCACAATGAGATCGGGCTGCAATTCTATTAACGTGTTTTTAATCGGAATATTGCTTCCTGCCGTCAAATACAAGGTCCTGTTAACATAAGTTTCATATTCATGATTGTCAGATGTGGCACTTGACGAAGTAGTTCCCTTTGTGTTAAGCTTGACCTTTGGAGACGCAGGATGAAGCATCGATATTCCGACATGAAACTTGGGATGAGAATAATATATCCCGACTCCGAAGTCGACAGTACCTCCTCCCACATCCTGATTAGGTATGGAAGGATCGTTTGAGTCATGATAATCGTCCTCATCAGGGATATACACTTCCGAACCACGAAAACTGGAACCGAAATATCCGACCTGAAGTCCGAGAGTAAGCTCACCACCGAATATCTTTTTCAGACGACCGCTTATCTGACCGTTGACATAAGTATTTGAGAAGAGTCCTATGCCTTCCTGTGTCACATTAGCTCCCGCGCCCCAACGGCGATTGAGCAATTTGAACGGGATATCCGCCGATCCGGAAAAGCTTTTGGGAGCATTCCTTATGCCTACCCATTGCATGCGTCCGGCACCCCTTATCCGCAAATAATCGGTTGAGCCTGCAGTCGCCGGATTATAAAGTGCAGGAATCGCCCAGCTCTGAGTATAAAGAGGATCAGACTGAGCCAAAACAGCTGCCGGAAACAGCATGCACCATACCATGAGCCCCACTGAAGCATTCAGCAAGGCACGCGAAAGCAAGATATATTTCTTGAAAAGGATATTCATTCTTAATTAAGAGACAGAAACTCTCGCTGTAAGTTTATTCAAAGTAGAACGACAATACCACCATATTGCTTTTCATTTTTGACAACGACTGCGTTATATGCATGGCAGCGGGATTATCATCGAGATCCGGACGGTCATGCTTCAGGATGTCGGTCAAGCCGAAGCAAAACTTTATTTCCGGACAAAGCTTGAAGAACGGAAGATAGAAGTCACATCCCAATCCGACCGTAAGCATAGTGTCAAATCCTTTTGTGACTATAGGATCGGATCTCTTCTTTGATATATCGAGGACCCCCATGGCACCAACTGTGAAATATGGTCTGGTGTTGTGAAGTCTGTCTCCCGAGATTTTCAGATCCACGGGTATCACCACAAGCGCGCTCTTTATATCCTGCAGCTGCCGTTCTCCTGAATTATAGTCGAGCATCTCAACAGTCTTAGAACCGAAATACATGCCCGGAGACAGACGGAGATTAAAATAAGAATGCAGCCGCAAATCACCGAGAACAGTAGCGTTAAATCCGGGAGAAAAGCCCGGGACTTCTATCTGCCACTGTCTGCCGTCGTCAGATATAAACCCCGAATGGGTGAATGCAAGGTCCTGGACATGAGTGCCTACAGAGAAACCCCAGTGCCAGCGCTTTAGGTCGGCATATTGCCTGTTGGGCACTTTTTCTCCCCACTTTGCATGCGCACTGAATGTGAAGCCTGCCATAGCAAGCGACAACACAGACATGAGTATTCTGAAAGGAAAAGAACCGTATTTCATAATAAGGAGCATGCACCTGAACTGTCGGGCACTGTATAATGAACGGAAAAATAAATTTTTTCTTATGTATTATTATGAGGTTTGCAAATAAATGCTTAAATTTGCGGTATGAAACGAGTAATAACCCTTGGAGAAATAATGCTCCGTCTATCGCCGGAAGGAAATCGGCGATTTATTCAAAGCGACATCTTCGAAGTTATCTTCGGAGGCGGCGAAGCCAATGTGGCTGTAAGCTGCGCCAACTATGGCATGGACGCAAAGTTTGTAACCAAACTGCCTACTCATGAGATCGGACAGGCTGCAGTCAATGCCCTGCGCCGTTATGGTGTTGACACGCAGTATATTGCCCGTGGCGGTGACCGCGTAGGTATCTACTATTGCGAGACCGGCGCCTCGATGCGTCCCTCAAAAGTGATCTACGACCGCGCTCACTCAGCAATCGCAGAGGCAGACCCATCTGATTTCGATTTTGACGAGATCATGAAGGGAGCCGACTGGTTTCACTGGAGCGGCATCACACCCGCAATCAGCGATAAGGCAGCCGAGCTGACACGTCTTGCATGCGAAGCAGCCAAGCGTCATGGAGTGACCGTATCAGTCGACCTGAACTTCCGCAAGAAGCTCTGGACAAGCGAAAAAGCCCAGTCTATCATGCGTCCACTTATGAAGTATGTAGATGTATGCATAGGCAATGAGGAAGATGCGGAGCTCTGCCTTGGCTTCAAACCTGACGCAGACGTGGAAGCCGGTGAGACTTCAGCGGAAGGATACAAAGGCATATTCAAAGCCATGGCTAAGGAATTCGGATTCAAATATGTGGTATCCACCCTTCGCGAATCATACTCTGCAAGCCACAATGGCTGGAAGGCAATGATCTACAACGGTGAAGAATTCTATGAGTCAAAGCGCTATGATATCAACCCGATAGTAGACCGAGTAGGCGGAGGCGACTCATTCTCAGGCGGTCTTATCTACGGACTCCTCAACAAGGAGACTCAGGGCGAGGCACTTGAATTCGCCGTGGCAGCTTCCGCCCTCAAGCAGACAATCCCCGGAGACTTCAACCTCGTGACAGTTGCCGAAGTGGAAGCTCTCGCCGGAGGAAGCGCCAACGGTCGTGTGCAGCGCTAAGCCGACAACCACCAACCTAATAACCAGAAACCCAAAATAAAAATGGCAAGATTTGATAAGCAGCAGGTGCTCGCCAAGATGGCAGAGGCTCCTATGGTGCCGGTGTTCTATCACAAGGATGCCGAGGTGGCAAAGGCAGTCGTAAAGGCTTGCTATGATGGCGGTGTACGTGCATTCGAATTCACAAACCGCGGCGACTTTGCCCATGAGATTTTTGCAGAAGTAGTGAAGTTTGCCGCCAAGGAGTGCCCGGAAATGGCACTTGGAGTCGGATCCATCGTGGAGCCGGCTGCAGCTTCCCTCTATATACAGCAGGGTGCATGCTTCGTGGTAGGACCACTTTTCAACCCGGAGGTAGCCAAAGTCTGCAACCGTCGCCTGGTTCCTTACACACCGGGATGCGGCACTGTATCAGAAATCGGATTCGCACAGGAAACAGGATGCGACCTCTGCAAGGTATTCCCCGGCGATGTGCTCGGCCCGAAGTTCGTAAAAGGTCTTCTCGCCCCGATGCCCTGGTCCAAGATTATGGTGACCGGTGGTGTTGAACCGACTGAGGAAAATCTCAAGGGATGGTTTGCAGCCGGAGTTTACTGTGTAGGCATGGGCTCCAAGCTCTTCCCGAAAGACAAGGTGGCTGCAGGCGACTGGCAGTATGTCACTGACAAATGCCGCGAGGCCCTCGACACCATCGCAAAGCTCAAGTAATCAATTATCGAGGCCACTAAACAATAATCAACATCAATATCAAAGGCGGAATCCGGTTGGATTCCGCCTTTGCCATAACTATATGTCTTATATCTATATATTTAATCAGACGAATTCAAATACGATCTAAGCACCATCAACAGAACAAATGCAACCAGAATGCACATGACTCGAAACACGTTTTGCCAGATTCGCGCTTTACGCTTAAATTCATCTGAATATCGATCACTCCTGTTAATCATATTAAGGACAAGACGGCTTATCGGCAGACATGCACCCAACATGCAAATAAGAACAATCAAGAAAGTAATCATAATTATAGATTTATTATGCATGTATACTATTTAAGATTCAGCTTCCGCATGAGGTGCAGTACCGAGCCTTCAAGCTGGGCATCGCGTCCGGCTTCCACATCGGAGGGTGTATTGTAGATGACTACATCAGGATTAAGCTGAGTATTCTCAAGAGGCTTGCCGTCTACCGACAGGTTAGTCACCTGAGGAATACCAAAGACAAGACTTGGATCGATCTGCGTCTCCCACCAAACGGCAGTCATGGTTCCCGGAATTGGAGCACCCACAACATCACCTATTCCAAGGGTCTGGAACACATAAGGAGTTCCGGAGGCGTCGCTATAGTTGCATTCGTTGACAAGCATCACAGAGGGCTTTGTCCACTGTGCCCATGGCTCACTGCCGATATACTGACCGCGGGGCGAATAGCGCGCGTATTCCTTTCCATTGAGAAGAATGGCAAGGTCATTGTGAAGCCATCCACCGCCGTTATAGCGTGTATCTACGACCACAGCATCACAGTTGCGGTATTTACCGAGAAGACGGTCATAAGCATTCTGATAACTTGAGGTGTTCATTCCCTGAACATGAATGTAACCAATTTTACCACCTGAAAGGCTGTCGACAACGCGCTCATTATTTTCAACCCAACGCTGATAGCTGAGGTCGGAAAGAGCACCTAATGATACGGGACGCACCGTCACATCGCGCGTCTTGCCGTCTGTACCTTTCACCGACAGACGCACTTTTTTCCCACTCTTACCTTCAAGGAGAGGATTGATATCCTGACGAGGAGCTATCAGGTTGCCATCGATGGAAAGGATCACATCACCCGCTTTGAGACCCGCCGACTTGACAGAAAGGGGACCACGCGGAATTATCTCGGATATCCGGATGCCTTCATCCATATAGGAATCATCGTAATATGCACCTAATGAAGCGGAAGGAAGCGAAACGCCTCCACCATATGCCCTGCCGCCGGTGTGTGAAGCATTCAGTTCTCCAAGAATCTCACTCAACATCTCAGCAAAGTCACGGTTGTTGGATATATAAGGAAGGAATTTCCGGTAGTGGTCGCCATAGAAAGCCCAGTCAACCCCGTGCAGGTTCTCATCATAGAATTTATCGTTCACCTGACGAAGCATATGGTCATACATATATTCGCGTTCTTTAGAAGGATTGCGGTCGTAGAGAGCCTCATACTCCACATCTTCGATCTTATCGCCGGATAGCGACATCTTCTTGATGCCACCGTTTCCCCAAAGGAAGAGGTTCTCCCCTTTCGCATCAGGATCCATTCCGTAGATACCTGACGATATGACCGACACATCGCCTTTCTTTAAATCACGACAATAAAGATTATGTTTCCCTTCCGTGCTCGTGGCGGTATAATAAAGTTTGTCGCCTTTCGGAGTCAAAAAATAGTCGCCGATGAGTGCAGAGTTACCTGTAAGTCGCCTGGTACGGTAACGGCGATTGGCAAGATCTGGAACGAATTTGGGTTCATCCTTCTTATCAGCGGAAGAATTCTTATCCTTCTTTCCTTTCTTACCTTTGTTCCCTTTCTTATCATCTTTTTCCGACTCCTGTTCACCCTTATCCTTATCTGACTTTTCCTTAATGTCGGCTTCCTCTTCAGTCATGTTGAAGTCATCCCAGGCATCTCCGTCGAGAGCCATCAGAATGATGTCGCTCTGATTGCCCCAGCTGCCGGTATTCTTCATGCCGTATTTGGCAGACTCATAAGTGATGCCTTTCCCACCGAGCACCCATTTTGGATTACCGTCACTGAAACCACTCTCCGTAAGATCGATCACCTCTGATCCGTCTGCCTTAACCAAAGCTATATCAGTATTGTTCCAACCTCCCACTCCTATATAATTCATTACGAGCCATTGGCTATCCGGACTCCAGGCAAACTGCTGATCTCCGTCGGCATATGAATAATTGAATTTGCCATCAAGTGCTGTCGTCACTTTCTTTGTGTCCAAGTCTATAACGCGGAGTTCGGAACGGTTTTCAAGAAACGCAACTTTCTTCCCGTCAGGACTGATTACAGGTTGCATGGCACTTGTAGCGCATTTATAAAGAGGTTCCTCCACTATTTCCGTGGCATACGCAAACTGATCTTCCTTGTCATTCTTAATCTTAGCGGTAAAGAGCTGCCAATAGCCGTCACGGTCACTGTCATAGACCATAGTCTTGCCATCGGGCGATATACTTACGGTCCTTTCCTGATCCGGCGTATCGGTTATACGCTTCGTGGTCTTGTATTTTGCATCTGTCACATAGATATCACCCCGAATCACGATAGCCAATTCGTTGCCTTTAGGAGCCACAAAAAACGATGAGGCACCACCTGACACGTAACGTTTTACAAGATCAGCATCATAATCGTCGGAGATAATCTCCACATTCACTTTAGCGGGCTGCCCTCCATCCTTGAGCGTGTATAACTCCCCATCCCAGCTGAAAGCCATAAGTCCATTGTCAGAGACCGAAAGATTTCTTACAGGGTGCTTTTCAAATGAGGTAAGCCTGCGCTTGCCACCATTCAGGTCGGCTGCATAAATATTAAGAGTGCCGTCCTCTTCCGAGAGAAAATAAAAGGAATCATTCCCGGGCGCCCAGACAGCATTACGGTCATGCCCGTTGAAAGTGGTCAGCTGTCGGAAGTCGCCGTTATCATACAGCCATATGTCATTCGTGCCGGAGCTGCGCTCATGCTTTCGGAAAGGATCCTCATAACCTTTTTTATCAGTGAAAATGATCTTTCCTCCGCGTCCGGCTGACGAGAACAGCATGGGCATTGAAAGGAACATCGACGGACGGGTGCCGGGTCTGTTGACATCAAGCGAATATGTCTGCGGCAAGATTGGAGCCTGCGCAGATTTCTGTGCCGGCATCTCATTGGCAGAAAAAATGAGCGTAGAATCATTGAGGAAAGCAAGCGGCATCTCTGCGACACTTGAAGTGGTGAGACGTTTCACCTGACCTCCATTTGAGTTCATAATGAAAATATCATCACTTCCTTCCCTATCGCTGCGAAACGCGATCCTTTTCCCGTCAGGTGTCCAAACCGGCTTTGAGTCATAAGATTCATCTGATGTCAACTGACGTGCTTCGCCCCCTGAGGGAGATACAGTGAAGATATCACCTTTGTAAGTGAATGCAATGGTCTCACCATCGGGAGAGATCGCCACATCCCTGATCCAAAGAGGAGATTCAGCAAAGGCATGTGCAGACACAAGACATGCCACGCTTAAAAGAAATAGTTTTTTCATATTGCTATAGTATAGATTCCAAATTGGAAATTCATGCAAATTTAGAAAAAATGACCGATTAATAAAAATTATTCCTGAAATATTTGGCGATTCAAAAAAAACTTATTAACTTTGCAACGCAAATGAGAGAAATCCTCTTAAGGTGAGGTGGGTGAGTGGCTGAAACCACCAGTTTGCTAAACTGACGTAGGAGCAATCCTACCACGAGTTCGAATCTCGTCCTCACCGCAAGGTCCGACAGTAT
>JAIDQZ010000133.1 GCA_029062005.1 Muribaculaceae bacterium | reverse complement strand
TGTTTTGCCGGTGCCGGAAAAATTTGTAGCGGCTCAAATCCATTCTATTCTTGATGATGTGGGGACCGATGCTGTCAAAATCGGAATGCTTCACTCAGCAGACTTGATTCGGACTGTAAGGAATACTCTTGATGCATATCCAGAAATCAAGAATATTGTCCTTGACCCTGTAATGGTCGCGACTTCAGGAGATCCTCTTCTTGAAGAAGATGCCGTTGCGACACTTAGGGATGTGCTGATACCAAGAAGCAGAATCATTACACCCAATATTCCGGAGGCTGAAATACTTCTGGGGCATAAAATCGGCAGTCAGGACGAATTGCCTGACGCAGCCGTCGAATTGTCACGATTTGGAGCATCAGTTATGCTGAAGGCGGGACATCTTTCTGATGAAAAGCTCGTTGATGTATTCTATAATGCAGAGACTAAGGAGACAATCTACTTGGAATCCAAACGTATAGACACAGTCAATACCCATGGCACAGGATGCACCTTATCTTCAGCAATAGCTTCATTTATGGCTAAAGGGAATTCACTAAATGATTCTGTAAAATCTGCTAAAGAATACATATCGAATGCCATAGCCTCCGGCTCACAATATAAAATCGGCAAAGGACACGGCCCCGTAGATCATTTCTTCAATATGCACTAAGACCCCAGGGGCTCTGAAATTTTTTGAGATGGGGTCTAAGTGTACATTAATAAACAACATCTTCTGACGCCGGTCCCCGTTTTTAGGAACGGGGACTTAATACTTCAATGTTTTCTTGCCTTTGTGTATATAAATTCCCCTGTTCGGACTATCAACTATAAGACCATTCAAATCAAAATAGGCATTGTCAATATAAGAATCAAAATAAATAGAATGCAACTCATTGCTATTTTCAAACTCCCAGCCCATAAGGTTCCGGAATGCCTTTGAAGTTTCTCTGAGTCTTAGAAATTCTATATCAGGGAGCGAGCCATCTGCCTTTCGGGGCAATAGCAACTCCGAAGCATCAAGACTTTTGAAATCAGAAGGACCTACTGAACAAGTTCCATCAAAAGTATTATTGGAAAGCGAGCTCTCAATCTTATTGATATTTATGCAGTCAGCCCCATCCTGAACAGGAGAAAAGGCAACGTTGTTTGCAAGATAATATTCATATCCATCAACATCGACAGCTTCTTGGACAGATTTTCTATTCACCATGTTGAAGTTTCTACGGTTGCGATATGCTGAATTGTTTACGAAATCAAGACCTCCAAGATGATGATTGGCATAAAATCCCTGATTTTTATTTGCGTAAGTGATACAATTTCTGATAATATTTCTCGGTATCACGGCAGGGACTTTAGGAGAACTGCCCATACCATATCCTCCACTTTTGATACCTGTTCCGTCTCCACGACCCAACATTTGCGCATCATAGCCGTTTTCCCATGCCCAACATTGTTCAATCACAACAGGAGCAAAATTATTGATAAGGTCAAATCCATCGTCGCTGTTTCTCCATGCCCTGCATCCGCGCAATACATTACCTGTGAATTCCGCCTTGTTAAGATGAAATCCAAAACCATCGCAATTACCTCCGTGACCGTTTTCCGACACAGGATCGTAATTATTGTAGGCATCGCAATTCAACACAAGATTATTGCTTCCTTTTGTAGCGTAGACTCCAATTCCCATTCCGTCGTGCATATTGACATTTTCTATGATGCAGTTGCTTCCACCAAAAAGTCCGATGTTTATACTCTGGGTGTGACCTGTCTGGGTCACCTGAATACCTACAATATCAAAATTTTTAAGACACCAATAGTTTCCACGCAAATCGAATCCCATGATCCGATTTTCAGTTTTGATATCCGATAGATCTATGACAACGGATTCACCGGGATACCCTGTAATCGTAACAGGTTTCTGAGATGTGCCGTCAGCAGATAGAAAAAAGACACAGTCATAGACGTTGCTTTCGCCTTTCACCTTCATTATATCACCGACACCCGGCTTGTAGATGCCTTCACGAAGATAGATGGTCGTGCCAGCCATTGCTTTTGAAATAGCTCTACTGATATTATAGAAAGGCAATTCTTCCGTACCCGGATTCGAGTCAAGACCTGAAGGCGAGACATAGTAATCGGCTCCCTGGACTGACACATCACAGACAACGGCAAGAAGCACCAGCAACAACAGTTTTTTCATGATGTATTTACTAATTGTCATTCATTCAATTTTCACAAATTCAATCTGATGGATACACCAGATTTTATATGCAAAAATAAATATAAATTTTTTCTCTGCCAAAGATTCACAAAAACAATTACAGATTTTTCTGAAGAAAATTTGGAAGTTTCAACCTTATGCATTATCTTTGCGTTATAGAAACAGAACGACGGAGAGCCGCCGTGAATAAAATAGATAATCCCAACACCACATCAAAGCAATTTGGGAAACTCATCAAACTTTAATGAAATACCGAGACCATCTGCCGGATGCAATGGCGGGCCCCCCACTTTCGGGTGGTGTTCCCTTTGGGGACGCAGGCGGATTACAAAGCGCCGGTGGAACTCAAATCCTGTCTATCGGAGTTTCATCACAAAACCTTTGATGTGGCTTTTATAAAGGAGGCATAAGGCTTATTTGCCTTTTGCCTCCTTACTTTTAAAACTATATAACATAACCCAAATATGAAAGACGTAAGACAGACCCTGCTCGACAGGGTTTCCATCCGCCGCTACGAGCGCGAGGCTATACCACAGGAGACAATGGACTTCATATACGATGCAGTCCGCAACACCCCGACAAGCTATAACGGACAGCAATATTCAGTAATCGACATCGATGATCAGGAGATTAAGGAAAAGCTATATGAACTTACCGGACAGAAACAATTGAAGACCTGCAACCGACTGCTTATCTTCTGTTCCGACTATAACAAGATGACACTTCTTGCCGAGAAAAAGGGTGTGACTATGCCACCCTTCACCGACACCATGGACGGCACCATCATCGGTATCATCGATGCTTCGCTCGCCATGATGAGCGCAGTAGTCGCCGCCGAATCATGCGGACTCGGATGCAACTGCGTGGGTTATCTTCGCACTGTCGATCCGAAAGCCGTAGCCGAACTTCTGAAACTCCCTAAAGGTGTATTTGTAGTCTGCGGTCTGGCACTCGGCATCCCACGTGAACATCCCGACCTGAAGCCGAAACAGCAGCGTGACCTCGTATTCATGAAGAACTGCTATTCCCAGGATCCTGAAAAGATGACTGAAGAACTCGTTGAATACGACAGGGTTGTCACTGACTACAACCATCACCGCGCCGGCAGCACGTCAGACAACGACTGGTGTGCCCACATCATCAATTACTACGACCACGCCATGGAATATCAGATACTCCGGTATCTGAAAGATCAAGGTTATGACATTAAAAAATAATTCATAATGAATAAAAAATGAGCGCCGGGATAACCCGACGCTCATTTTTTATCTCCGACCTCCGGCTTTCTGCCTCATCTGCCTCATCATCGCCATCGGATTCTTGATTCCTCCGGTAGCCATCCGCATCATCTTGCGGGTCTCCTCAAACTGCTTCAGAAGCCTGTTCACTTCCTGAAGCGTAGTGCCGCTGCCTTTTGCTATGCGCTGACGCCTTGAAGCATTTATGATTTCCGGATTCTGACGCTCATAAGGAGTCATGGAGTTGATAATAGCTTCTATACCCTTGAATGCATTATTATCGATATCAATATCCTTGATAGCCTTTCCCACACCCGGAATCATAGAAGCAAGATCCTTTATATTACCCATCTTCTTTATCTGCTGGATCTGCTTCATGAAATCATCGAAGTCAAACTTGTTCTTGCGGATCTTCTCCTGAAGGCGTTCAGCCTCCTTCTGGTCGTATATCTCCTGAGCGCGCTTGGCAAGCTCGACGATGTCGCCCATTCCCAGAATACGGTTTGCCATGCCTTCTGGATTGAACTCCTGGATATCCTCCATCTTCTCGCCGATTCCGACAAACTTGATCGGCTTGTCGACTACCGAACGGATAGAGAGTGCTGCACCGCCACGTGTGTCACCGTCGAGCTTTGTCAGAATCACGCCGTTGAAATCAAGACGGTCGTTAAACTCCTTGGCTGTATTGACGGCATCCTGACCGGTCATCGAATCGACGACAAAGAGAGTCTCATCCGGATTCACCGCTTTCTTTATTGCGGCAATCTCATTCATCATCTCCTCATCGACTGCAAGTCGGCCTGCAGTGTCGACGATCACCAGATCCAGCTTATTGTCTTTGGCATATTTTATAGCATTCAGAGCAATCTCAACCGGATTCTTATTGCCTTCTTCCGTGTAGACTGGCACGTCAATCTGCTCAGCCAGCACCTTCAACTGATCGATAGCGGCAGGACGATAGACGTCGCCGGCTACAAGCAGAGGTCTGCGACCTTTCTTTTTAAGTTTAAGCGCAAGCTTACCGGAGAATGTGGTCTTACCGGAACCCTGCAGACCCGACATAAGGATCACGGCAGGCTTCCCCTCCAGCACGAGAGGCTCCTCCTTGCCTCCCATAAGCGAGGTGAGCTCATCATGGACGATCTTCACCATCAGCTCCTTAGGCTTCAGGGCATTTATCACATTCTGTCCGAGAGCCTTCTGCTTAACAGCATCGGTGAAATTCTTGGCTACCTTGTAGTTGACATCGGCATCAAGAAGAGCGCGACGCACATCCTTCATGGTCTCGGCTATATTGATCTCTGTGATTCGTCCTTCACCCTTGAGGATCTTAAACGAACGTTCGAGTCTTTCGGAAAGATTATTAAACATAAATCAGTACGTATTGATGCATAATTCACAAAGCATGGTACACAATTACTTGCCGCTGAAATTCAGACGAAGATGCATTTATGATATTATACGTTTGTTGTTCAGCTATTTGTCTTTATTTTTATTTAAGGAGATTTGTGGCCGTATCAGGAAAAATCACCTTCGGCTCGAAGGTCTTCGCTTCTTCAGGCGTCATCGATGCATATGCAATGATGATAATGATGTCTCCAACCTGCGCCTTTCTGGCAGCTGCACCATTGAGGCAGACTACACCGGAATTTTTCTTTCCGGCTATGACATATGTCTCAAGGCGTTCACCATTGTTATTGTTCACTATCGCCACCTTCTGCCCCGGAAGGATTCCCGCGGCTTCAAGCAGGGCGGAGTCGACTGTAATACTTCCTATGTAATTTAGATTCGCCTCGGTGACATGCACCCGATGGATCTTTGAGGCAAGCATTTCGATAAGCATGACTCTATAAGAGATTATCTTGATTTATTTATATCTTATATTGTCTATAAGACGCACCTTTCCGCAATATACCGTGATGCACCCTACGATATCAGGAGATTCCGTCCATTCCTCCACAGGAAGGAGGGTCCTGCCGTCGACTATCTCAAAATACTCGACATTCATGTATGGCACAGCATTGATCCGCTCCACCACCGTGTCATGAGTGGCGCTGACCGAATGGTCTTTGGAATACTCCACGCTATAAGCAAGCGCAACATGTATCTCAGGCGCCACATTACGCTGCTCTTCCGTAAGGAGCGCATTCCGCGAAGAGAGTGCAAGCCCGTCGTCGGCACGCTTGATGGGTACAGGGACAATATCCACATTAATATGCTCTGACTCCACCATGTTGCGGATCACGGCAATCTGCTGGAAGTCTTTTTCTCCGAAATAAGCTCTGGTAGGACGGCACAGCAGGAAAAGGCGGCTCACCACCTGGGCGACACCCTGAAAGTGTCCCGGACGGAATTTCCCTTCCATCACTTCTGCAGCTGTTCCGAGATCATAGACATGGTCAGCCTGCGTCCCATCAGGATACATCTCATCAACCGAGGGTGCAAAAACCGCCGTGGCTCCAGCCTGCGCCAGGAGACGGAAATCATTTTCCTCATCACGCGGATAGGTAGCCAGGTCTGTCGGATTATTAAACTGAGTAGGATTGACAAACACGCTGACGAGCGACACGTCGTTGTCCTCGACCGCCCTCTTCACCAGCGACAGATGTCCGTCATGAAGAGCACCCATCGTCGGCACAAGTCCTATTGTCTTGCCATTGTCAAGCGTCTTGCCGACAAAAGCCTCAAGATCGCTGACTGTTCTTATTATCTGCATTGCCATTAATTTTGAATCAAAATATAACAGGAGTTACACGCCCGGCGACTCCCTGCGTATTTCAACTTGCAAAATTAATAAATAAGTCACAAACCGACCAAGTAATTTAGGTAAAAAAGACTCCTCGCAGTTAAAAAAAGAGAAAATTAATGTTTTAGACTTATAAAATGGCAAAAAGGAGGATCATCATTCCCTGTTTTTGGATTTTTTTTTGTAATTTTGCAGTCGGGCATGTTATGACGCACACAGCGAGGTCGCATGCCGGTAAAAAAAATACATATGGCCAAGAAAAAATTCCTATTTGTGGCTCAGGAGGTAGCTCCCTATCTTCCGCCGGAAAAAATATCTTCACTGGGCAAAGAGGTTGCCACAGGCATACATAAAAGAGGTTACGAAGTGCGCACATTCACTCCCAAATGGGGAGCCATCAATGAACGCCGTAACCAATTGCATGAAGTGATCCGTCTCAGCGGACTCAACGTCACCATAGATGACAACGACCATCCGCTTCTGCTGAAGGTGGCAAGTCTTCATCCCACCCGCACACAGGTCTATTTCATTGACAACGACGATTATTTCGACAAGCTCGACTCAGATATCGACGATGTAGGCAGCAACCGTCCGGACAATGACCAGAGGATAATATTCTTCACCCGGTCCACCATAGAGACAGCCAAGAAGCTCCAATGGGATCCGGCTGTCATACACACACAGGGATGGATGGCAGCACTTACTCCGGTATATCTGCGTCAGCTCACGGATTCGGTTCCTTTCGAAAGTTCCAAGATCGTCTATACAGTTCTCCCGGAAGACAACAAAGTAAGCATTGACCCGGATTTTTTCCGCCGCCTCAAGGAAGAGGGCGTAAAGGAGGACTTCTTAGCCGGATATGAGGGTTATGAGCATGACACGAAACTCCTTCACCGTATGGCAATCGACAATTGCGACGGCGTGATATTCATGACCGACGAGCCTGATCAAGAACTGCTTGCCGCAGTAGAAGAGAAGGGAATACCTTATATGCGCAGGGAGGAAGCCGAAGGGAATATTGAAGCTTATATTGATTTTTACGACAAACTATAAGAAATGACACCATATAGAATCTTACACGGGACCAAGAAATTCTTCGCCTCTGCTGTTCTCGCCTCATCCATAGCCGGAATATTCAGTGCCTGTGAAGACAATGTGCCAACAGTAGGCAGCGATCTCGCCACCAACGAGGTTCAGATCGCTCTCGACTCCCTGATCTGGGATGATACCGAACAGTACATCCACCGCGGAGACTACAAGTTGCCCGTGACGTGCCCGAAAATATCCTACACCACTGAATTCGATGATGCGATCGATGCGAGAAGCACAAACAATCTCATAGGAAGAATCAGTGTGCCTGAATATGGCGATCTGCGCTGCTCATTCGTGAGCCGCATGATGTGCGCCACAAAACTTGCCATTCCCGATTCCATCCCGATCGAACAGATCGATTCAATGAAGCTGATACTGAGTATCAAGCGAGGCGATCTGACCGGCGACTCCCTTGCTCCACAGCAACTTCGAGTGTTCCGCCTGACAAAGAGTCTGCCGCTGGATATCGACAACCGCTTTGATCCGACAGGCTATTATGATCCGTCAGATCCCATAGGAACAAGAAGCTACACCCTCTCCGCCCTCGGTATGAGCGACTCCATCTATTCAACCCAAAGTTATGTGAATATACAGATTCCCATGACTCGTGAGATGGCAGTCAGGACAGTCAAGGAATATCGTGAGAATCAGTCTATTTTCGCATGGCCCCAGACTTTTGAGAAGTATTTCCACGGCATATATGTCGAGCCCTCCTTCGGAAGCGGCTGCGTAGCCAACATCCAGGAATCGAACTTCGTGATCTACTACAGCTATAAGCAGGAGGAAACAAAGAAAAACGATGACAACACAGTCACTACTGTAGTAAACACAAAGGCTGCAATGACAGGCGTGTTCCAGTCCTCTCCTATCGTCCTCAACAGCAACAACGTGATCTACACGCCTTCACCCACTCTTAAGGGATACGCAGCTCAAAACGAGGCATTGATCACTTCTCCGGGCGGATACCGCATAAATCTGCGATTCCCTGCAAGGGAACTGATTGACATATACAGCATGTCGCAATCCAAACTTGCTGTAGTCAGCGACCTGAAGTTCAGCATACCGGTAGAGGAGATAAGCAATGATTACGGCATCACGCCTCCACCATATCTGATCATGGTCAAGAAGTCAAAACTCACCGAGTTTCTGGCAAGCAATTCGCTACCCGACAACAAAGACTCATTCTATGCCATATATAATGCTACAGGAAAGAACTATACGTTCTCTTCAATGCGCAGCTACATTATCGATCTGATTCAGAATGGCGTCAAGGACGAGGATCTTGAGTTCACCATCATTCCTGCCAACCTCACGTTTGAGACCAATCAGTCAAGCAACAACTATAGCTCATATTATTACTACTACGGCTATACAAACACTGCAAGCGAAAGCACCATGACAAAATGCACACCGTATATCCAGAAACCTACGATGTGCCGACTGCGTATGGATGAGGCAAAGACAGTCTTCACCTATTCTATCCAGCAAATGCAATGATGATGAATTCATGCGTAATTCTGCTTCTCTTCAGCCTTCTGCAGTTTATAACAGGAGCTGAAGCCGCGCCTGCCGACACTCTGGCAGTCCCGAAGACGGGAGCCACGATTCTCTTCGCCGGTGACGCAATGCAGCACCAGGCTCAGCTTGACCAGGCTCTTTCGGAGGGTGAAGGAAAGAATTACGACTACTCGGAATGCTTCCGCCGGATAGCTCCCATTGTGACAGAAGCCGACTATGCGGTGGTGAATCTGGAGGTCCCGCTCGGAGGCGGACCGCGCTATAGCGGATATCCCTGCTTCAGCGCTCCCGACAGCTACGCACAGGCACTTGCTGACGCTGGATTCGACATGATGCTAACCGCCAACAACCATTGTCTCGACTCCGGCATGAAGGCGGCGAGACGAACTCTAAACGCTCTCGACTCATTGGGCATAGACCATATCGGCACTTACCACGATGCAGCCGACAGAAAGGCGAAGGTGCCTTTTATAAAAGAGATCAACGGCATAAGATTCGGCTTCCTCAACTATACATACGGCACCAACGGAATTCCTGCAAAAGACGGCATGGAGGTATCTCTGATAGACCGCGACCGTATGGCTGAGGAAATCAGAAAGACCAAGGAAGCAGGTGCAGAGATTGTGGTGGTGACGATGCACTGGGGGATAGAATACGTGCTTCATGAAAATGCAATCCAAAGGGATCAGGCTCAGTTTCTCATCGACAATGGCGCCGACATGGTGATAGGAAGCCATCCTCACGTGATTCAGCCGATGCGCATGGTGCATGATGAAAAACGGAATCAGGATGTGCCTGTGGTCTATTCTCTTGGCAACCTCATCTCCAACATGAAGACAGGCGACACCAGGGGAGGTGCATATGTACGGGTGAGAGTGGAACGCAATGAGGATGGGAAGGCAAGGGTGAAATGGGCTGATTATGATACGTTCTTCTGTGCCAAACCTACAGGAAAGGGCAGTAACTTCACCGTAATACCATCAGGACGCACAGACCTGATTCCAGCCTCACAGATGGAACATTGGCGTATCTTCGACCGCTCGTCAAGCAAAGTGTTTGAAGCTGAAAACGTCAATATCCCCCGAAGAAGCAATTAATTAATATTCAATATTGTATATTTAACATTTATCATTCTATGAAAACCCAGATAGACACTCCGAAAGCTCCGGGTGCGATCGGACCCTACAGTCAGGCTGTTAAAGCCGGCAATCTTATCTTCGTATCAGGACAGCTTCCCATCAATCCAGCCGACGGCACAATGGGGGAATGCATCAAATGCCAGACACGCCAGAGCCTTGAAAACGCAAAGGCTATCCTTGAGGCAGCTGGTGCTTCATTTGCCGATGTAGTTAAGACCACCGTATTCCTTGCAGACATGAGTCTCTTCGGAGCAATGAATGAAGTATATGCCGAATATTTCTCTGCACCATATCCGGCACGCTGCGCTTTTGCAGTGAAGGAACTTCCCAAGCAGGCTCTCGTAGAGATCGAGATGATCGCAGCTGTATGATTTTAAATTTGAATTTGAGAAATCTGATTCAAGGTCCCGTCTCATAAGAAACGGGACCTTTCTTTTATTCTTCTTTCTCCATCAGTTCAAGCATACGGAACTCCGCTTCATCAAGACGCGATATAATCTCCTCCATCCTTGCTCCGGCGGCTGTGATCTGCCCGACCGACATCTCGCCCGACGACATTGCAGTCTCCAGTTCCGATTTTTCTTTAGTGAGGCTTTCGATTTCAACATCGAGAGCCTCCATTTCTTTCCTCTCTTTAAATGAAAGTTTAGGCTTGCGCGCTGTCTTCTGCTTGCCGGAAGCCTGACCTTCTTCCGAGGTTTTGGACTCCGAAGCCTTTTTAACGGCTTCTGCCGCCATTTTCGCCTCTTTCTCCTCCTGCTTTACGCAATGGCGGAAAGTGGAATAGTCTCCCGGGAAATCACGCACTTCACCGTCGCCTTTCATCACAAAAAGATGATCAACTATGCGGTCGAGAAAAAATCTGTCGTGACTCACCACTATCACGCAACCCTTGAAATCCGCAAGGTAATTTTCCAGAACCCCGAGAGTCATGATATCAAGATCATTGGTCGGCTCGTCGAGTATCAGGAAATTTGGCTGACGCATCAAAACTGTGGCAAGATACAGCCTTCGCCTCTCCCCTCCGCTCAGTTTATAGATATATTTCTGTTGCGTGGATGGCTCAAACAGGAAATGAGTAAGAAACTGCTGCGCGGTCAGTGTCGTCCTGTCATCAATCCTGACAGTTTCAGCAATCTCCCTCACAGCGTCGATCACCTTCTTCCTCTCGTCGAAACCGGTCATGCCCTCCTGTGAATAATATCCCCACCTTACGGTCTCACCGACATCGAAATATCCGGAATCAGGCTGAAGCAGACCGAGCAGCATCTTTATGAAAGTGGACTTCCCTGCACCGTTGTCACCGACAATTCCGACCTTCTCGAAGCGTGCGAAGTTATAGCTGAAATCATTAAGGATCGGCACCACATGCCGCGAGCCGTCAGGAAGTTGCTTCTCGAATTTCTTTGCAACGTGAACCGCCTCGAATATCTTGTTGCCTATATAGCTTCCCTTGACGGCAAGACGCACGTCTTTCTCATTAAGATTGACATGAGAACGCTCTTCCAGCTCATGAAATGAATCTATACGATATTTGGCTTTGCTGCCACGTGCCTGCGGCTGGCGGCGCATCCATTCGAGTTCGGTGCGCAGAAGATTCTTCACTTTTGCAAGTTCCGCACTCATCACTTCATGCCGCTCCGTGCGTTTACGCAGGTAATAATCATAGTTACCTTCGTAGACATATGCCTCCTCTCTGTCGATCTCAAGGATCCGGGTGCAAACATTGTCAAGAAAATAACGGTCATGGGTCACCATTATCAATGTAACCCTGAGGCGAGTCAGATAGTTCTCAAGCCACTCCACCATGGCGATGTCAAGATGATTAGTAGGCTCGTCGAGAACAAGCAGATCGGGTTCCTGAAGAAGCACCTTAGCTATGGATATGCGCTTGAACTGTCCTCCTGACATAGTGCCGAGTTTGCGGTCGAAATCCGTGATGCCGAGTTGCGACAGCATTTGTCTTGCCCTGTCTTCCGCGCCATAGTCCTCACTGTCGTGCGGCTCCGGAACGGCATATTGAAGCGCCGTCATGTCCTTGTCGAAGGATGGACTCTGCGAAAGATATCCTACACGGATTCCGTCGGAAAACGTCAATTTGCCGGAATCGCAATCCTCTATTCCGCATATTATGTTGAGAAGCGTCGTCTTTCCGGAGCCGTTTCGGGCAACGATTCCTATCTTATCGCCTTCTTCTACAGTCAGCGAAAGGTCAGAGAAAAGTATCCTGTCGCCAATTGACTTCGTGAGCTTCTCTATCTGGAGCCTTATCATCACAACCCTTAATTATACTTAGTTATACCGGATCATTGACTACATAGTCTACACATGCCCTTGCTTCCTTATAAGGACCAAGTATGGCGGCTGCTGCCACATGCGCGGGATGCTTTGCGTAGGTCTGCACATCCTTCATTGTTGGCACGACAGCTACAAGGACCACATCCCAGTCTTCTGCCGGATTCCCGTTGATACCGACCTCCATGCTTTGAAGGCACTCGATCTTTTCGGGCAACGCAAGGAGCGCATTTTTGAAATCCTCAGCTATCTTACGGCGCAATTCATCGCTTCCGTGCAGCTTGAATGTAACGATATGTTTTACCATGATTTACTTTATTTTTTTGCAAAGTTAATAAAAAAATCCTAATTTTGCCACCTCAATTAAAGATGACTATAATGAATACACTTAAATTTTTCAAAGTTCTGGTGCTGGCTATGTCGCCAGTATCGCTGCCTTCATATGCCGAAACAGTGACCCAATCTGCCGAAGGAGCTGAAAAGATCAGCTATATTCCGGAATTTCACGGCGCGGTCCGCCCGCGCTGGGAAATTGACACGGAGACCGGCAACAGCCGTTTTGAGGTGAGGTGGGCGAGATTCACCACCGAAGGAAAAGTAGCACCTAAGATCGGATATTTTCTTCAGGTCGACCTGTGCGATCAGGGTGTATTCAAGTTTCACGACGCATATGTAAAAATGGAAGTTGCCAAAGGTCTTGAGGTCCAGGCAGGTCAATTCAGGATGCCTTTCGGAAAAGAACCCTTCATGGCTCCACAGAACTACGTGTTCGCCAACCGGTCGTTCATGGGAAAGCAAATGTGCAACTACCGTAAGGTAGGAGCTAAACTGACATATACAGTACCCATATCCCTGCCTCTGACTATAGAGACAGCCGTAGGAAACGCCGGAGGTGTCGCCAACCATAACACATGGAGCAAGGCTTATATGGGTTGCGGAAGGGTGACTCTGCAGGCGGGTGACTTCAACATTTCCGGAGGCGTGATGGACATTCTTCCCGACGTGACCCGCATCATGCTCTACGATATAGGATCGACATGGCGACACGGAGACTGGCGCGGTGGCATCGAGTATATGAATGAGCATTATGTCGATTCCTTTCATAAGGATGCTCATTCCTGGGTAGTCTGGGGCGATTTCGGCAGACCCGCTAAGCTTGGAATATTCAACCGATGGTCTATTCAGGCCCGTTACGACGGCATGACGCGACAGTGGAACGGAGTAGAAGGAACCGCTGACAATGAAGGCAGACACCGCATTACAGCCGGAGGCACTTTATCCTATAAGTATAAGAAGTTATTCGCCGACCTTATGCTTGATTATGAGCAATACTTCTATCCGCACTCATATACCCCATCCGAAGGACAGGGCAACAAACTCGTAGTCGAACTCGCAGTCCGTTTCTGAAATGCCCCGATGCATCAGATTCTAAATTCTAAATTCAAAATTCTAAATTATTTTTTGTAATTTTGCAGGCGGAAACAGCGAATAATCAAAAGAGAAGATGATACAGACAAGCAATCTAAGCATCCAGTTTGGCAAAAAACCGCTTTTCTCGGATGTGAACCTTACTTTTACCCACGGCAACTGCTACGGCATAATAGGCGCTAACGGAGCCGGGAAATCCACCCTTATGCGAATCCTTTCGGGACAACTCGCCCCGACTTCAGGGTCGGTGACAATGGGACCGGGCGAACGCCTTTCGGTACTTGAGCAGGACCACTTCAAATATGACGACTGCACGGTGATCGAGACCGTGCTTCGCGGACACACCGTTCTCTGGGATATCATGCAGGAAAAAGACGCGCTCTACGCTAAAGAAGATTTCACAGAGGAAGACGGCATCCGCGCCGCCGAACTTGAGGAGAAATTTGCCGAGATGGAAGGCTGGAATGCAGAAAGCGATGCGGCTGCGCTTCTATCCGGACTTGGAATAAAGGAGGATTCACACTATTCCCTGATGCGCGACATGGGCGCCAACGAGAAAGTCAGGGTACTGCTTGCAAAGGCTCTTTTCGGCAATCCGGACAACCTGCTCCTCGACGAGCCCACCAACGACCTTGACCTTGAAACCGTGGCATGGCTTGAAAACTATCTGTGCAATTTCGAGAACACTGTCCTTGTGGTGAGCCACGACCGCCACTTCCTCGACTCGGTCAGCACCCATACCCTTGATATCGACTACAACAAGATCTCACTCTTCGCAGGCAACTACAGCTTCTGGTATCAGTCGTCGCAACTTGCGCTCCGCCAGCAGCAGATGGCAAACAAGAAGGCAGAGGAGAAGAAAAAGGAACTTCTGGAATTCATCCGCAGGTTCTCTGCCAATGTTGCAAAGTCAAAACAGACCACTTCGCGCAAGAAGATGCTTGAGAAGCTCAATATCGAGGAGATCCAGCCATCTACACGTCGATATCCGGGCATTATCTTTACTCCAAACCGGGAAGTCGGCAACAAGATTCTTGAGGTGAAGGGACTTAAAGCCACAATTGAGGGCGAGGTCCTTTTCGACGATGTCAATTTCCAGATAGAGAAGGGTGACAAGGTCGCATTCCTCAGCCGTGACCCACGCGCCATGACCGCACTTTTTGAGATCATCATGGGCAACCGCAAGGCTGATGCAGGCTCCTACGACTGGGGTCAGACCATCACCACCGCCTATCTTCCGCTCGATAACAGCGCTTTCTTCAATACCGACCTGAATCTCGTGGACTGGCTGTGCCAGTATTCCAAGGACTCATCTGAAATCTATCTCAAGGGTTTTCTCGGAAAGATGCTGTTCAGCGGTGACGACGTTCTGAAGAAGGCAAGCGTGCTCTCAGGTGGCGAGAAGATCAGGTGCATGATCGCACGCATGATGCTGACAGATGCCAACACTCTGGTTCTTGACTCACCCACCAATCATCTTGATCTTGAGTCGATACAGGCGTTCAACAACACCCTTCAGAACTTCAAGGGTGTGATACTGATGTCAAGCCATGACCACGAATTTATTCAGACCGTCTGCAACCGTATCATCGAGCTTACCCCCAACGGTATAATAGACAAGATGATGGATTATGACGACTACATCACCGACGAGAAAGTAGCCGCAGCCCGGGAACGCCTATACAAATGATGAATGATCAATTATCAATGTTAATTTGATAATCTCAGACAATAATTTCCTAAAGATGTAAAAAGACCGGAATTAAATTCCGGTCTTTTGTCATATTTATGGCAATATTAATTTTTTATCATTGCCTTTAATTTCCCATATCTGAAAGGAATTTGATCCTTACAAGCCGGATCTCCTCCTCGGTATAATCTTCACCGAGTTCCTGAATAGCTTCTTCCAGATTGTCTTCCTCAGTCTCGCTGAAATAATCCATTATGTCATCTTCCACTCCTTCCTCAAGCACATCCTGGAGGAAGTAGTCGATATTAATCTTTATGCCGGCGGCAACAATTGATTCCAATTCATCAAGAAGCTCATTGAAATCAAGACCCTTCGCTTCCGCAAGTTCATCGAGGGCTATCTTCCGGTCGATACCTGTGATGAGATACACCTTGAGCTTTGACTTGTTGGGCATCATCCTGACCTTAAAGTCTTCCGGACGCACAATTTCATTTTCTTCCACATATCCCTTTATCGCCTTCAGGAACTCATCGCCGAAGCGCTTCGCCTTGCCGGTCCCTACCCCCGGGATGAAGGAAAGCTCCTCCATGGTGACGGGATATGTGGTTGCCATAGCCTCAAGCGAAGGTTCCTGGAACACCACGTAGGGCGGGACATCGTTTTTGCGTGCGATTTTCTTACGGAGGTCGACAAGAATATTATACAGCACTTCGTCGGCAGCTCCTGACCCCGCCACCGGCTGCGGCTCGGGTTCCTGATCGCTGAACTCCGAATCCTCAACAATCTTGAACTGAGGCGATGGTTTTTTAAGATATTTCTTTCCTTTGGATGTGACTTTCAGTATTCCATAGTTCTCAAGGTCACGCTTAATATATCCGGCTATGTCCGCCTGCCTTATCACCGCAGCAAGCATTCTCTCGTCGGAGTTCGGCATGCATCCGAACATTTCGATTTCATCATGACCGTTCTCGCGGATCTCATCGGTAGCGCGTCCTATCATTACGCAGATGATATATTCCGCCTTGTACTTTTCCTTAAGTGCGAGCGCCGTATCCATGACGGCACATAATTCTTCTGTAGCTTCCACTAATGTTTTCGGGTGTTTACAATTGTCGCAATTGCCGCAATTGTCATTTTCATAGTTCTCGCCGAAATAATGCAGGAGTATGCGCCGGCGGCAGACCGACGATTCGGCGTAGGCTGCGGTCTCAGCGAGAAGCTGCCTTCCGATTTCCTGTTCGGCGGGTGTCTTGGAGAGCATGAGTTTGTCGAGTTTCTGAAGGTCTTTTCTTGTATAGAAAGCGATGCACAGACCCTCCCCGCCGTCTCTGCCGGCCCGTCCGGTCTCCTGATAGTAACTTTCCAGACTCTTTGGGATGTCGTAATGTATCACATATCTCACATCAGGCTTGTCGATACCCATTCCAAATGCAATGGTGGCGACTATCACATCCACTTTTTCATGAAGGAACGCGTCCTGATTCTCACTTCTCACCGCTGTCTCCATTCCTGCATGGTAAGGGAGGGCACGGATATTATTGACCTTCAAAAGCTCAGCCATTTCTTCCACTTTCTTTCTGCTCAGGCAATAAATAATGCCGCTTTTGCCCTTATGCTGCTTTACGAAGCGGATGATGTTGGCGTCGACATCTTTTGACTTGGGTCTTACTTCATAATAAAGATTTTCTCTGTTGAAACTTGATTTATACACTTTTGCTTCGAGCATCCCGAGATTCTTCTGTATATCGTGCTGCACTTTAGGCGTTGCAGTCGCAGTAAGCGCGATAACAGGACGATTTCCTACTCTCGAAATGATCGGGCGAATCTTTCTGTATTCCGGTCTGAAGTCATGCCCCCATTCCGAAATGCAGTGAGCCTCATCCACAGCGAAAAATGAAATCCTGACACTCCTGAGGAACTCTACGTTCTCATCTTTAGTCAGCGACTCAGGCGCCACGTAAAGGAGCTTTGTGCGCCCTTCCATCACGTCTTTTTTCACACTCTCTATGGCTCCTCTCGACAATGTGGAGTTCAGGAAATGAGCCACCCCGTCGTTTTCAGCGAAATTTCGGATTGCATCCACCTGATTCTTCATAAGCGCGATAAGGGGAGAGATTACGATGGCAGTTCCTTCCGACATGAGCGCGGGCAGCTGATAGCACAGCGATTTGCCCCCTCCGGTGGGCATGAGCACGAATACATCCTCACCGTCGAGTAGCGACTGGATGATTTCCTGCTGCTGGCCTTTGAAGGTGCTGAAGCCAAAATGTAGTGTCAGGGCGTTCCTGAGAATTTCGGGGTCTGTCATTGTGGTCAAGGATTGAGGAGCGGATTTTGCCGCTTGTGGATCTATACACAAAATTACAGAATATATTTTGTAACTGCAAATATTTTACACAAAAATAAGACTCCTTCCCACAAAAAAAATTTAATGCAGGACTCCGATTAATACCCCATCTCATAAAAATATAGTCTCATTTTTCCTTATCCCTGTCACGAGGAACTTTTGGAAACATCTTTCTCATACGGAGTATGGCCTTGTCTACCGGACCCGAGCATATCACTATGGTAGCGGCAGCAACTATCAGCGATCCTCCTATGATATCCTGCGCAGTGAGTGTCTGCCCAAGAACCACGATGCTGAGGATCACGGCAGCCACCGGTTCGAGAGATCCCAATATCGCCGTAGGAGTGGAGCCTATGAGCTGTATCGCCCGTGTGGTGCATGCAAGTGAGAGAACTGTAGGGATGACGGCAAGCGCAAGAAGATTCAGCCATCCCCAATCCATTGCGGGCACGGTGAGTCCGCTTCCGCATGCTATCATAGCCACAAACAGAAGACTCCCCCAGCCGAGAACATAAAATAGAAGTTTGGTGGTGGGAATGCACCTTACGCTCTTCGACACATTGACCATGACAAGATACAGCGCATAGGTAAGAGCCGACAGAATCACGAGCAGACAACCAAACGCACTTATCGAGGTATTGCCCTGAGGCTTCATCAACACCAGCAGTCCCGCTCCCATCACAAGAAGACAGATCACAGTAGAGATACTGAATTTCTCATGGAAGAACATGATCATCATTACAGCCACCATTACGGGATACACAAACAGCAGTGTGGAAGCCACACCTGAGTTCATATAGTTGTAGCTCTCGAAGAGTGTGAGCGACGACAGTGCCATCAGGACTCCGAGAATAAATACAGGGACTATCTCCTCCCTCTTGAGCCTGAACGACTTTCCCCTTACTATCATTATCAATGCTACCAGAGGAAGTCCCATAAGATACCTGAAAAGAACTACCGAAACGGGATTCATGCCCTGGCTGTAAAGCGGCACGGCAAAAGCCGGATTCGTACCGTATGCAGCGGCAGCAAGTGCCGCAAGTGCATATCCCTTTACTTTATCTAACGCAAGACTCATAATTCACATTTATTCTGAAGATTCATGACTCACACCATCAGCGCCACGACTATGCCTCCGAATATAAGCAGGAAATTGCTTACTGCATATGTCACTGTATATCCCATTGCCGGAAGCGTGCTTTCAAGATTGTCCTGAATGGCTCCGAGAGCAGCCACCGCATTGCGACCGCCTGCCACACACCCGAGAGTGACGGCGATCGGGAACCTGAATATGTAATTGCCTATAAGTATGGATATGATGAGCGGTAGAGTTGTGCACACAATGCCGACGAAGAAAAGACCCACTCCGGCCTGTTTAAGACCGGAGATAAATGTCGGACCGGCAGCAAGCCCGACAATGGCTATGAATAGACATAATCCGACATTGTCGAGCAGCCACACCACAGATGAGGGAATACGGCCCAACGTCGGCTTCCGGTTGCGAAGCCAGCCGAAGAAAAGACCGGCGAGAAGAGCTCCTCCGCTCGTGGTGAGAGAAATCGGCACACCTTTGAAATGAAGGCAGAGAGCTCCTAAAAAGCATCCTATGGCGACACCGAAACTAAGGAAAGCGACATCGGTGGTTTCGGTCTTACGGTCGGGATACCCGATTTCCCCGACGGCTTCCGCAACGTCTTTCTGAAGACCGACAAGGGTAAGCACGTCTCCTGCCTCAAGTACCGTACGGGAATGCAGCGGAATCCTTACATCATCGCGCACAAGACTTTTTACCATCACGCCACTCATATAGTCAGCTTTACGCAAGGCACCGAATGTCATTCCTGCCGCACCGTTTTTAGACACAGTGACAGGAAGGTTTTCCGCCTCGAAGTTAAGGAGCTCATGATCCACAACCTCCTGACCGATTATTCCAGCTTCGTTGACCACAGTCTCGCGACGACCGCCGATCACAATAACATCACCGCGTCTCACCTTGACATCCGGCTCTACGTCTACCACCTCTCCGCCAACGCGTAACCGCTCTACAAACAGACGATGACCGAGACCCGCAAGAGCCTCCTCAATCTCGGAGACTGTGCGAGGACGCTTGAAGAACCGTGATTCAGCCTTATAGGCACGGAATGACACAGGACGGTTTGCGACTATAAGTCCGGGATGAGCTGAAAACTCGCCATCTTCCATTTCCGCTTCGATTTCAGCTATCTGCTGTTTAGCTTTGCCGATTCCGCCACATAGCTTAGGACCAAGATTTGCGACGATCCACGCAGCTCCTATGGTCCCGAATATGTATGTCACCGCATAAGCCGAGGGAATCATGCCTGTGAGCGTTTTTTTGACTTCAGGATCTATCTTCATGGAAGAAATGATGTCAGATCCTACACCTATGGAGGCTGAGATGGTCTGCGATCCGGCGAAGAGCCCTATTGCCGTGCCCGTATTGTAGCCCATCAGACGCGCAGCTACAATGCATACGGCTATACATATCATGCACTCCACGACAGTGAACAACACCTGCTTCACACCGTCACCTTTAAGACCACGGAAGAACTGAGGACCTACACGGTAACCTATTGCGAAGAGAAACAAAAGGAAGCTCACGGTCTTCAGCGGCTCGGCAATAGGAATGTCGAGCTGTCCTATTACAACGCCTACAAGAAGCGTGGCGGTCACCGGACCGAGAGAGAAGCTTTTTATTTTTATGCCACCAAGCCAGAATCCGATTCCGAGGGTTAGGAATAAAGGAATGGAGGGGTTCTCACGGAGGAGATCTATCAGATATTCGAGCATTTATAATTTATAATTTAGAATTTTGAATTTTGAATTTTGAATTTAGAATTGAGAATTTTTTTTAATTGAGAATGGAGAATTGAGAATTGAGAATTTATTATAATTGAGAATTGAGAATGGAGAATTGAGAATTGTTTTAGCTTGGGCGAAGCCAATTGAAAATTTTTTGACATGAGCAAGATGGTGGGATGCGATCTCCAGGCGAGACTGTAGTCAGGAACCAGGAACCAAGAGTCAAGAACCAAGAGTCAGGAACCAAGAGTCAAGAACCAAGAGTCAGGAACCAAGAGGCAAGAACCAAGAACCAAAAGACAACAGACAACAGGCAG
>JAIDQZ010000132.1 GCA_029062005.1 Muribaculaceae bacterium | reverse complement strand
GTCGACACGGTGGTCGCCGATGTCAGACCGGCGGCAGACGGAACATTCTCTTCAGTTGTTGAGGGATTTAAGGGACGTTCAGGAGTGACAGCGGTTGCCCGGGCGTCAAATGATGAAGACAGTTATGTGTCCGATCCGGCTGAAGTGGAGGTGTCATTCGTTGTGCCTTTCTCTTTCGCAGAGGCTGAGTATAATGCTCATTTCGACGAGCAATTCACTCCCGGGATTGTCTTTGAAGATGATACTTACAGCATTGCAGATCTGAATTTCAGTACAACTGACAGCGATATCGTTTATGTCAATAAGCGTACAGGTGCAGTCAGTGTGAAGCGAGTGGAAGGCGATGCGGTTATAAGGGCATATGTGACGGCAGATCCTGAGATATATGCAGAGATGACCGTTCATGCCGCTCTTGCAAATCCTGTAGAAGGGTTTATATTGGGCGACGGCTCTAAGAATATTACAATTTCCTATATGGATATTTATGCGCTGTGCCCCAGTGTGCAGCCGTCAAACGCCGATATTCAGAGCTATAACATTGAAATATCGGATCCCACGGTGGCTACTACATATAGTGTGACTGCATTTAATCCCACCCGTAAGTATTTCGAGCTTGTAACTCACAAACCCGGTGAGGTTGATGTCACCTTCAAGGCACAGGACGGAAGCGGAGTTGAGTCCACCTACCACTTCATCATCAAGGATTCCGAACGTGGTGAGGCAAAGGATTCATGGCAAGACGGTACATTCTGGCTCAATGAGGACTGGTTTGGTCACACCAACGGTTCGATCAACTATATAGAAAAAGACGGTACCGTCCGTTACCGTGCCTATGAATCTCAGAATCCGTATGAATCATTTGGATGCACATCCCAGTATGCCATGATTTTCGGTGGCAAGCTCTATGTCATGTCAAAGCAGGAGACTGACGGAGGTGATACCCGCAAGGGTGGAGGACGCCTTGTGGTGGCTGACGCAAGGACTCTTAAGAAGCTTGCCAGCTTCGATGATATTCTTGACGGTGGCGACGGACGAGCATGTGTCGGTGTCAATTCAGGAAAAGTATATATCGGCACTACTGCCGGAATAGCAGTATTCAATCCGGAGACTCTATCCATCACCGGTAAGGTGGAGGGTATCGAGTCAGGTAGCAAATATGCCAATCAGTTGGGCGACATGGTATGTGCCGGCAAATATGTATTCGCAATCAAGCAGGCCTATGGCACATACGTTATCGATACGGAAACCGATGAAGTAGTCGAAGTGCTTGGACGTAATGAAGACGGGTCGGTCTTTGCAAATCCCCAGGGTGTGACCATGACTGCCGACGGCATGGTATGGATAGCCGCCACTTCTACCGCCAACGGGAAAGCAACTTCGCTTTACTGTTATGATCCTTCTGACTTGAAACTTGTAAAGACAGTCGATATGCCTTCGCATCTGTCCATCACCTGCGGCTGGGGAGCATGGAGGTCTACAAATTTCTTTGCCGAGAAGGATGATGTGGCTATCTGGTTTGGATCCGGAGTGGAAGCAAGCATAGTTTCCGGAAATTCAGGTTATTATCGTTGGGATACTAAGAGCGATGTAAATACACTCGAACCTGTATTCGTATTCCCTAACGACCTGGCAGGTATAGATGAGAATACCAAGCAGGCTCCATATGCGTCTGTAAGGTATGATGACCGCAGCAATCAGCTTCTGATAGCGGCAACCCACGGAGCATCTTCCAATTACCGCTACACATGGCTGCATTTCGTGGATTGCGCAACAGGAAAAATTGCTCGGACAACTCGTCTGAAAGATTATTACTGGTTCCCGGCACTCCCTGTTTTCCCCGACAAATTCGCTCCGGAATTTGAAGAATTGGAAAATATTGAGCTTGACATGCTTGAAGACAAGGAAGGCAAGACTGTCGATATCCATGTGTCGGATCGTGACAATATGGACAGTGCTATCCGTCTGTCAGTGGTGGATGGTGTTCCTGCTGTTGCTGATGATTCTCAGGATGAACCGGCAGGCGATGATCCGGTTGTCAAGACTTCTTTGAATGACAGGAGTCTTACGCTTGTTCCATTGCGTCAGGGAAGCGGTGAAATCTGTCTCAGAGCCGAATCAAACGGTGTTGCGACATATCTTTCCATTCCTGTGACCGTAAAAGATGTTGCTTCCGGAGTGAATGAAATATCGGGTGATAACGCCGTGATGAGTGTTACGGGCAGACGTTTCCATGCGGTCGGCTTCAACAGCCATACTATGCGTGTTTACGCAGCCAGTGGAGCTCTCGTAGCTGAGTTTGAAGTGCCGGCTGATGATTTCAGCATCGACCTTCCTCTGGAGGCAGGAATGTATATCATCACCGATATCTGTTCTCGCCGCACTCTCAAATGCTATGTAAAATAATGATCAACTGACTAAAAAGTCCGTGCCTGTATGAACTGTATCATGGTTCGTGGCACGGACTTTATCTCTATTATTTCATGAAGAAAAATTTATTTATTTCACTGCTCGCCATTCAGCTTGCAGCACATGCGGAAACTGACTATACGAAAGGTGTGTTCATTGTCAATGAAGACTGGTACGGACACCAGAACTCGACTGTGAACTATCTCATTCCAGATGATCCTGATGGCAACTATTGGGAATATCGTGTGATTCAGAAGGAAAATCCCGGTGTGCAGCTTGGGTGCACTAATCAATTTGGTGCCATATGGCATGACAGGTTTTATTTCATAGCCAAGCAGGAAAAGGATCCTGGTGCTTCTGTCGCGGGCGGACGTATAACTGTGGCGGATGCAAAGACTATGAAGGTTCTTTATCAGAGTGCGCTTATCGACCCTTCGGGTGCACAATGTGACGGCCGTGGCTTCCTTGGAATCGATAGCCATAAAGGATATATTTCTTCAAGCAATGGCGTATGGGTATTTGATCTGGATACCTATACCGTAAAAGGCATGATAGAGGGTACTGACAATCCGAACGCAGGCGATGATAAACCAAACACTGATCCTACCGGTTCCCTTTACTACGGACAGAGCGGTTCGATGGTCATGGCTTCGGGAAGGGTTTTCCTTGCGCACCAGCAGGCTGGAATAATCGTGATAGACCCGGTCAATGATTCAGTTTCTAAGGTGATAGACATGAATGATGTCGCTGAAGGAGCCGGAATCGGAAGCGTAATTGTGGCAAAGGACGGATCTGTATGGGCAAGCGTGGCAAAAGACACCAAAGGCACAGGCGCTACACTTCCATATCTTTTACGTGTCGATCCTGTCACGCTTTCTACAGAAGTCATAACGCTTGAATCCGGTGTTTTCGCGCCTTCCAACTCATGGTATGCCTGGACACCCGATACATTCTGTGCTTCATCAGTGACAAACACTATATACTGGAGTGGCGGTTCCAACAGTTGGTTCACCGGTAAATACGTGTATAAATTCGATGTAGATACAAGAAAAGCTTCCAAAATCATCGACCTTGATGCAGACGGAGAAAAATGGAAGATCTACGGATGCTCGATGCGTGTTCACCCGGTGACGGATGAACTGTATGTGTCGCTTTATCGGGAGTTCAGCATTCCGACTTATCTGACCCGTCGGTATGACAGCAACGGCAACAGATTGAGGGATTACAGCATGATTTCAAATTATTGGTTTCCGTCACTTCCGGTTTTTCCTCAATCGGCTTCCGATGATACTGGGTCTGCAGAAACTTTAGGGGAGAATCTCGATGATCCCGGCTCTGTTTATAATCTTCAGGGCATTATTCTCAAGACCGGTATTGAATATGGCGAGTGGGGTGGTCTTGATTCCGGCATCTACATATGGAAGAGCAAGAATAAAAATAAGAAATTTATAGTTCCTTGATAATGAATAGCTCCCGCAAAATTATGGCGGGAGCAATTTTTTTATTAATTTTGTAGACGATGTTTAACTATCTCACCATTCATATTCATTCTTTATTATCTGATACCGATGAAGATTAAACAAATTTTGTCCCTCTCCTTAATGGCATTTGCCTGTGCTGTGGACGCACAGGTGGTCATCAACATAGACGCAGATCAAAGGGGGCCTTTGATAAGTCCCACTCACTACGGCATCTTTTACGAAGACATCAACCATGCTGCCGATGGAGGCCTGTATGCCGAGCTGATACGCAACCGCTCGTTTGAGGATGATGAGACTCCATGCAACTGGTTTGGAGTCGGGGATGCAAAAATTTCGTTAGTGAAGGAGAATTTGCTGAATGATGTTCAGCACAATGCACTCAATGTTATTCTTGTCCGCCCGGGTGACGGCGTGCGTAATGAAGGGTTCTGGGGTATGAACGCTGTGAAAGACAGAAAGTATCGGCTTTCATTCTGGGCTAAGAGCGACCGTAAGTATAAAGGAACGCTTACTGCGCGTCTTCAGTCTGAAGACGGGAAGCCGCTTGGCGAAAAGACACTGAAAGTTTCATTGTCTGAAAAATGGAAGAAATACACAGCTGAAATCACTGCTGACGGCAATGATCCGAAGGCACAGTTTACTCTCACTGCAGACAAGCCGGGGGAACTTCAACTTGATGTGGTGAGTCTGTTTCCTCCTACATTCAAGGATCGCGATAACGGCATGCGCCCTGATCTGGCTCAGATGCTTGCAGATATGAATCCTTCGTTCATGCGTTTTCCCGGAGGTTGTTTCGTGGAAGGTCAGGATAATCCTGACAACGCATTCAGGTGGAAACGTACTATCGGACCTATCGAGACCCGCGAGGGACACCCGAACATCAACTGGGGATACCGCACGAGTGATGGAATCGGTTTTCACGAGTATCTGCAGCTTTCCGAAGATTTGGGAGCAAAACCGTTGTTTGTGGTGAATGTCGGTATCTGGCATGGCGGATGTACGCCATATGACAGTATAGGCGAATGGATTCAGGAATGCCTGGATGCTCTCGAATACGCAAACGGCGACGTGACTACCAAATATGGAAGAATGCGTGCGGAAAACGGTCATCCGGAGCCTTTCAATCTCGAATATATCGAGATCGGAAATGAAAACTACAATTTCAATATGGACGACAATTCCGATCAGAGCGACCACTATCCTGAGCGTTACATCCAGTTCTACAATGCCATAAAGGAGAAATATCCTTATGTGAAGTGCATAGGAAATGTTGAGTCGTGGGCTACTGATTTCCCGTCCTGGCGCAACGATTACCCGGTAGATATTGTGGATGAGCATTATTATCGCAATCCGAAATGGTTTGCCGATCGCTTCCACAAGTATGATGACTACGACCGCTCCGGGCATAAAGTCTACGTAGGGGAATATGCCGTGACAAATAATTTCGGTGATATCGGCAATATGAATGCTGCGTTAGGTGAGGCAGTCTACATGATGGGAATGGAAAACAATTCGGATGTGGTTGTGATGAACTCTTATGCACCGATATTCGTGAATGAGAATGATGCACGCTGGCGTCCAGATATGATCAGATTCAACTCTTCGCAGGTGATGGGTACCCCGTCATATTATGTACAGCAGCTTTTTGCCAACAACATAGGCACGCAGGTGGTCAATACAGACTGGACATATGATCTGAATAAATCAGAGCAGGAAGACGACGGGAAGTCTCAGCCCGTACATGTGGGTCTCGCTACATGGGGAACTGACGTTGTTTATCGGGATGCTCAGTTGACAATAGACGGCAAGTCTGTTGATATAAACGACTATACGAACTGGAATCAGGTGTCCGGCAACTGGAGTGTCTCGGACTCGGAGATCATGCAGAAAGGAAATCAACAGCCTGCGATGATCGTTTGTCCTGTCGATATAGATGCAGAGAAATATTCATTTAAGGTTCAGGCAAAGAAGATTTCGGGCATTGAGGGCTTCATGGCAATGTTCGGGTATACCAATCCGGATAACTATTCATGGTATAATGTAGGTGGCTGGACTAATACCCTGAACAATGTGGAGCAGTCGATCGGTAGCAATCGGGTGCCGCTGTGCAGAGGAGAGCGTTTTAGTGTTGATCCTGATCATTGGTATGATATTCAGGTAGATGTAGAGGGCGACAGCGTCAGCTGTAGTCTCGACGGCAGACCTGATCTTTCCTGCAGGCTATTGAAAGGAAGCGCTTATGACGGCGTTTATGTTTCCACCACCATTGATGACAAGGCAAAAATCATGTATGTTAAGGTCGTCAATGTAGGTGATGGATCTGCCGACGGTGTGATTAATTTGTATAATTGTGTGCTGGATAAGAATAATCTTGGTGCTCTGCAGCTGATTCGCCTGTCTGCAGCTGACGGCGGCGAGGAAAATACGATTGCCGATCCTCATCGTATTAATCCTGTGATGGCAGATGTCAGGACAGGAAAGTCAGATGAAGTCCTTTTCAATGTGCCTCCCTTTTCTGTCAACATAATAAAGATACCGGTGGAATAAAGAATTTGAATTGAATATTCTAATTAATGACAACAGCCTTGCGGTTTCAGACGCAAGGCTGTTGTATTAATATTCTTGCAAGCTGTCACAGGTTTTGCTTGCGCATGTCCGTATTAATTGGATGATATCATCCTACGAGATTGGGAACCGGACCGTATTCGTTTGTCTCCATCTGGCTGTCCTTGCAGTACCATATTAGCAGGATGATTCCGCCGATGACAGGAATAAGCGACAGGAAAATCCACCATCCGCATTTGCCAATATCATGCAGGCGCCTGACACATAAGCCAAGGCTCGGAAGAAGAAGAGCGAGACCTACAAGTCCGCATGCTATCGACATTACATTCTGGTCCCAGCAGAATGCTATTTCTACAACTATTCCGATGATGAAGGCGAATAATTGAAACCACCAGAATTCCGATCGGGAAGCGCGTCCGCTGAAATTGCAGTAATTTACCTTCAGGGCTTTTCCGACAGCCTCTTGAAATGTAACTTGTCTTTGATACATAAATGAGAAAATGACTTAAATGTTAAAAATACGATTGAATGTCAAATTTGACATTCAATCGCAAATTTAATCAAAAAAAATCAATTATCCTAATGAAGTTGTTTAGACTTATTTTTTTATTAAGATTTCGTCAGGTTTTCGAGCAGATTTTGTCTCTTGAAGAAGGAATGATGCGGGCATCATGACTGATGAAAGAGGCAAAAGATGCCGAAAAGATGGCGGAAGATTAATAAAAAGAATCTTAGTTTTAACTCTTCTTG
>JAIDQZ010000131.1 GCA_029062005.1 Muribaculaceae bacterium | reverse complement strand
CCCCAAAATCTCTTATAACAAATTGTATTTCAATAATTTCAAAGAACTCTTATGATTTTTTAGTGGACACTAATGAAAAAATTTATAATGTCCCGATCCAAGGAAATTGAATCAAAATTAGGATTCGATGTTATTCGTAATGAAATATCTTCTCTATGTACCTCCCGTATGGGTAGGGAAGCAGTGGAGTCAATGACTTTTATGTCAGACTATATCACTATTGTTCGCTTGCTTAAGCAGACTGACGAGATGTTGAGGCTGATAAGAAGTTCGACTGATCTTCCTGGCTCAACTGTCTATGATGTTGTCCCTTATTTAAATGAAATAAAAGCATATGGTTCATTCATGTCGGCTGAGCGCCTTCGTGATCTTGGTAAAATGTTGGCTTCTATTTCTGAAGTTAGAAATTTTTTCTCTCGTTCTCAGGACGACAGTTCTTCTCCTCTTTACCCGGAGCTGAAGAAGGAGTTTGAGAATCTGGTATCTTTCCCGGCTGTTGAGCATGAGATTGAAAGGTGTATAAATAGATTTGGAGAAGTCAAAGACAATGCTTCTGCTGAATTGGCGGAAATTCGTCGCAGCATCGCCTCTGCTAATGGTTCGATTGCAAGGGCGATGAGGAAAGTGCTTGACCGTGCCGCTGCCGAGGGAATCGTTGATAAGGATGTGGCACCATCCATGCGAGATGGTCGTATGGTTCTTCCTGTTTCTGCTGCTATGAAGCGTCGTGTAAATGGTATAGTTCATGATGAGTCAGCCACAGGTAAGACAGTCTTCATTGAGCCTGCGGAAGTTGTCGAGGCTGGCAACCGTCTGCGGGAACTTCAGATGCAGGAACGCCGTGAAATTATAAGGATACTTATTTCTATTGCCGACATTATTCGTCCTGATATCGAACTTATTGAAGCCGGTTGTCTATCTCTCGGGTATCTTGACTTCATCAAGGCAAAGGCACGTTTCGCGGATTTAGTGGGTGCTTCCTTGCCGCATGTAGGGAAAAATCCTGAAATTGACTGGTTCAACGCGTTTCATCCGGCACTATTCCTGACTCTCAGTCAGCAGGGCAGGAGTGTGGTCAGCATGAATCTTCATCTTGATGCCGATCATAGGTTTCTTATAATTTCAGGTCCGAATGCCGGTGGAAAATCTGTGGCTCTAAAGACCGTCGGTATTATTCAGTATATGATGCAATGCGGTGTGCTCCCTACCTTGTATGATAATTCACATATGGGAATCTTCGAGAATATTCTTGTGGATATAGGTGATGAGCAGTCGATGGAAAATGATCTGTCTACCTATTCATCACATCTAAGGAATATGAAAGATTTTCTCCGTAGATCCGGTCCTGCCACGCTTGTGCTTGCTGATGAAATGGGTTCTGGCACCGAACCTCAGATCGGCGGTGCTCTTGCACAGGCTATTCTTTATAGACTTGGAGAGTCCGGATGCTTTGGTCTTGTGACTACCCACTATCAGAACCTCAAGACTTTTGCTGATGATACTCCGGGTTTTATTAACGGTGCAATGCTTTATGACCGACAGCATTTACGACCGACATTTCAGCTGTCGGTAGGAAATCCGGGTAGCTCCTTTGCAATAGAGATTGCAAGAAATATAGGTCTTCCCAATGATGTCATAGATATGGCTAAGGAAATTGTGGGTTCAGATTATGTTAATTCTGACAAATACCTGCTTGATATTGCACGCGATCGCAAGTATTGGAGCAATAAGCGCCAGAGCATTAAGGAAAAGGAGCAGCATCTCGATAAACTTCTTGAGAAGTATGAGGATACCGCTTCTGACCTCAAGCAGAAAAGGGCGGAAATAATAAAGGATGCCCGTGAAGAAGCGAGAGAAATTCTAAAGTCGGCTAATGCAAGATTGGAAAAGGCTATACGTGATATAAAGAATGCGGAAGCTGAGAAGGAGCGTACACGTCAGATCCGTAGGGAACTGGAGGATTATAAAGAAAGTCTAAAGGAACCTTCTGAAGATAAAACTATTCCGGATGCATTGAAACCTCTTAAACATAAAAGTAAAAAGTCTAAAGATCAGTCTGTTGCAAAAGATAAACTGGTTGCTCCCAAAGCTGCTTTGACTGTTGGTGATTGGGTAAAGATGGACGGCTCCGGCTCTGCAGGACAGATTCTGTCAATACAGGGAAAGAAAGCGGAAGTGGCTTTTGGTCCTTTGCGTACAACTGTCGATCTTTCCAGATTATCTTTAGCGCAGAAACCTAAGCAGTCAGCAGCCACTCAGACACTTTCTGTATCAAGTCAGACATCAGAAGACAGTCGTCGCCGACAGCTCAACTTCAAGAATGAAATTGATGTTCGTGGCATGAGAGCGGATGAGGCTATTCAGGCGGTTACATATTTTCTGGATGATGCAGTGCAGTTCTCAGCGGGAAAGGTTCGCATTCTTCATGGCACTGGTCATGGAATCCTCAAGACCCTCATCCGGGAGCAGCTACGTGTCAATCCCAACGTCAGCTCCTACCACGACGAAGACGTCCGTTTTGGTGGTGCCGGCATCACTATTGTCCACCTCTCCTGACTTGTCAAACCCTCTTAATTACGAGGGCAGATATTAGATAGTTGGGGCTGTTAGAAGACCGATTCATCTCTTTATGATCTTTTCGGTAAAGGAGAGGAGTTCATTCTATACATCAATGGCGCTTTATTTCCGAACTGATGTTCTCGCGGATATAAGGCGCTTTTTTATTCCCTTCATAGTGTTTAAGACAGTATTCGGGATATTCACCCTATTGTTTTTGAAAGAAGATAGTTTGTTAATATTTCGCAACAAAAATTAACATATTTTGATTTCTCTGAATAAAAACTGATTACGCGCCATATCGCGCAAAAAAGCCGGGATTTTTTCGGAAATATTTGCACATCGTGGAAAAAGGTTGTAATTTTGCATCCGCAATCGGGAAACGCCGGGGCACAGCAATGAAAGCCCTGAGGAGTGAAGACGG
>JAIDQZ010000130.1 GCA_029062005.1 Muribaculaceae bacterium | reverse complement strand
CCTCAAAGAAAATTGGATTCAACCGCACACAATCCGGATTCAACCGCACGCGGACGCACGGACCGTGCGTCCCTACCCAAGGCTCAACCCCAACCCCCACAACTCAACAACTCAACAACTCAACACCCCCAACCCCCACAACTCAGCAACCTCACAACTCAACAACATAAACAACCCACAACCCCAATATAATGAAAAACTTCACCTATCGCTCGCTCGACGAGAAAGAGAACATAGAAGAGATCCTCAAGCGCCGAAGACGCAAGATCAATCAGCAGCAGATCATATCCGTCGTGATTTTCATGGTGATATTAGGGTCTCTCGCCCTCTATATCGCTCATCATGTCTACTATACCGTGCTCGACGGATATGTGCATGTGGACACCAACAGGGTGCGGACTCCTTTCGACATATATCTTGACAGCGTATATGTGAAGACCGGCGATCTGGTGACCCCGGGCGACACCCTCTATTCATATTATATGCTCGATCTGCTGGTAAATAATGTGAATCCCGACGAGGAGCCACCGATGGTGGCGGTCAGCCGCAACTACCGTCTGCAGTATGAGACCGCGCGTCAGCAGATAGAGGTATTGAAGGTGAAGATTTCCGAACTGAAGAAGCAGATCAAGACCGAAGACCATAATATTGCCCTCGGGCTCAGCAGCAATTCGCATAAGCTTGATCTGGAACGCGAGCTGAGCGAGACCGAGGCTCGCCTGAAGGCTCTCATGGCGGAGCTGACCGCCCTGAAGGAGACCCGCGACGAGACGAGGGTTGTATTTGAGCGGAAAAGAGCGTCGTTAGACGGCTCGCTGCTCCCCCAGATCTACGATGATGCGCGTTCGGCGCAGATGCGCCGTGCGGTGTCATACCGTCTGGCAAGCGATTCTTCGATCATAACGGATGTCAAGGCTCCTACCCACATGATTTTCTTCAAGGAGGAGGAAGTGATGACAAAGCAGCACCTCAATCTTGAGGCGAACAATCTGAAGGTGGTGGCTTATGTGCCGGTTGACAAGATGAGCCGCATCAACAATAATTCAAGGGCGGAGATCGTGGTCAACAATCAGGTGAGCTTCAAGGCTCACGTCAGCGTGCTCGGCACGAGGACCGAAATGATTCCGGAAAACCTCAGAAGCTATTTCTCCAAGAAGAATACGGCTGTGATAGCCCTCTTCGACATCGAGCCGGGGCAGACGATACCCCTGTGGGCTGTAGCTTCAGGAATGCCGGTGTCGGTGAGGATAAAGAACTACAGCTGGTTTGAAAACGAACCTGACTCCCTGAAGACGAAGCCCGACTACCTGTGGTTTACTACCGGAAAAGGGGTTATGACGGAGGAAAAGGCGGGACATCTCGTGCCGATCAGCGACACAGTGCGCAATGAGCAGAGAACTCTAGTGGAAGAGTCAGGGACCAAGAATCAAGGGTCAAGAGTCAAGAGTCAAGGGTCAAGAGTCAAGAACCAAGAACCAAGTTCTGACGGCGACAACCCCAAAACCCCACAACCCAACAACCCCACAACCCAAAAACTCAACAACTCCCCACCCCCCCAACCCCACAACGCCCACACCACCCCACCTAACGCCGCCAACAC
>JAIDQZ010000013.1 GCA_029062005.1 Muribaculaceae bacterium | reverse complement strand
AATTAATTAATTAAACGTATGAATCGTTACGAAACCGTTTTCATTTTAACTCCCGTTTTGTCTGACGAACAGATGAAGGAAGCGGTAGAAAAATTCAAAGGCGTATTGACAGCCAACGGCGCTACAATCGTCAATGAAGAGGAATGGGGTCTCCGCAAACTGGCTTATCCCATCCAGAAGAAATCAACAGGCTTCTATTGCCTTCTCGAATTCGAAGGCGCTCCAACTCTCGTTAAGCAGCTCGAAATCGCTTATCGCCGTGATGAGAAAGTGCTCCGTTTCCTTACTTTCCGTCTCGACAAGTATGCTGCTGAATATGCAGAGAAGCGTCGCAACCTTAGAGCAAACAAAGCAAGTGTAACAGCTGAGGCTCCGGCTGAGGCAGAAAACAAGGAGGCTTAATCATGGCAGCAAACAGCGAAATCCGTTATCTTACTCCTCTTACCGTAGACACTCGTAAGAAAAAATACTGCCGTTTCAAACGCAGCGGTATCAAATATATCGACTATAAGGACCCCGAGTTCCTTAAGAAGTTCCTCAACGAGCAGGGCAAGATCCTTCCCCGCCGCATCACCGGCACTTCACTGAAATTCCAGCGTCGTGTGGCTCAGGCTGTAAAGCGTGCCCGCCACCTCGCTCTGCTTCCTTATGTGACTGACTTGATGAAATAATAACCATTATAACGAAAGCTATATATGAAACTCATTCTTAAAGAAAACGTAGTCGAGCTCGGCTACAAAGACGATGTAGTGGAAGTGAAGGATGGTTATGGACGTAACTACCTCATTCCCCAGGGTAAGGCAATCATCGCTTCTGATGCCAATCTGAAGGAGCTTCAGGAAAACCTCCGTCAGCGTGCTCACAAGATCGCTGCTATCCTTGCTGAGGCTCAGGGTCAGGCTGACGCCATAAAGGATGTCAAGCTCGTCATCGAGGCTAAGACAGGTGCCAATGGCGTCATCTATGGTAGCGTAGGCGCTGCCCAGATCGCTGACGCTTTTGCTAAGCTCGGTCATACTATCGACCGCAAGCTCATCTCCCTCAAGAATCCTATCAAGGTGATCGGTGATTACGTATGCACCGTTAAGTTCCACCGCGATGTCAATGCAGAAGTTCCTGTTTGCGTCGTGGCTGAAGCTACTGAAGAATAATATTCATAACGAGATATTATCAATTGAAAGTTCCATGCATATGCATGGAACTTTTTTTTGCATAGCTCGTTTTTTTTTGCTATCTTTGTGAGTTAAGAATGAAGATTTCGGTCCGTTTGATCGGGGTCTTTGCTAAAGGTTTGAAAAATAATAAAATAATACAAATATATGAAATTTAACGTTCACGGAAAGACTCTTCAGCAGCAACTTGCGGCGGTAAGCAAAGTCGTCAATGCAAAAAATGCCCTTTCTATTCTCGATAATTTCCTGCTCGAAGTGAAGGGGGATTCCCTTTTCATCACCGGATCCGATCAGGAGACAGTGATGACTGCCAAAATGGAAGTGACCAACCAGGGCTCCGACGGTAAGATTGCAATTAATGCAAAAAGGCTCATGGAGGTGGTGAAGGAAGTTGCTAATTTCCCGCTGACGCTGGAAATTGACGATAATTCCGGATCTGTCGACCTTCTCTTCCCGGGCGGACATTTCGAATTCATGGGTGTGGATGCTGCGGAATATCCTCAGAGTTTCGAGACTGATGATCTTTCTATCGAGATGATAATTCCTGCTGAGGTGATACAGCGCGGACTCGACTATACGCTTTTTGCTATCAGCACGGAGACCATACGCCCGATGATGACAGGCGTCTACTGGGATTTCCACGAAGGCGACATCACTTTTGTCGGCTCCGACACACATAAGCTCGTACGATACATCAACACGGCTTATCATCCCAACCGCGAGACATCATTTATCCTTCCCGGAAAACCCGCAGGTATTCTTCGGTCGCTGATAAATAAAGAGACCGAGACTGTAAGAATACGCAAGGATGAGAAGAGCGCTATCTTCTCTTTCGGTGATTTCCGTCTCGGATGCCGTTTTGTAAAAGGGAATTATCCTAATTACAACCGTGTCATTCCTCAGGATAATCCCAATGAACTGACCGTCGACCGCCTTGTGCTGCTTTCCGCCATGCGTCGTGTTTCTCTCTTTGCCAGCAAGGCGTCAAGCCTCGTAAAGATGACAATGGACGACAATAAAGTAGTGCTTCAGTCGCAGGACCTCGACTACTCCACAAAGGCTGATGAGAGTATCGCTTGTTCTTATGAGGGTAGTCCCCTCTCCATAGGATTCAACAGTGTGTATATGCTTGAGGTGCTCAATAATCTCCCCGGCGACTCTATAGTGGTGAAACTTTCCGATCCGGGACGCCCCGGACTTTTCATGCCTTTCGAGCAGAAGGAAAATGAAAATGTGGTCATGCTCCAGATGCCGATGCAGGTGATCGAGTGATCTGAGATGTGTCTAAAATAGAATTTATTAATATTCACTGCCATGCAGCTCAACCTCACACGCCCGATAATCTTCTTTGATCTGGAGACTACAGGCACAAGCGTAACCTCCGACAGAATTGTTGAGATTTCCCTTATAAAGGTCTTTCCTGACGGTCATACGGAAGAAAAGACCCGTCGCATAAATCCCGAATGCCACATTCCGGAGGAAAGCACCGCTATCCATCATATCAGCGATGAAGATGTGAAGGATGCTCCCACGTTCCGCCAGATAGCGAAGTCTCTTCATGATATCTTCTCCGACAGTGACATTGCCGGATTTAACTCAAACAAGTTTGATGTTCCCCTCCTCATCGAGGAGTTCGGAAGGGCAGGGCTCTCTTTCGATGTCGCCGGCAGAAGTTTTGTCGATGTCCAGGGTATTTTTCATAAGATGGAGCAGCGCACGCTCGTGGCTGCGTATCGTTTCTATTGCGGAAAGGATCTTACCGATGCCCACTCAGCCACCGCTGACACAAGAGCTACCTACGAGGTCCTGTTGAGTCAGCTCGACCGTTATCCCGACCTGAAAAACGATGTCAGGTCACTTGCCGAGTTCTCAAGCGGCGGCAGAAACGTCGACCTTGCCGGACGCATGGTCTATGACGACAACCATGAGCCGATATTCAATTTCGGCAAGAACAAAGGAAGAAAAGTCAAGGATATAGTTCGCCATGAGCCCGGATTTATCCAATGGATCATGCAGGGAGATTTCCCGAAGGAGACAAAAGATCAGCTGCGCAGGCTTCAATATGGATATCTAAAGAAATGAGTCAAATGGATCAGACCCTGAAGGGAAAACATATAGTGCTCGGTATCTCCGGCGGCATTGCCGCTTATAAAAGCGCTTATCTGCTCAGGCTTTTCATTAAGGCGGGAGCCGAGGTGCAGGTGGTCATCACGCCCAACGGCAAGGAGTTCATTACTCCTGCCACTCTTGCAGCCCTCAGCGGAAAACCGGTGGTATCCGAGTTCTTCGCCGCCAATACCGGCGAATGGCATTCTCATGTAGATCTCGGTCTATGGTCTGATCTTATGGTGGTGGCTCCGGCTACCGCATCCACTATAGGAAAGATGGCGAATGGGATAGCCGATAATATGCTCATCACGACATATCTTTCAGCTAAAAGCCCCGTAATGGTGGCTCCCGCCATGGATCTCGATATGTGGGCTCACCCTTCAACTCAGCGGAATGTAGCTACTCTTGAGAGTTATGGTGTGGAGATAATTCAGCCGGCAGCCGGAGAACTTGCAAGCCATCTTGTAGGAAAGGGTCGTATGGCGGAGCCTGAGGAAATCCTGAAGAGGGTTGAGCGGCATTTCTCACGTCGTGAGTCATTGAAGGGTAAAAAGGTTCTTGTGACAGCCGGTCCTACATACGAAGATATCGATCCGGTGAGGTTTATCGGCAACTATTCAAGCGGCAAGATGGGATTCGCCATTGCCGAAGAAGCTGCACGCAGAGGTGCGGATGTGACACTGATAGCCGGTCCGGTGTCTTTGGAGACACCTCATTCCGGAATCTCACGTATTAATGTGAGAAGTGCCGTGCAGATGCTTGAAGAGGCTATGAAGGCATTCAGGGATTGCGATATCGCGGTTCTTTCTGCTGCGGTGGCTGATTATGCTCCCGAGAAACGGAGTGACAGGAAAATAAAGCGGGAGAATACCGACGGGCTGACCATCAGGCTTGTGAAAAATCCTGACATAGCGGCAGCCTTAGGCGCGGAAAAGGGAAACAGGACACTTGTCGGATTCGCTCTTGAGACTGACCACGAGATAGAGAATGCCCTCGGAAAAATGCGGAAAAAGTCTCTTGATATGATTGTGCTCAATTCTTTGCAGAATCCTTTGGCGGGATTTAATAAGGACACTAATCAGGTGACCATAATTAAGTCTGACGGGTCTGAGACGGAATATCCCGCAAAGACAAAAAAGCAGGTGGCATGCGATATTATAGATGAGATAGAGGCTTTTGCCGATAAGAGGTAGGATAGATAAAAGAAAGAATGACGGAAAAGATAAGCAGAATAGCAAAATATTGCATAGCTGCCGCAGGTGTTATGTTTTCGGCAGCGGCATCGGCGCAGGAGCTGAACTGTACTGTTGAGGTCAATGCCCAGAAGATCGAGGGCGGTTCCAAATCAGTGTTTCAGACTCTTCAGGAAGCTATGTCGGAATATATGAACGAGACCCACTTCTCGAATGCGACTTTCGCCACCAATGAGAAGATCGACTGCCGCCTTTATCTTACGGTAAGCGAATATACCGACGACCGTATTACCGGCGACCTTCAGGTGCAGCTGTCGCGTCCGGTATATAATTCCACATATACCACGACTCTTTTCAATTTTAAAGACAACAGGATAAGCTTTGAGTACAGGGAGGGTGAACCCTTGATATTCAATGCGACTACTATCGACAACAACCTGACTGCGATACTCAATTATTATGCTTACCTTTTTCTCGCTCTTGATTTCGACAGTTTCTCTCCCAAAGGTGGCGAGCCTTTCTATGAAAAGGCAGCTTCGATTGTCCAGGCAGCCCAAAGCCTTGGTGAAATAGGGTGGAAGGCTTTCGAGGATCCTAAAAACAGGAGCGGGGTGCTTACCTCTTTCACTGCGCCTTCCACATCCGCCTACCGGCAGATGCTCTATGACTATCACCGTAAAGGTCTTGACGAGATGGTGACATCGCCTGATAAAGGCAGGGCTTCAATAACTTCGTCACTCAGTGCCATAGAGACCGTCTATAATGCCGATCCAATGTCGGCGGCTTTGTCTATATTCAGGGATTCCAAGCTTGATGAGCTGGTAAACGTATATTCTAAGGCACCTCAGACAGAGCGGGAATCTGTATATAAATTGCTGCAGCCGATTTATCCTTCGGAAAATGAAAGACTCAATAAGATCAGGAAGGGCGATGAAAATAATTAAGGAGGGAATAACGATATGATCAGGCAACTCTCGATCTGCAATTATGCTCTGATGGATAAGGTGGAACTCACTTTATCTGATGGACTTACTATCCTGACCGGTGAGACGGGCGCCGGCAAGTCGGTGATGATGGGTGCTATATCCCTGCTTATGGGTGAACGTGCTGACAGCAAAGTGCTTGCCAACCGTGAGGGCAAGGCAGTTGTGGAAGGTGTGTTTGACTCCGTTTCAGAGATTCTAAAAGATGCGTTCCTGAAAAACGATCTTGATTGGAACGACGGGCAGATCATAGTGCGCAGGGAGATCTCTGCCAATGGCAGGAGCCGCGCCTTTGTCAATGACACTCCTGTGACGCTACCCTTGCTTGCAGAAGTTGCGGGTGGTCTTGTGGATATACATTCCCAGCATTCCAACCGTCTGCTTTCCAATCCGGCCTACCAGCTCAGCATTATCGATTCTATAGCCGACAATGCTGAAATGATAGCCGATTACAAGAAAGATTTTGCAAGGTTTGCCGGATTGCGGAATAAGATAAAGAAACTTCGTGAATCTTTTGAGAAGAGCAGGGAGAACAGGGAATTCAGGGCTTTCCAGCTTGAGCAGCTTTCCAAGATAAATCCCCGGAAAGGAGAGCTGGAGGAAGTGGAGAATGATTATGATATCCTTTCAGATGCCGACGATCTCAGGAGCCGGATCAGTCAGGCGGCATACCTCATTTCTGTTGCCGATGTCTCGGCGCTTTCTATGATAGGGGATGCCGGTGCCTCCATTGATGGTATAGATTTCTCCCTGTTCGAAGGGAAACAGGAAAATGACCGGACGGGAATCATGGATCGTCTGCGAAATGTCTATATTGAGCTAAAGGATATTGGTGATTCTCTCGGTCGTATTGCTTCCGGGATTGAATCGGATCCTGTAAGACTGGCTAAGGCGGATGCCCGTCTCAAAGAACTGTATGAGGCGGTAAAAAGATTTAAGGTGGCTGACTATGATAAGCTTGTGGAGCTATATGCATCCCTTAAAGATGAGGATAATGGGGGCAATGAGAAAGTCAGCGAACTTAACGCGCTCGAACAGGAAGCACGTGCTCTTGGCGACAGACTGAAGGAAAAGGCTGAGTGTATTAGCAAATCAAGGATGGAAGCGGCAAAGAGATTTGAGGAAATATTGACGGATAGCGCCCGTCCGCTTGGACTGACTAACCTTCGGTTTAAAGTCGGTATCACTCAGGGAAAACTGACCTCTGACGGAAAGGATACAATTGAGTTTCTGTGCGCATTCAACAGAAATCAGCCGCTTATGCCTCTTTCCCAGACTGCTTCCGGAGGAGAAATGGCAAGGCTTACCCTTTGCATAAAGGCAATTACTGCCAATCGTCTGAAGCTTCCCACGGTAATATTCGATGAGATCGACACCGGTGTCTCCGGTGACATTGCCGACCGTATGGGATCGATGATGTCAGATATAGCTGAGGGTATGCAGGTGTTTGCCATTACTCATCTGCCTCAGGTTGCGGTCAAGGGTAAATCTCATCTTTTGGTCTATAAGCAGGATGAGGGCGACCGTACGGTCAGTCATGTGAAAAAACTTGATAAGGAAGAGAGAGTGCGGGAGATAGCGCGCATGCTCTCCGGAAAGGAAATAAACAGTGCTGCTTTGTCAAATGCAAAGGCATTGTTGAAAGGATAAATTCATAGTGATATGGAAAGAAGCGACTACATTTTTGGACTCAGAGCCATCATCGAGGCTATGGAGGCAGGCAAGGATATAGATAAGATTCTTGTAAAGAATGATATAAACGGTGACCTTGCGAGGGAGCTGTTGGGAAAAGCTAAGACATACGGTATCCTTGTGCGACGGGTGCCGCAGGAGAAACTCAACCGCATCACTATGAAGAATCACCAGGGTGCGATCGCGATTCTGTCTGCCGTGCCCTACCAGAGGCTCGACAATATCATCCCCATGCTGTATGAGGAGGGGAAGAATCCATTGATGGTGGTGCTCGACGGTGTTACCGATATCAGGAATTTCGGTGCCATATCCCGCACGGCATGCTGTGCGGGAGTTGACGCTATTGTCATACCGGAACACAATTCAGTATCGATTACGGCTGATGCCATTAAGACATCTGCAGGCGCATTGTTTCATATTCCGGTTTGCCGGGAGAGGAGCACTCTTGAGGCGGTGCGGCAGTTGAAAGATAACGGATACAAGATCGTGGCTGCTACAGAAAAGGGTGCCCGCAACTATACAAGGACAGATTTTACAGTCCCTGTGGCGATAGTGATGGGAGCTGAGGAAACCGGGATTTCCAATGAAGTCCTTAAAGTTGCCGATGATCTCGCCGCGATTCCGATCATAGGGGAAATAAGTTCCCTCAATGTCTCCGTAGCTGCCGGTGTCATGATATATGAGGCGGTGCGTCAGAGAATGAAAGAATAACTTTTTTTCTGATTTTTAGTCTTTGTTTTGGAAAAATCAGATGAAAATATTAACTTTGCAATGAAGTTGATTAGGATATCGGCTTGAGTGCCGGTGTTTTCAATGGTAAAATATATTGTTTATGATTAATAGGGTACTCATAAGAATAAAAGTCGTCCAGTTGCTTTATTCATATTTCCTTGTACAGAGCAATTTTGCTGTTTTGTCATCGCCGGTGTCGCCTACGAAGGAAAAACGTTTTGCATATTCGCTTTATCTTGACTATCTCTATATAATGGTGGAAATCTCCCGTAGTATCTCAGCTGGCGGTAAGACATCCCCCCTGTATGAGACCCGTTTTATTCAGCGCCTGATCGGAGACAATATCATAAAGTCAATGCGCAACAGATATGCCGATGGCTCGTTCCCTCTCAGAGGATGTGTCGATGAATTGGCGGCTCGTATAAAGGAATCCGCAATATATAAGAATTTCCTGAAAGATTCGAAGAACGATTCAAAAATATGGCAGGAGCTTTTCAAGCACTTTATCGCCCCCGATCCTAAGATCGGTTCTCTTGCTGAAGGCTATGAAAACTATTCTTTGCGGGGTGTCGATCGTGCGAAAGATATGGTGGCGCAGACTTTCAGCGAGTTTTATTCAAGTCAGGACAACATTGTCGACGGTCTTGCCGATCTCAAGATGAGTCTGGAAAAGGCGAGGGAGCTGTATTTCCGTCTGCTTTTGCTTCCTGCGGAAATCACTTATCAGCAGGAAGTGGATCTGGATGAGCGCAGGCACAGATATCTTAAACGTGAGGAAGACCTCAATCCGAATCCCAAGTTTATTGATAACGAGCTTGTGAAGCTGATCAATGACGATGAGGAAATTCGTGATTATGTGGATAGGAAGAAAATTTCATGGATAGAGCGTGATCGGGATCTCGTGAAGCATCTTCTAAAGGTCATCACCGAATCGGAACTCTATAAGGAATATATGTCAGATCCTGTATCCGATCTTCATGAGGATTGTGAATTCTGGAAGAAAGCGATGCGCAACCTGATTCTGTGCAATCCTAAATTTCTCGAATCGCTTGAGAATATGTCGCTGTTCTGGAACGATGATCTCGACATAATGGGAGAATTTGTGATAAAGACATTCAGGCGCTTTGAAGAAAAGGCTTCCTCTCCCGATTCCAAAATAGCTGAACCCGTCCTGCCGATGTATAAGGATGAGGAGGATGCGAAATTCGGGAAAGAACTTTTTGAGGCGACTGTGAAGAAACAGGGGGTCTACAGAGGATATATCGACGAGGCGCTTAACAGACAGCACTGGGAGTCTGACAGGCTTGCTTACATGGATGTGGTTATTATGGAGACGGCAATTGCCGAGATCATGAATTTCCCGAAAATTCCTCTCCAGGCTTCACTCAATGAATACATCGAGATTGCAAAATGCTATTCCTCTCCAAAGAGCGGTGCTTTTATCAACGGACTTCTGGCCTGTGTTATCAACAATCTAAAAGAGAGTGGAAAACTAAGAAAATAATCAATAATATTTAAAAATATGAATTCTATTCTTCTTCAGGCTGCCGGTGGTGGCGGCAACGGTCTTAGCGGAATGCTTATGATCGTGGCGATGATTGTGATTTTTTATTTCTTCATGATCAGACCTCAGCAGAAAAAACAGAAAGAGATTAAAAAAGCTCGCGAGGCCATGAAGAATGGCGACCGCGTGGTGACTGCCGGCGGTATACACGGTAAACTTAAGGAAATTTCTGATGCCACTGTCATGATCGAGGTGGCGCCTGGTGTGCAGATCAAGGTCGACAAGGGCTCTGTATATCCGGCTGGCGTTGAGAATCCAAATCCTCAGCAGTAATTGATATTTGACTTGGAGCATTCTAACTGAATGGGTCAGAACCGGTTTGAAATCAACGGCAGGTGGTGGCGGCAACTTCGGAAATCTTCCCGATTCCGTAGTTTCCTGACATTTTTTGTGTTTGTCGCTATCGCGGCTATGTTTTGGCTGATTCTTACTCTTAATGATTCCATTCAAAACGGTTGCTTCGTCAATGTGAGGATTACCAATAAGCCGGACAGTGTGACCTTTATTTCTGATGTCCCGAAGTCTTTTCATGTTGAAGTTCGTGACAAAGGATCTAACCTTATGAGATCAATGTGGCTGAAGACTCCGACTGTCAATCTTAATTTCCGAGAACTTGCAGAGCATGGACAGCTGAGGTGTTCAAGGTCAGACATGATGGCGGCACTCAAGGAGACGTTTGGATCCGGTGCCACGATTATTTCTTCAAGCATCGATTCGCTAAGACTTGTATATACAGATCGTCCCGGAAAAGCTCTGCCTGTTGTTGCTGTGGTCAGTACAAGTGCCAAAGCCGGCTATATCGTGCATGGGGCACCGCATTCGGATCCTGTCAGAGTTCTGGCTTATGGTCCGAGGGAGATTCTTGATACTGTCACGAGGGTCTATACAAAATCCTATGTCGAGTCAGGACTCTCCGAGTCGGTCTGGTTTGTTTCAGATCTCAAGCCTATCCCGGGAGTGAGGCTGATACCTTCAAAAGTGGATGTCAGTATCGATGTGGAGCCGCTCGTGGCGAAAGAAGAGGTTGTGTCTGTTGTGGCTGAGAATGTGCCCGATGATGAAAGCCTTTTGCTTTTCCCTTCCACTGTCAGGGTCAGCTATTACGTGCCGATGAGTGAGTTTTCTGATGAGCGGACGCCTATAAGGGTAGTGGTAGACTATAATGAGATCGTACGGCATATGGGTGCGAGGCTCCCTTTGAGTATTGAAAAAGTCGATGGTATAAATGCTGTAAATCCGAAATTATATTCCGATTCTGTGGAATATACTTTAGTAAGATGACTTAATTCACCAAAACCCTCTAAACCTCCTAAACCCTCTAAACCCTTCTAAACCTCCCTAAACCCCCTAAACCGTATAAACCCCAACTTGATCTTGAAAAAGCCAAGTCAATTATATAAAACTAATAATATTATGCTTAAGGAAATACTTTCAATTACCGGAAAACCCGGTCTTTACAAAATCATCACTCCGGGAAAACGTACTCTTCTTGTTGAAGATTTGGTAAGCAAGAAGCGTTTTCCACTTGGAGCCCGTGACCGTGTGGTTTGCCTCGGTGATATCGCAATGTACACTGTAGGTGAGGATCTTCCTCTCGATAAGATTCTCGACCGTGTTTACGCAGTGGAGGAGGGTAAGAAAATTGATGTCAAGGCTATGGACAACGATATGCTTCGTGAGGAGTTTGCCAAAGCCGTTGAGGACTTCGATCGTGACCGTGTTTATCCTTCCGACATTAAGAAACTGTTTAATTGGTACAACCTTCTCATTTCAGAGGGATATACAAAGTTTACCGATGAGGAGGCAGGTGCTTCAGAGGAAGCTGAGTCTTCTGCGAGAGAATAATTCAAATTTTTTAATTAACTTAAATCTTTAAGGTATGAAGAAGATTTTACTTTTGACTGGCATTTCGGCAATGTCTCTTGCCGCTTTTGCTTCTTTCAGTGATCCTGTGAAACTCGATGACGTATACATTCAAAAAATATCGGCAAATGGCAAGTTTGCTGTTTCTAATCTGACTGAGGATGCTTTATGCCTCTTTAATCTTGAGACCGGAGAGAAATTCTCTTACAGTGAATCTGATGAATACTATTTTGGTATTGGAAAGTGTCTGAGTGATGATGGTATATTTGTCGGTGGTGAGACTTCTGTGACGCCGGAATATTGGAAAGACGGCAAGTGGAATCCGCTTGAGGTGTTGGATAGCGAAAGCTACATGAATGCTGCAAGTGCTATTACTCCTGATGGCAGCCGTATCTGCGGTATGTTGGGTATTGCTGATTTTTCTTATAATGACGATGTACTCATGGTTGTTCCTTGTATATGGAACGCAGAGGGTGAAGGCTATGGCGAACCTGTTAGGCTGCCTTATCCTAAGCTTGACATTACAGGTCGTGTGCCTCAGTATGTCAAGGCTCTCGATATTTCAGGAGATGGAAAGACTGTGATCGGTATGGTCACTGATGCAACCGGTAGATGTTCATATCCGATCCTATATAAGGAAAATGAAAAGGGAGAGTGGAGCTATGAGATTCCCCATGAGAATCTTCTTGTGCCCGAAGATTTTAAGATTCCGGAAAATCCTGGAGAATTCAATAAGAATTATCCGAGCTGGCGCGATTATACTACACCGACAGAGGCGGAGGCATATAATAAAGCAAGTGATGAGTATTATCAAAATGGAGACTGGAGTGTTCCTGCCCCTAAGCCGGAAGATTTCATGACTCCCGAGAATGCTGCGGAGTATACTAAAGATATAGCTGAGTATGTTGAAGAATATGATGCATGGCAGGTAAAGAACCAGGCTTATCAGGATGCTATGGATGAACTGTTCGATTTTGCACCTTCATATCAGGATAATTCAGTTCGTATTTCAGTCGACGGCAAGACATATGGATGTACTATTGAAAATGGCGGTGGCTTTTTCTGGGGTGCTTCTGCATCATATAATGTCTGGGTGTTTGACCTGACATCTGATAATATAGTAAAATATGACGAGCAGGACAATCTTTGCCTTTCATATCTTGCAAACGGAGGTGTTGCGGTTGCGTCTACTCCTGTCAACTTCTTCAAGCGTGAGCCAAGTTATTCCTTCATCCTTAAGGATGGTGAGATCATCGGTATGTATGACTGGATGAATACCAAGGCACCTGAGTTGGCGACTTGGATGAAGCAGAATATGGAATTCGAATACGAAGGCTATGATGAAGAGTATAATGAAGTATTGCTGAAAGCATTTATGACCGGTCATGCCACTTCAACCCCTGATCTGTCAGTTATGGCTCTCTCTGTTCAGAATATCGGTTTCCCGATCGATCCTGATGCATATGATGATCCTGACTTTTCTCCGGTTATCGGTTATGGATACATCTTCAACCTTCAGGAAGGCAGCTCTGTGGAATCAGTAATACCTGTTTCAAAAGAGAATACTATCTACGATCTGTATGGCCGTAAGCTGAATGAAGTCAGCGCTCCCGGCATCTATGTCATAGATGGTAAGAAGAAGGTCGTAAGATAATCCCTTTATTAAATGGATATTTAAGGCGGTTCGTTTTTCGGACCGCCTTTTCTTTTTTTTGTGAGATGGGGCATAAATATTGTTAAAGACCAATCCTAAGTTGCACAGGATTGTTTTATTTTTGGCACGGTAATTGATAAATGTCATGTATAAACAGAAAAACTCAAAAATAAAATAGAAATGGCTAACGGAAAAATTGGGGTTACTACTGAAAATATATTCCCCGTAATCAAAAAATTTCTTTACAGCGATCATGAGATTTTTTTGCGTGAGCTTGTGAGCAATGCTGTTGATGCAACGCAAAAGATCCGCACACTCGCTTCTTTCGGTGATTTCAAAGGAGAACTTGGCACTCTTGATGTCCGTGTGGACATAGACAAAGAGAAGGGCACATTGACTGTCACCGACCGGGGTATTGGTATGGATGCTGAGGATGTTGACAAATACATCAACCAGATAGCTTTCTCGGGAGCGGAAGAATTTCTTCAGAAATACAAAGACACTGCAAATAATATCATCGGACATTTCGGCCTGGGATTCTATAGCGCGTTCATGGTATCGAAAAAGGTTGAGATACGTTCTCTCTCGTATAAGGAAGGTGCAAAAGGCGTGCTCTGGACCTGTGACGGCAGTCCGGAATATACGATGGAGGAGTGCGACAAGGCAGACCGCGGCACATCAATCACACTATACATTGACGACGAAAGCAAGGAATTTCTTGAGCAGTCAAGGATTGATGCCTTGTTGAAGAAGTATTGCCGTTTCCTCCCTGTTCCTGTTATCTCCGGAAAGCAGCAGGAATGGAAAGACGGTAAGATGGTAGATACTGATAAGGATAATGTGGTCAACGCTACCGAACCGCTTTGGACAAAGAAGCCGTCTGATCTTACGGATGATGACTATCTTAAATTCTATCACGAATTGATGCCCGGTCAGGACGATCCCATGTTCTGGATTCATCTTAATGTCGATTATCCGTTCACTCTTACTGGTATTCTTTACTTCCCTAAGATCAAGAATGAATTTGACGTACGTAAAGACCGTATCCAGCTTTACAGCAATCAGGTGTATGTCACCGATCAGGTCGAGGGCGTGGTGCCGGAATTCATGACCCTGATGCAGGGTGTGATTGATTCTCCTGACATCCCGCTTAATGTAAGCCGTAGTTATCTGCAGGCTGACACGGCTGTCAAGAAAATTTCCGGATACATCTCGAAGAAAGTCGCTGAGAAGCTTGACTCAATGTTCAAGTCTGATCGTAAGGCATTTGAAGAGAAATGGGATGACATAAAGGTATTTATCGAATATGGTATGCTGACAGATGAGAAATTCTTCGAGTCAGCAAAGAAGTTCTATCTGCTGAAAGATGTAGATGGAAAATATTTCACACTTGATGAATATCATACTCTTGTTGAAGGTGAGCAGAAAGATAAGGACGGACGTCTCGTATATCTGTATGCTACTGACAAGACTTCACAGCACAGCTATATCCAGGCTGCTCAGGACAAGGGCTACAGCGTTCTCCTTCTTGACGGGCAGCTGGAACCGCACATGGTAGGTCTTCTCGAACAGAAGCTCGAAGGCGTAAGTTTCGTGCGTGTCGATAGTGATACTCCCGAGAAACTAATAAGAAAGACTGATGATAAGGGTTCCGGATTGAATGCTGATCAGACTGAGGTTATGACAATTATCTTCAAGTCTCAGATACCTGATATCGACAAGGCTCAGTTTATGGTCGGGTTCGAATCCATTTCGGCTGATGCAGCTCCTGCTACAGTGACCCAGAATGAGTTCATGCGTCGTATGAAGGATATGGCTGCCATGCAGCCCGGCATGAGCTTCTACGGCGATATGCCGGCAAGCTATTCATTCACGGTCAATACTGACCAGCCTGCTGTCAAGACTATCATTGACGAGACTGAGAAAGCTATCGGATCAAAGACTTCTGAAATTCTTAAGCAGATTTCAGAAATCAACGATGAGATTGCAAAAGTCTCCAAGGAGGCTCAGGATAAGAAAGAAAGTGTGCCTGACATGAAGGAACAGAACGATAAGGTATCGTCTCTGCGCTCTGATCTTGACAAGGTGGTCACTGAATATGCTGCAGGACTCCCGAAAGTAAAGCAGATCATAGATCTTGCCCTTCTGCAGAGTGGTCTTCTGAAAGGTGCAGCTCTTTCAGAATTCATCAAGCGCACCGCAAAACTCCTCTAAAAAAAGAAAACTCTAAAAAGCCGGCTGGAAAGCCGGCTTTTTTATGTATAATACCCTGAACAGAAACAACTCCTATGAATAAATTCAAAAAAATTATTAAATTTGCATTCGATATGCCCAATATGCCGAATAGGCAAATAAATTCCGGTCTCTGTTCCCCATAAGCCCTATAGGGCATATTTAGCCTATAATTATCACAATTCAAATCGACCCCTGCAACTTTGATCGATCTTTAGGCTTCCCCTCGGAAGATGCGCTCAAACACGTCGGTCACTTTGTTGACTTCGACAATCTTTATGTTGAATTTGTCGTGTATTCCTTTAAGATTTCCGGAGGGTATGAAGATAGTCTCGAATCCAAGCTTGGCTGCTTCCGATACCCTCTGTTCGATTCTTGTCACGGTCCTTATCTCTCCCGAAAGACCGACTTCTCCGGCAAAAGCCGCGTGTCTCGGTACCGCTACATCAAAGTTGGATGACATGACAGCCGCCACAACAGCAAGGTCAAGTGCCGGATCCGTCACCTTCAGTCCCCCTGCAATATTAAGGAATACATCCTTCTGCCCGAGTTTGAATCGTGCGCGTTTTTCAAGCACCGCAAGCAGCATATTGAGTCGTCGCTGGTCAAATCCGGTGACGCTCCTTTGCGGAGTGCCATATGCCGCAGACGATACGAGTGCCTGGACTTCCACCAAGAATGGACGTGCCCCGTCAATAGTGACTCCGATAGCAATCCCGCTCATCTCATCCTCCCTGTTGTCGCTCAGAAGCATCTCGGAAGGATTCTTAACTTCCCGCAGACCTTTTGCCACCATCTCGTAGATTCCTATCTCGTTTGTCGATCCAAATCGGTTCTTAATTGCTCGCAGGATTCTGAAGAGATATTGTCGGTCTCCCTCAAACTGGATCACAGTGTCTACTATATGTTCCAGAACCTTTGGACCCGCTATCGCTCCGTCCTTGTTAATATGCCCCACGAGAATTACCGGGACTCCTGATGTTTTCGCATATCGAAGCAGGGCTGCCGCGCATTCGCGTACCTGGCTTACACTTCCTGCTGCCGACTCGATGTCTGATGATGCTATGGTCTGAATAGAATCCACAACGATGAGTTGCGGATTGACATTTTCTATTTGTGTGAAAATGCGGTCGAGTTGAGTTTCTGTAAGGATAAATGTATTGTCTGATACCTTTCCCAGCCTGTCAGCCCGCAATTTAAGCTGCGAAGCTGATTCTTCCCCGCTGACATACAGTATGCGCCTGTTGCGGATCGAAAGTATGTTTTGAAGCAGAAGTGTGGATTTCCCGATTCCCGGCTCCCCGCCGAGAAGAGTAAGGCTTCCTGCCACAAGTCCCCCTCCGAGAACTCTGTTGAGTTCTTCCGACGGCATATGTATGCGTGGCTCGTCAAGAGGCTGGATTTCAGCAAGCCTGATCGGACGTGCACCTTCAGTGGCAAGCAATCCCTTGCTGCGGGTCGTCTGTTTGGCTGGCACTTTCTCTTCCACAAAAGTATTCCATTCGCCGCATGCCGGACAGCGCCCCATCCATTTCGGTGATTCGTGACCGCAGGAATTGCAGAAATATACAGTTTTGATAGTCTTAGCCATATCAATTAATATAATGTGCGTCTCATGAATTCCGATACTGTTATCGCAGTCGCAGCCGCCACATTGAGAGATTCTGCATGAGGCTTTTCAGAAAAGCTCGGGATCAATAGCGGAAGTGTCACTTTATTTCGAATTTCCTCACTGAGTCCGTTTCCCTCATTGCCCATGACCACAAATGCCGGAAGTGTGAGGGGAGTGGTGTAAATGTCAGTGCCGTCGAGAAGAGTCCCGCACACGGGAATATCCGGATGAGATTCAATTATCGGCAGAAGATCTCCCTGAATTATCCTGACCATTCCTATTGCACCCATTGATGACTGCACCGCCTTGGGATTGTAGGGATCTGCACATCCTGTGCCGATTACCACACGTGCCACTCCAAACCATGATGCTATACGGAGTATGGTCCCGAGATTTCCCGGATCCTGAACCGCATCAAGCATAAGGGTCAGTCCTGAAGAAAAGTCGGTGTCTTCGTTTTCCCTCCTCTCCGGCAGTCTGTAAATAGCCATTATGTCCGGAAGAGACTGAAACTGGGAGAGCGAACGCATCTCCTGTTCGGAAACTGTATAAACGGGATAATCCTTATATCGCTCAATTGTTCCCTGCTCTTTTTCAAGCACGATTATAGCCTCTGCACTGAAAAAGTGAATTGTATCGGCAACGCATTTATCGCCTTCCGCGATAAACAGACACAGTTTCTCACGCTGCTTGCGTGAACTGAGCCGGGAATACATACTCAATTTCGTTTTTGACAAATTCATATGCAAATTTAAAAAAAAAATGTGGGATAAGTGGGTGAGAAAAGAAAAAATTAGTAATTTTGTAGAAACATTATGGAATATCATTATGAAATATATAGGCGCTCATGTTAGTACGGAAGGGGGAGTGGCAAATGCCCCGCTTGAGGCGGTTGCTATAGGTGCTAAAAGCTTCGCCCTTTTCACCGGTAGCAGCAATCGCTGGACCTCCAGGCAGATTCCGGAAGATGAGGCTGAGGCTTTCAAGGATAATTGCAGGCGGGGAGGATTTGCTCCTAAGCATATCTTGCCGCACGATAATTTCTTAATCAACCTCGGAAGTCCTGATCCTCAGAAACTTCATCTCAGCAGAAAGTCATTTCTTGAAGAAATGAAGAGATGCGAGCAGCTCGGATTGACGATGCTGAATTTTCATCCCGGAAGCCATGTGAATGAAATTGATGAGGATAAGTGTCTTGACTTGATAGCAGAGTCTATCAATATTACCCTCGGTCAGACAGTGGGTGTCACTGCTGTGCTTGAGTCCACTGCAGGTCAGGGTAGCAACCTCGGGCATAGATTCGAGCATCTGGCTCACATTATCGACAAAGTCGAAGACAAATCAAGAATCGGCGTTTGCATCGATACATGCCATTCATATTCTGCCGGCTATGACCTGGCTGACAATGACGGATATGCGAAGACGTGGAGTGAATTTGACAACATTATCGGGCGCAACTATCTCAAGGCTCTGCATCTTAATGACGACCTGAGAAAATTGGGATCGAGAATCGACAGGCATGCCGAGATAGGTAAAGGGACCTTAGGAATGGAGTTTTTCCGCCGGCTTGTCAACGACCCCCGTTTCGATGACATGCCGATTATCCTTGAAACTCCCAATCCTGCCATCTGGCCCGAGGAGATCAAACTTCTCTACTCCATGATCGACAATCCCGAATAATCCCCACCCCAACAACCCCCAACCG
>JAIDQZ010000129.1 GCA_029062005.1 Muribaculaceae bacterium | reverse complement strand
CCGACGCGATATGGCTCTTATATGCTTCCTGACTTGCGTATGTCTCTAATATGGTGATGTTGCATGGATTCTCTTTGTCGGCTACTGCGTACATAGTCAGCACCCCCGGTTCCGTCTCCAGGGATATGGTACCCACTTCCATCGCATATTTCATATACTCGTCAAGATAGTCAAGGTTGACCTGTATCTTTGACAGCCTCACTATGCCGTCGGCCTGCATTGGTAGTTTCTCGCACATTTCCTTTCTCTCCTGTTTATGGCCATCGCCACAGGCATTGAACATAATCAATCCCGCAGCGATAGCCATCATTATTTTAAATATCCTTATCATTATTTGCTGTTGTTCACTTTTTAAATAATCTTAAAGCATTGTTCCTAAGGATATCATCCGCATGTTCGGCGAGCTCTGTATCCTGAAGGATTTCGTTCCTTACCTTCGCCGCGACTTTCTCTAAAATAGGAGTCGGAACAAATGGATAGTCTGTCCCAAACATTATGTGGTCAGGAGTCGTAACAGTAAGCAACATCCTTATTGCTTCTGTCGACGGTCCTCCTGCAAGGTCGTAGTATAGCCGGGAAAGATTTCCTTCAATGTCTATCGGTTCTGTCAGTCCGTGCTGCAAAAGCAGCGGATAGCCACCTTTAAGGCGCGGAACTGCATAAGGCAAAAACGACCCCGTATGCGGAACGACAACCTTTATATTCGGATAACGGGTCATCACGTTGTGCGCCACCATATTGAGGACAGACCTTGTGGTTTCTGCCGGATATTCGTAAACGAAGATCGGACCGCCTGTGAACGTGTTTTCGTTTACCGGATTCGGTTTCACCGGGTGAAGTATCACGACAGCTTCATGTTCATCCAGCACCTTCATCAAAGGATCGTATATGGAGTCGCCAAGATACACTCCATCGACGCTCGTGGCGAGCTTGACGCCGTCTGCTCCAAGAGTGTCGAGAGCATACACAGCCTCCTCAATAGATGCATCGATCGAGGGCTGAGGGAGTGCCGCACACCAGAGGAAGCGGTGCGGATTGTCGTGTTTTGCCTTTGCCATTCTTTCATTGACAGAGCGGATTACTTTTCTGCTTTCTTTCAGGTTGCCAAACCATGGCTGAGGCGATGACAATGTCAGTACGCTTCTCTCTATTCCTGCGCTGTCCATGAAGGCTATGTGTGCCCTTTCATCCCACGAAGGCAACGGATAACCGTCTTCCATCAAAGCGCTGTTGTCGGCGAGATATTTCAGGTACTCGTCTGTTACGATGTGTGAATGAACGTCTATCGCCGGAATGTTTTTTTGAGCACACATACCTGCCATTGTGAGAATAGTTATAATGAATGAAAATAGTCTGTTCATACTTATAGTCTTTAAGATATTTCTACAAGTTGCAGAATTCTTATATAAACAATAACAAGTATTTGACAGTTGAATCCGGTGAAAAAAGGAAATTGGTATGAATGCCGAGATTCTGGTCAGATTTTTATCCTGTAACGCCGGATTTTTTATAAATTTGCAGTTGAAAACTAATTTATCATGAGTAAGATCCTGAAAGTAAACAAACCATCCGATTACAGTTCGTGGGTTGGTCAGATCGATCCCCATGAACTTATAAGCGTCATAAACTACAGTGAGGTTTCCCCCGTGCGTCATAGCCTCAATAACTATGGAGTGTATGGACTGTTTCTTCAGGGTGAGGAAAAGGGACGTGAACTGACATACGGAACCGGAAAATACGAATATTCCGAGGATACACTCATATGCGTGGCTCCCGGACAGATCGGAGGACTTGAAGACGATGGCGAACTCGTGAATCTGACCGGCTGGGCCGTGCTATTTCATCCCGACATACTTCAAGGAACGGGACTAGAAAAGGATATCAAGGACTTTTCCTTCTTTGACTATCGGATAAACGAGGCACTTCACATGACTCCTGAAGAGCGCGATGTGATGATCGCCCTTATGAGACAGCTGGAGAATGAACTGAAGTTTCCTTCCGATGCCATGCAAAACCGGATAATCGTAGGATTCATAAATCTCTTGCTGAGATATGCACAGCGATTCTACAACCGTCAGTTTGCTTCGCGTACAATTCAGAACAATGACATTCTGTCAAAATTCGAGAAACTTCTGAAGGATTATTTCGAGCAGGACCATCAGCTTACAGATGGGGTTCCCACGGTGCAGTATTGCTCAGAGCAGTTGTACATGTCTCCGAGCTATCTGAGCGACGTCATAAAGAGGACCACGGGAGAGACTGCAAATCACTATATAAAGTCATACGTCATACAGCTTGCCAAGAACAGGCTTGTATCAGGCATGAACTCATCGGAGGCAGCCTATTCTTTGGGTTTTGACTATCCCCAGCATTTCTCCCGCTTGTTTAAGAAAATGACCGGAGAGACTCCTTCTCAATATTGTGAAAGGCGTTTAAATGTTCCAGGCAATTAACTTATAACTTAATACAAAAACGTAAACAACACCAAGGCTGCATCTCATAAAGAACGGAGTCTTAGTCTTAACATCCTATCTTGCGATTATAAAGATGCTTTCGTGGGGTTCTAGGTTTAAAATTGAATCTATCGGGTAGCTTTTTTCTGCAGATAATGTAATCCGGATTGGAGCACATAGTTTTGGAGTAATTGTCTGATATTCAGACTTGCTAAAATGGGATTTTGGGTAATTGTTCCCAAGCCTTATTCAATCGCCTTGTGTCTGTTTAATTGCTGAAACTAAGGGCAGATTTCGTTAGTTTTTGAATTAGTAAATCGTAGCTTAGAAATGAAAAGAATCAACTATTTCACATAAATGTGAAATAATTATCGTACATTTTCGTTATAATAGAAAATAAGACATTATGAGTGAAGTTGAGCTACTACTTTTGGATCAGACAGAGAACTGTACCGTATATACGATACAGTTCCTTTCCGATGACTTGAACGAGTTTGAGAAATTCGTCGCAAGATTTCAGGCTGACGGTGAACTGAACAAGGATTTCCGGATCATCGCCAAATTTATTGATCAGATTCTTGATTTCGGTGCGTTGGAAAGATATTTCCGCCCCGAAGGTAAGATGAAGGATGCCGTTGTTGCATTACCCACATTGAGATCCAGACTCCGTCTATATGGATTGCGTCTTTCGGATAGAATCCTTATACTCGGTAACGGAGGTCAGAAGAAAACACGTACATATGATGAAGATGATACATTAAGCGGATACGTCCTGACATTGCAGCGTTTTGAGGAACTGCTTAAGGAGGGTGTAGCCGATGGAAGTGTGATCATCACTGAAAGCGAGATTGAAACAGATAAGACTTTTGATATATGAAAAGGGCAAAGACTTCTCTACGTGAACTATTATGTGACATCACATCTGAGGAAAGGGCTGAGGCACGTCTTTCATTTCAGATTTCCAACCGACTTGACTTTCTGATGCAGGAAAAAGGACTGTCAAAGAAACAGCTTGCCGATGCCATAGGTAAACGCCCGAGTGAAATTACCCGTTGGTTGAGTGGAGAGCATAATTTCACTATCTCAACACTTGCAATGCTTTCCTCATTCTTCGGTCAGCCGATTATTACCGTAGAATAGCGAGCCCCAGTTATGAATACCCCCTTCAATGAATATAAAGGCAGGCTTGAACTCTCAGCTCTTATTGACGGTTGCCGGGAGAAAGGGAGGCTGTATCATTATGCAAAGGGGGAGATCTTCGTTCGTGAGGGAGAAGTGGGAAGGTATTTCGGGATTTTGGAGTCCGGTTATTTCAAATACGTCACCGTCACAACGGAAGGTGATGAGGCTGTAGTGGGATTTGCATTTGAGGGAGAGTCGTTCTGTGACTTCAACAATTCCTTCCAAGGAATCCCATCAGAAGTGTCAATCGTGGCAGGAAACAAAGCAACTGTGTGCCGGATAAACTTCAGTGTCTCGTCCTGAAAAAAGTTGACTCTTTTAGGAGTCAACTTTCTTCAGGACGAGACACAAATTCAAACCAAAAACTCAATACCCTCACGTATCTGACTAAATACTAATATTT
>JAIDQZ010000128.1 GCA_029062005.1 Muribaculaceae bacterium | reverse complement strand
CCGCTATCTTCTGTCTGATGGGATTGTTGTCAATGTTCTTATACTCTCTCTTTACCGGGATGGCAAACATAAACTCCGATATACGTTTTACAAGTAGTCTCTCCAACCCTATTGCAAGTCTGGAGGATTTCTCTACTGTACCATCTTTGCGTACTTTATCCCTGAGATTCTCATGATCGCTCCGGATAGCATGCTCCTTGAAGTTATAGTCCTTTCTCAGAACGCTCCAGGAAGGCACTGAGACCGTTTTTTGTTTTAAGGAGGTGATGATGGATTGGGGATCACCTGAAAAGTCTACATAATCGCTTATTTCGCCCATAATTTGTAAGTTTACGCAAAGATAGGTAAAAGTATTGAAACACACAATACTTCTACCTATAAAATTGAATTTCAAAAGTGGATTTAATCTCTATCTATGGTCACCAGAACCATGTATTGTTCCGCGTTTAACACGTCCCTCAATTTTCTCAATATTGAACTTGGCAATTACTTGTAGATCATATCCAAGGACTTTTGCCAAATTAGCTATATACCAAAGTACATCACCAAGTTCAAGGGCAAGTTCCTTCCTGTCTGTATCATCAACTTTAGAATTTTTATCCCTTAGTATCTTCTTTACTTTGTCTGCAAGCTCACCTGCTTCACCACAGATTGCAAGAGCCAAGTATGAAATTTGCCCATCATTGGGATAGATCGCAGTGGACAGAGATTTTTCCTGATATTCATTTAAAGTCAAATAACTATCTCTCATAGACATACAGGAAACACCCTGTTTTATCTTGTATTTATTCTTGGGCTTTACGAAAGATTGTGCTTCTCCCATGATATTTTTATCAAAATTTCTTGATGATTTGATCCGGAAGCACCTCTATGATTTCGCCTGAGGTATCTCGGACAAGAATATTACCATTACTGATGATAGCCTTAAAAGTAGCTACTTCTTTTTCTTTTGGTGTGCGCTGAATAAGTACGCGATCACCATTGCTGATTTCTGTTATATTCATTATAATCTTGCATTAAATCTGTTAGTCCAAGTTCATTATCTATTTTTGCTTTGTTAGTTTAGCAATCCCTACATTGGTAGGCTCCGGGTATGTGTAAGCAACCTTGGGGTTGTAAGATTCTATCAATCCCTTTATCCTTCTGTCTTTATCATCTTTGGAATAATCATTGACCATCTTGGCAAATTCAATAGCCGCAGACTGAAATTCCCCGAAGTTGCGCAGAGGGTAAGATTGATTGTTTTCAGACCACACCACCACATAGCCTATGCCATTAATCCTCCGTTTATAAGCATAGCAGTCCATAGTCATTGAAAGATATTGTAGTCTGAATTTACGAAGTTACCAGGGCAGTCTTTACGTTTTATGCCCAAGTGATTAATAAAGCTGTCCTTCAGGTAAATTTTTAAGTCTGAGGATTTCAAATTTAACCATACATAAAAGGCTTTCAAGTGAATTTCGTTGTAGAAGTCCTTGCCCTTGCCGGAAATCAAGCCTATCTTGTAGAGATCGCAGAAGTCTCTGGTCGCTTCGATCATATTACTTGATATCGCAGGAGTTATTACAGGCTCTATGCTCGCAAATGTCTTAAATCCATATTCATGCAATTCACGCATAGCCTCAACGCGCTCCTGATTGGTGGATGCTCCAGGCTCTTTCTCGTCAAATCCGGTCAGCGTGAAGCCGAAGGCTACCATATTCTTACGCTCTTCTACAATATAAGACTCAATAACCATCGTGACTATCTCACTCAGCCAATCCGCTCTCTTTGTAAGGATCTGCACCGGGACATCATGGGTTAATGCGACATACAGTGCCGATATTGTCAGGTCTCTTGTCTCGGGCAACATGGGATCTGTCGTGAAACTGAACAGAATTCCGGTCTTTTGCAGTTCAGCCTGATTCTGAACGATCTCTTTGTCAAAGATTGTTATAGCCTCTCCTTTGTCCTTGAAGCACTTCTTCAATCTCGGCTCTGTGCTCCATACATGGCTCATAACGCCACGCTTGCAGTAGCAATACTCACAATCATTGGAGCATCTGGTATAGAAGTTGCACGCCCAAGGCGAGTACTCAGCCGCTTTTCCCGAAGGCTGGTAAAGAGCCTTGCCGTTGAATCTTTTCTGTTTCATTATGCTGCTTGTTTAGTGTAATACTTGTTGAGATCGAAATCACGAATACCGGAGCATAGAGCCTCACACAGCTTTCGGGCGATTGTCACCTCTACGGCATTGCCGATATACTTCTTTTGTTCCGCCTGTGTGCCGATGAGTATATAATCTCTCGGAAAGCCTTGGATAAGCAACAGCTCCACCACTGTCAACATTCGCATCTTTATGTCAACCACGCAATAGAGAGCCATAAACTCCTTAATCTTTACCATCATGGGGCTATCGTCTGCAAATATCTGAATCTCTACGCCTCCTGTCTCCGTTATGATGAGGTAAGGAGGACGCTTATCCATTCGCGCGATGAGGGTAAAGCATGGATTCTCTATTGAGGACCCGGCTGAGCCAAACTGAGGATTCATTAAGAATCTGTCGCAGGTCACAAGTTTTTGCTTGGGATTGGTGGTGAGACAACCCGAAACAGATTCAATGGAGGTTGGCTTGCCATTGCCATATTGATTGTCGAGGAAACAGGGCTTGACAATAGATAGCTTATCCTTAGTCGTAAGTGTAGGCGCAGGACGATTGAGCGGGATGCTGTAGCCGTTGCCGTATTGCACGGAGATGAAGGCGTGGTGGTCTATTGTCGTTATTGTCCCAGCAGGAGCATAAACCGACATATTCTTATCGTAAGGGCTACCGCTGTATTGCTTAGACAGGAACGACACCTTAGCAAGTGCCAAACGATTCTGACAGGCTACTGTGGGGCATGGATCATCGAGCGATGGAGGACAGTATTTCCCTGTCTTCTTATTGACGGAGTTATAT
>JAIDQZ010000127.1 GCA_029062005.1 Muribaculaceae bacterium | reverse complement strand
TTGTTCTTGACTCTTGGTTCTTGACTCTTGGTCCTTGACTCTTGGTTCTTGACTCTTGGTTCTTGACTCTTGGTTCTTGACTCTTGGTCCTTGACTCTTAATTTAATGTGCCGCAACAAACTCGTCGAGGAACCTGACATCGTTTTCACTGAAGAGCCTGAGATCCTTGACAAGATATTTAAGATTTGCTATACGCTCCACTCCCATGCCGAATGCATAGCCGGAATAAATCTCCGGGTCTATTCCGCAAGACTTGAGCACATTCGGATCGACCATGCCGCATCCGAGAATCTCGACCCATCCTGTGCCCTTGCACATGGCGCAGCCCTTGCCACCGCAGATGCCGCAGCTGATGTCCATTTCAGCGCTTGGCTCGGTGAAGGGGAAGTAGCTTGGACGCAGGCGTATCTTGGTTTCCGGACCAAACATCTGCTGTGCAAATTCAAGAAGCACCTGCTTCAGGTCGGCAAAGCTTACGTTTTTATCTATGTAAAGTCCTTCCACCTGATGGAAAAAACAATGGGCGCGTGCCGATATCGCTTCGTTGCGGTACACTCTGCCGGGGCATACTATGCGGATGGGAGGCTGAGAATGTTCCATGGTGCGGGTCTGCACGCTCGACGTATGAGTGCGCAGCAGTATGTCGTCCTTGCCGTCGCGCTGGATGAAGAATGTATCCTGCATGTCTCGTGCCGGATGATCGGCAGGGAAATTCAGTGAGCTGAATACGTGCCAGTCGTCTTCTATCTCCGGACCCTCTGCAATCGTGAAGCCCATGTTGCCGAAAATGCTGATGATTTCATTTTTCACAAGCGACAGCGGATGGCGCGTGCCGAGCGGAAGGGGAGTGGCTGTCCTTGTGAGGTCGATGCTGGCTTTTTCTGCATCGGCATTTGCAGAAAGCGATTCCTTTAAGAAGGCAAGCTTTTCTGTTGCGATGTTCTTAAGTTCGTTAAGCTTCTGTCCGAGTTCCCGCTTCTGCTCTGCCGGTACGGAACGGAAGTCGTTCATAAGAGAGGATATTTCGCCTTTTTTGCTGAGATATTTGATTCGAAGCTGCTCCACTGCTTCCGGTGTGGCGGCTTGCAGGGCGGAGATTTCGTTTTTCAGTTCTTCAATCTTTTTTATCATGACTGTGAAGTATCGATACATTGTTTCAATTGGCAAAGTTACAAAAAAAACTTCATATTCCAAAACGTATTTTTAGTTCCCGTTACGAAGCATGAATATTAAAAGCAATTTTCCAAAAAAAATCCTTGTTGATATATGAATATTGAAAAAAATGATGTAATTTTGCAGTGGAGTTGAGACGTTATCGTCATATTCCCTGTATATCTCACAAACTTGAATCGCAATGAAAAATATTCTTGTCATCGGCAGCACCGGGCAGATTGGGAGTGAGTTGACTATGAAGCTTCGCGGTCTTTATCCGCAAGGCAATGTGGTAGCCGGTTACATTTCGGGCGCAGAGCCTAAAGGAGAACTTCTCGAATCCGGACCGTCTGCACTCGTAGACATTACCAATCCGGGTCAGATTGCAGACGCAGTCGATCGATATAAAATTGATACCATTTATAATCTTGCCGCTCTTCTGAGCGCGGTGGCTGAAGTGAAACCTCAGCTTGCGTGGAAAATCGGACTTGGCGGATTGTTCAACACCCTTGAAGTGGCCCGTGAGAAAGGATGCGCTGTCTTTACCCCGAGTTCCATAGGTAGTTTCGGTAATTCGACCCCGCATACCAAGACTCCTCAGGACACTATACAGCGTCCGGAGACTATGTATGGTGTCACCAAAGTGTCAGGTGAGCTTCTTAGCGATTATTATGCAAAGAGGTTCGGTGTCGATACACGGTCTGTTCGCTTCCCGGGATTGATCAGTTATGTCGCGCCTCCGGGCGGGGGCACCACCGATTATGCCGTGGATATCTATTATTATGCGGTGAACGGAGAGACGTTCAAGTGTCCGCTGAAGCCCGGTACTCTTATGGATATGATGTATATGCCCGATGCTCTGCGTGCTGCAGTGGAGATAATGGAGGCCGATCCGTCACGACTTAAGCATAGAAATTCATTCAATATAACTTCAATGAGTTTTGATCCTGAAGAGATCTATGCTAAAATAAGGGAATATGTGCCGGATTTCAAGATGGAATATGAACTTGATCCGCTCCGCCAGAAAATTGCCGATTCCTGGCCCGACAGTTTAGATGACTCATGCGCGCGCGAGGAATGGGGATGGAAGCCTGAGTATGATCTCGATGCAATGACGCGTGATATGCTCAAGAATCTTCGCATAAAGCTCAATAAGGATAAATGATATTGGTCATATTTCCTATTAATTGGTCAAAAACGCTGAATCAATGTTTGAATTCGGCGTTTTTTTATTACCTTTGCACTTCATATTTCCAATCCGGGAACTTTAGACCCCATCTCATAAAATTTCAGAGCCCCTGGGGTCGCTGGGTTGGAACGATTTTTGGCTTTTGGCGATGGAGCATACCGAGGTATGTGACTGAGCCAAAGGACAAAAAGCGCCCAAGCCAGCGAAGGCTTTGGG
>JAIDQZ010000126.1 GCA_029062005.1 Muribaculaceae bacterium | reverse complement strand
CCCCAGGGCATAAAGATAAGCTCAATGCAATCCGGTCTCAACATCGTGATCGAACCGGACGGTACAGTGCGCAAAGTGTTGAAGAAATAATCTGATACCGAGAACGACAAAAACCAAATTCAATGAAAAGACTATTGACAACGGCAATAACAGCCCTTTTTTACTTGCTCAGCAATTATTCTATCAGTGCGACCCGCATTGTAGATTATCCTTGGATCAACTTTGCAAGCGGATCCACACTTGACATATCGCAAGTGGAGCTTACGGATACTGCCACAGTCCTTCATATAAAAGCTCATTTCCGCCCTAAAAACTGGATCACAATTGCTGGAACCTCAACACTTAAAGCTGATGGCAAGTCTTATGCACTTAAAGGAGCAGACGGCATCACTCCGGATGAAAAATTCTGGATGCCGGACACCGGCACAGCCGACTTCACACTGATATTTGAACCGATGCCGGAATCAACCCAAACATTTGATTTCTCCGAAGGTGATATCGACGGCGCATTCCGTCTGGAGGGTATCGATCTTACAGGAAATCCTCAACCTCAATATCCTGCAGGAGTGCCGGCAGAAGTCATGACAGCATTCATTGACGGACCTGTGCCAGCTCCTGCTTTTGAGATCGGAGAAACAACCATAAACTTCCATTTGCTACCATACACACAGGGGAGGATGACTGAAATGAATGTTTATGTGAACGGCATGGATGGAAGTCAGGAGGAATATCCCGTAAAATTCGACAACAACGGGAATGCCACCTTAAAGTTTAAGCAATATGGATCAGGGAAAGCGTTTGCTGTGGATATGAACAGTTCCCAAAGCATCGGCGGACTCACATTATATCCGGGAGAGACAGTAGACTGCTGGATCGACACGCGAATAAACGGAGGTCAGGCCATGCGATATCGTGAAGGATTTGACGCCGACATATACAAGTCAAAGATACACAACGGCAAATACAGTAATTTCGACCGAATGACAGACAATAGAAGTTCCCAATATTACGGTTACCGTGTAGATGACTTTGATTATCATATGAGCGGCAATGAATATAAGGAAAAGTTAAAGTCTATCTATTTCGCCAATCTTGATTCCATTCAAAATGAGGCTATGCCCCAGATGAAGAGGGAATATAAGACACTCGCACTTCAGGACAACATCCTGTTCGCCACTGCCCACTATACAGATATCCTTCGGAATAATTATATGTCAAAGAACAATGACTGGTCGACCCGTCCTCCCATGGATTCAATACGGGCTATACTTTCAGACAAGGACTATGAGGAGATCGCTTCGTGGTTTAATATTGAAAATCCCAAACTTCTGATGATAGGAAACAATGTATCCAAGATCGACTGGAATTCACATGGTGTGAAATGTGATCTTCCCAAGGCTCTTCATATGTATCGGAAAATGTCACAGAAGGTCAAAAGCCAGACACTGCAACCTTCTGATCTGGACAGTCTCAAGACCATATCAGATCCTTTCTTTGCAACAGCATGCCACGACATGTATGAAATCAATGCACGAAAACTCGAAGAGTTGAAAAACATGGTTACAGTCTCACCCACGCCTGAAGTTGAGGCTGATGCCGTGTTTGACGCTATCATAGCTCCGCACAAGGGGAAAGTCGTAATAGTCGATCTGTGGAATACATGGTGCGGACCATGCCGCATGGCATTGAAACAGAACGAACCGCTGAAAGAGGGAGAGCTTAGCAACGAGGATATCGTATGGATATACATTGCAGACGAAAGTTCCGATCCCGTAAAATATCTGGAAATGCTTCCGGGCATTAAGGGCATTCACTACAAAGTGAACGAACAACAGATAAGAGCCATACGCAAGAGATTTGAAGTAGACGGCATACCTTATTATATTCTCGTAGACCGCGAGGGCAATGCCGAAGGACGCCCTGACTTACGCGATCATAGCAAATACATCAATGCAATCAAATCAAAGCTATGAAAATTTAGCCTTACGGGGTTACTAACGGTCGAGCAGATAACTTTTAAAATCGGAGAAGCGGGCGGTCATGGCAACAGCCTTCTTCTCCCCTTTCATAAATTCACCAAGACGCACCGGAATGTCGACTTCAGTGCCGATTATACCGGATACCGTATCGCGGAATTTTGCCGGGTGTGCTGTCTCAAGAAACAAGCCGGTCTCCCCTTCTTTCAATTGCTCCTTCAATGCCAGATATCCGCATGCGCCATGAGGATCAAGAACGTAGCCGGTCTTTGCAAAACATTCATTCATAGCTTCAGCTATCCTGCTGTCGCTGAATGAGGCACCGCTTATCAATGATGAAATCACATCATGCTTGCCTTCATACAGGTCAAGTACACGGGCAAAGTTGCTCGGATCCCCGACATCCATGGCATTTGCCAAGGTTGGGATGCTCGCCTTCGGGCGATATTCACCCGACAGCAAATAATTGTAAAATATATCATTGGCATTATTGGCCGCGATAAAACGCTTTATCGGCAAACCCATTCTATGCGCTATAAGTCCTGCTGTAATATTGCCGAAATTTCCGCTCGGCACACAGATCACAATATCCCTTCCCATTGCTTTCAGCTGAGCATATCCGCTGAAATAATAGAAAGCCTGCGGAAGAAACCGTGCCACATTGATGGAATTAGCAGAGGTCAGAAGCATCCGTGCATTCAATTCTTCGTCAAGAAATGCACTCTTGACGAGCCTCTGGCAGTCATCGAAATTTCCATCCACCTCAATTGCCGTGATATTTCTACCGAGGGTAGTGAACTGGCATTCCTGAATCGGACTCACTTTACCCCCAGGATACAGAACATAGACATGGATACCGGCCACACCGAGAAAACCGTTCGCCACAGCTGATCCGGTGTCACCACTTGTAGCAACAAGAACATTGACAGTCCTGCCGTCCGAATCCTTATTGATGAAATATTGCAGCAGACGAGCCATGAAACGCGCCCCGACATCCTTAAAAGCCAGTGTCGGACCATGGAAAAGCTCAAGGCTATAGATATCTTTCTCAATTTCCACTGCAGGAGTGTCAAACGAGAGGGTATCCCTCACAATTGCTTCGAGAGACTTCGGCTCCACATCCTCTCCAAAGAAGGCTTGCGCTACCCTTACAGCTATATCCTGAAATGAAAGCTTATCTATGACATTGAAAAAATCATCAGGGAGTCTGTCTATTCTCTCCGGCATGAATAGACCGCGATCTGCCGCAAGACCTCTCACGACTGCCTCACGAAGCGATACCTCCGGCACTGAACGGTTGGTGCTATAATATTTCATACTTATCTTAAATTCATAAATTCACGCATAAACTCTCCGAGTCTAAGCAAACCATAAAATCCCCCTGCATTGGAAGTCTCCGAAAACGATTGTACCCCGTCTGGATCGATACCCCTGTGCCAGACGGTAAACGGCACAGGCTCATCCTTATGTACCCTCAACGCAACCGGAGTGGCGTGATCAGGAAGAAGCGCCACGGCCACAGGCTCCTCCCAACGGGACAGCTCGTCGAGTATCGGACCTACAATCCTATGGTCAAGATTCTCGATCGACTTTACCTTGAGCGCAATATCACCATCATGACCGGCTTCATCAGATGCCTCAACATGAAGAAAAACAAAGTCATGTTCACGGAGCGCACTTATTGCAGCCTCAGCCTTACCTTCATAATTGGTATCGGCAAGTCCTGTGGCACCGTGCACATCCACCGGAATAAGACCGGCATAGCATCCGATACCCCTTATAAGATCGACAGCCGTTATCACGACTCCTGATTTTATAGCGGGAAACATTTCCTGAAGCGTCTGCATAGCAGGGCGGTATCCACCTCCCCAGGGCCAAATGGAATTGGCAGGCACATTCCTATCCGCATTGAAAGAATGGCTTGAAAGAAGATTACGCGACTTCAATATAAGATCGTTGATCAGATCTGCCGTTTCCTGCGGCGAAAGTCTCCCTTCCTCAACCGGAGCATTCTCCATAGGGGAAACGAGAAGATCCGCCCATTTCTCACCAGGATGGTCGTGAGGAGGGGCACACTCTATATATTTGCTGCCCCCTTTTATCACCAAAAGATGACGATACTGTATGCCTGAGACAAATTTAACCCTATCAGACCCTAATTCCCGGTCAAGAAATTCAATCAGGCCCTTACCTTCACGAGTGGACAAGTGACCACCGTGATGATTACTGATAATATCACCGTCAAGAGTAATGATATTGCATCTCAAAGCAAGATCATCGGGAGCAAGATCATAACCGATACTCGCCGCTTCAAGCGGACCACGCCCCTCATACACCCTGTTCATGTCATAACCGAGTATCGAGGCGTTTGCCACTTCACTGCCCGGCAAGAACCCTTCGGGAATCGTAACAAGCAGTCCGGATCGTCCCATACGGGCAAGCCGATCGAAAGCCGGAGTGCATGCATATTCGAGAGGAGTCTTCCCCCCGAGTTCCGCGACAGGATAGTCGCTCATGCCATCGCCCAATATAATAAGATGTTTCATCAGTTATTGGCTGTAGATATTATATTAGCAAAGACACCTGCAGCAGTCACACCGGCTCCGGCACCATAGCCTTGTATGAGCATGGGATATTTACGATAACGCTCTGTGGTGAGCATCACAATATTATTCGAACCTTCAAGCTCATAGAACGGATGAGTGGAATCAACCTCCTCCAGCCCTATACTCATCTTGCCCATCTCCATTCTTGCCACGAAGCGCCATCTTTTACCTTCTGCCTCAAGCACCTTTCGTCTTTCCTCAAAACCGGAGTCAAGATCAGGAAGAGAGCGCCAGAAATCATCAACCGCACCTTCAAGAAGGGTCTCCGGGATAAAGAGATTACGTTCCACTTCATCCTGCTCTACCTGATACCCACCCTCGCGAGTCAGAATGACAAGCTTACGCATCACATCCACACCGCTGAGGTCAATTCGCGGATCCGGCTCGCTATAGCCGAGTTCCTTGGCAAGACGTACCGTCTCGGAAAAAGGGACATCTTCAGATATTGCATTGAAGATATAGTTCAGCGTGCCGCTTAGCACAGCCTCTATCTTGAGAATCCTGTCGCCGGAAGAACGAAGATCATTGATCGTACCGATAATCGGCAGTCCGGCTCCCACATTCGTCTCATAAAGGAATTTGACACCTCTACGTAACGCAGTATCCTTAAGACTCCTGTATATGTCGAAACTACTCGATGCAGCCACTTTGTTGGCAGCGACAACACTGATGTTATGCTCAAGGAAAGTCTTATACAGTTCAGCTATATCCTTGGAAGCCGTGCAGTCTACAAATACACTGTTGAATATATTCATCCCAAGCACCTCTTCACACAATCTTGAAGGACTGCTTGCCATTCCCTCGTCTTCCAGAAGCTGCCGGTAATGAAGCAGATCGATTCCCTCCCTTGAGAAAACCGCCTTGCGGCTTGAAGCGATACCCACCACATTGAGTTTAAGGCGATGGGTCTTCATAAGTTCTTCTTTCTGCGACGCTATCTGCTCAATGAGCATACCTCCGACAGTGCCAATGCCGCAAATGAACAGGTTGAGCTCCTTATATTCGCTAAGGAAGAAAGAGTCGTGGATCACATTGAGTGACTTGCGTAGCGACCTTCCGTCCACGACAAAAGAAATATTGGTCTCACTCGCTCCCTGAGCACACGCTATGACACTGATGCCGCTTCTGCCGAGCGTGCCGAAGAGCTTTCCGGCTATTCCCGGAGTATGCTTCATATTCTCGCCAACGATAGCAACCGTTGCCAGCCCTTTCTCCACAAACATGGGATTCATCGCACCTGTAGCTATCTCCTTTTCAAACTCCCTGTCGAGCACATGCACAGCCTCTTCCGCATCGGCATCCCTGACTCCGACCGAAGTAGAGTTTTCAGACGATGCCTGAGAGACGAGGAATACAGATATTCCATTGTCTGCAAGTGCCGAGAAGATCCTCCGGTTTACGCCTATGACACCTACCATGGAAAGACCGGTCACCGTAATAAGCGAAGTGCCGCTGATACTTGAAATACCCTTTATCGGCTTGCTGTCTTCTTCGACATGGTTCCTAATCACAGATCCCGAGCCGCCAGGATTGAACGTATTCCTTACAAGAATCGGAATATTCTTGACGCAAACAGGGTAGATAGTAGGAGGATAGATCACTTTAGCACCGAAATTGGAGAGTTCCATCGCCTCAAGATAGGTGAGGGAGTTGATAGTGTATGCAGTAGGAATGACACGAGGATCGGCAGTCATGAATCCGTCTACATCAGTCCATATCTCAAGGACATCCGCATCAAGTGCCGCTGCAATTATGGATGCTGTGTAGTCGCTTCCGCCACGCCCGAGGTTGGAAACTTCACCGGTGTTGGCGTCAGTCGATATGAATCCGGGCACAATGTGGATTCCCTTCAGGTCAGAACCAAACTCGTCTCTCACAAGCTTGTTTGTAAGATCTGACGCAAGCATCATCCGATTGTGCTTATTATCTGTCTTGATGAAATTCCTGGAATCATGAAGCACCGATCCGGATATAAGCCTTGCAACGATCCTTGAGCTAAGGCGCTCCCCGTAACTTACGATCAGAGCTATTGTCTTTTCGCTGATATCCCTGATAAGGGAAAGTCCATGATAAATCGAAGCAATCTCCAAAAGCAATGTGTCGATCTCATCTATAAGTTCTTCCGGACGGTCGGTTATTATACTTCTTATAAGGTCGTGGTGCCGGGTATATAATCTGTCCAGTCCGTCATGATATGCGTTATCGCCGGCTGTAGCCTCGCGGGCGGTATTCAGAAGCAGATCGGTGACTCCTCCGAGAGCGCTTACCACCACTACACACGGGGAACTCTGCCCCTCAACTATACTTTTGAGATTTGCAAGTCCCTCATAAGAACCTACAGAAGAACCTCCGAATTTCAGAACCTTCATAATGAATTTTCGTTTTAAATTGCAAATTTAATCAAATTCCCGATGTCTTGCAAACTTATGACTTAGAAATACGCGATTTAAATAAATCCTGCATAGCCATTCCACACAAATCTTGAATAATGCCCCTACAATCCGAATCATGCATAATAACACAAGCATAGAAGCCACCGACTATAACAATATTGCTTCCAAATACACAAAAAACTCTATTATGAGACGAATTTATACGTAAATGAGTCATCGACGCGACGAATCTAAAAAAAATTAAATAGCATGATAAATAATGCATAACTGAAAATATATAATTTTGTGACTAAAATAATCACAAGAGTCAATGACTCGCAAACAAAATTTTTACATTATGAAGCGAATATTGTTTTGCCTACTTCTTTCACTCTTCGGACTTGCACTTCCGGCGCAAGAAAGACGTCCGATCGACAACAAGCATCCGCTATGGATGGTGCATGTCGATGTATGGAACTCAGCCGACCCCCAGAAGATCATCGATCTGATACCTGAGGAAATCAAGCCTTACGTCTGCATGAATCTGTCCTTATCTTGCGGATATGACACGAAAGACAACATGTACCGTATGCCGCGTTCGGCAGTGCGTACGTATAAATCATGGGCATCCGTCTGCCAGCACAACGGACTCTGGTTTACCTGCCAGCCTGCCAGCGGAGGCCATACCCACATTCAGGACGATGACATAGAAACTTTTGAATATTTCTTCAAAACCTATCCCAATTTTCTCGGATGGAACTATGCGGAGCAATTCTGGGGATTTGACGAGGTAGGTGACAAGAGCAGCAGCACGCAGGAGTCGCGTATCGCGCTCTTTGCCAAACTTGTCGAGATGTCGCATAAATACGGAGGTTTCCTGACAGTCAGCTTCTGCGGCAACATATGGAGTCACGCCCTTAATCCATTAGGCATGATGAAACGCAACGCTGACCTTCACAAGGCATGTCAGGAGCATCCCGAAGCTATACTTTGGCTTTATAAGTATACCACAAGCAGCTGCTTCTACAATAATGAGAGTGTCTCATGGGGACCTTATATCGCCGGACTCGCAAACAACTACGGAGTCCGCTACGACAACTGCGGATGGAACGGCGCTTTAGCAGATTTCTTTCATGACGAGAGTCATCCATATCCGGGATCGGCTGGCATCGGAACCGTGATGGAACAGACCTGTGTGAACGGAGGCGCCGTATGGGATGGACCGGAACTTATATGGACTGAAGACTTCAGAAACCTCAGCGCTACCTTAGACGACGGTTTTCTAAGACGCAATTGGGGCACTTTCCCCAACTTTGACGGCATATGGCTTGACATGTTCGGTAAAATCATAGACGGCACCATGTATATTCCCACAAGACAGGAGGTAGTGGAAAAGACCAAGGTAGCAGTCATCAACGACATCACCGGAGGAAACGACGAGGATAAATACGCCGCATGGGACAATCTCTATGACGGACTCTATAAGCAACAGGATCCATTCAACCGGAACAACGGTTACTGGATGGATAATTACCTCTATCTCAAAAAATCAGGAAGATATGGCACAATCCCGGTAATGCTTGAGGCTCATGACGCGCTTGCAAAGAATATTCCGGTGCATGTGAACAAGTCAGCAAGAAAGACCAGATGGGCTACAGTAGACCAGAAAGTGGAAGAGTTCAATCAGCTTTATCCTGTGGTCTCTGAAGGGGATCTCTATGTCAACAGGTTCCGCAACCAGCTCGTGACTTACACTCCTTATTCAAACGTGAACGGAAAAAAATCCGCATCTGCCAAGATACCGCTGCAGTACAACACATGCGACACTCTTGAATTGAAATATGATGTGCTTTCTTCAGGCTTGATCCGTGAATATAATGATCATATCGATTTTTATCTCAATAATTTCAGGAACGACACCACAACAATAAGGGAGGATATGATCCGCATAGCAGGTCTGTCGGCAAAGCCTTCTTTCGAGTTGAAAAAGCACGCATCTTATGCAGCAGAAATCAAAGAGGAATATAATGAAGCAGACAAGAGCTATACTCTTTATGTAAGTCATCTCGGTCCTCTCGATCTTACAGTTTCATGCAAAGGGAGTGCCGACCGCAGCGGAATGACTGACGCGATCCCGTCAGGAAATGCTCTTCCTATTCCAAAACAGCCGGAACCATTCAATGGGAAAATCATAATAGAGGCGGAGAACATGGACTACAGAAGCGTAAGCAAAGTGGCATTGACACACTCAGGCTGGTGGGCACCGGACTATTCGGAGTTTTCCGGAATGGGATTCGTGGAGATGGGAACCAACAAGCAGGCCAAACTTCGCCACAGACTCACCCTGAAAGAAGACGGCGAGTATGATATCTACATACGCTACTGCAATATAGCTGCAGATGCAGAATTCGTGGTTTCTGTCAACGGAGAAGAACGTAATATCACCTTAAACAAGGCAGCTAAGAATGACTGGAAGAAATACAAACTGCCAGTATCCCTGAAAGCAGGCGAAAACACTTTCATATTTTATAACACATGCGGTGCAGGACCCGTCCTCGACCAGATCATATATATGCCGAAAGGCACGCCTGAAGAAAAATTCCTCGTCACTATCAAAGAGACTGATTGCGGTGAGGTGACTGCAGACGTCAGCGAGGCTGCAGAAGGTCAGAAAGTCACATTGACAGTCAATCCCAAGGAAGGATACGCCCTTAAGGAACTAAGGATCGTGAACTCAGTATACTATACAATGTCAAAGACTATCGCCATCAACAATTCCGGTGACATAACATTCATAATGCCCGAGGACAACGTAACAATTCTGCCTGTATTTATAGACACCACATCTGTTTATAAACTCGACTTCACCAATTCCTCAACAGGAAGCATTCCGGAAGGATGGCG
>JAIDQZ010000125.1 GCA_029062005.1 Muribaculaceae bacterium | reverse complement strand
GACGGTGCTTTTCGCCAAGTCTCATCAGTCATGATGCCCGCATCATTCCTTCTTCAACTTGCAAAAATCACTCGCCCAAAACCGCCCCAGGGGCTCTGAAATTTTATGAGATGGGGTCTAATTATTGACCACCGGTCCGGTAGCCTTATTCACTGCATCAAGGAAAGCCTCAGCCGACGCCGCGATGATGTCACTGTTTGCCGCAAAACCATTATGGTTGACACCGTCACATTCCACAGTCATATGCACCTTTCCGACATCGTTGCTCCCCTTGTCAAAAGCCTGGATAAGGAATTCCTTCACAAGCATCTTGCGGCTTATGATCTTCTTAATGGCAGTAATAGCAGCATCTACCGGTCCGTTGCCGGTGGCACACGCCTCAAACTTCTCACCGGCAATATCGAGACCTACGCTCGCCACCGGACGGATTCCCACACCGCTCGACACCTGAAGGTAGTCAAGTTTTATGCGGTTGCGTGCTGTACGGTGTTTGCCGGCAAGCATCAGCACATCTTCATCTGTCACCTCGCGTTTTTTATCAGCGAGCTTGAGGAAGTTTTCATAGCACTTGTCGAGCGCCTCCTTCTCCATATGCACACCTAACGCCTCCAGCCTGTGCTTGAGGGCGGCGCGACCGCTTCTTGCGGTAAGCACGATTGCATTCTCGTCGATGCCGACATCTTTCGGATCTATTATCTCGTAGCTTTCCCGGTTTTTCAAAACACCGTCCTGATGAATACCCGAAGAGTGAGCGAATGCATTGCGCCCCACTATAGCTTTGTTAGGCTGCACAGGCATATTCATCATACTCGACACCATACGGCTTACCGATGCTATTTTCTTGGAATTGATGTTGGTGTCAAGTCCCAATTCGGAATGCGACTTGCATATCATCACCACTTCTTCAAGCGATGTGTTTCCGGCACGCTCGCCGATACCGTTGATAGTCACCTCTGCCTGACGTGCGCCATTCACGAGACCGGAAAGAGTGTTGGCGGTAGCCATACCGAGGTCGTTATGACAATGCGTTGCGATGACCACATTGTGAATTCCATCGACATGCTCCACCAGATATTTGATCTTCTCTCCGAACTCGCTTGGAAGGCAATAGCCCGTGGTGTCGGGGATATTCACAACAGTAGCTCCTGCCTTTATCACAGCCTCCACCACACGTGCGAGATATTCATTGTCTGTGCGTCCGGCATCTTCAGCGTAGAACTGGACATCCTCGACGAATTTCTTGGCATATTTCACACATGCTATGGCCCTTTCAAGTATTTCTTCAGGAGTGGAATTGAATTTATATCTGATGTGGTAAGGGGAAGTGCCTATACCTGTATGTATTCTCGGGCGCTTGGCGAATCTCAGCGCCTCAGCGGCGATCTTTATGTCAGACTCCACCGCTCTTGTAAGAGCGCATACAGTAGGCCATGTAACAGCTTTGGAAATCTCTACGACTGAAGTAAAGTCGCCGGGACTCGACACAGGAAACCCAGCCTCGATGATATCCACACCCATCCCTTCAAGTCGCTTTGCCACTTCCACCTTCTCCTGCGTATTCAGACGGCACCCGGGCACCTGCTCCCCGTCTCTAAGTGTCGTATCGAATATATAAACCCTGTCACTCATAATCCTGTAGAAACAATTTATTAAAATGTTGCTTTCATAAGCCGGAATGCAAGACAAATGTCTTCAATTCCTGCCCGAACGATTAATTTTGAAAACGCAAAGGTAGTAAATTAAAATTTTATTTACAAATCTAATCCGCAAAACGATAATATATTTTTGCAAAATCATCGTTTTTTTCCTAATTTTGTACTCAATAAAATTTTAAAGCTTCATATCATGAATGAACTGTTCTCAGTAAAAGATAAAGTCGTCGTAATCACAGGCGGCTCAGGCGTACTGGGCGCCTGCATAGGTGAATATCTCGCCCTCGAAGGCGCCAAAGTGGTGCTGATGGGTCGCAGGAAGGATGAAGGTGACAAAATAGTGTCGGAAATAGCAGCAAAGGGCGGAGAGGCAATATTCCTTACCACCGATGTCATGGACACAGCCAAGGTAGAGGAGAACTGTGCTGAAATCCTTGCAAAATACGGCAAAGTCGATGCCCTTCTCAATGCAGCCGGTGGCAATATGCCCGGTGCGACTATAGCGCCGACAGGCAATTTCTTTGATCTGAAGGTACAAGAATTTGAAAGGGTCTTAGGTCTTAACCTTACAGGAACGGTGATTCCCACACAGGTATTCCTGAAGCCGATGGTTGAAGCTGGAAAAGGCACGATCGTAAACTTCTCTTCCATGGCTGCATTCCGCCCCATGACACGTGTATGCGGATATGCGGCAGCCAAGGCAGGCATAAGCAATTTCACTGCATTTCTGGCAAATGAGGTTGCAACCAAATTCACTCCCGCCATCAGGGTTAATGCCATAGCACCCGGTTTTTTCCTTACAAACCAGAACCGTGCGCTCCTCACCAATCCTGACGGTTCCCTTACCGAACGCGGAGCCGACGTGATACGCCAGACTCCTTTCAAGCGTTTTGGGAAACCGGAGGAACTTTGCGGCACTATCCAGTATCTTATTTCCGATGCCTCAACATTCGTAACAGGCACTGTAGCGGTAGTGGACGGCGGATTCAACGCGTTTGCGATGTAAAAAATAATTTAGAATTTCGAATGTAGAATTTTGAATTATTGATAACCGTTGAAAAAGAAGTTTAAGATTGAGGTGCCGGGGGGTGAGGAGAAGGTGCTGCTGCATACTTGCTGCGCGCCATGTTCCTCCGCCATTGTGGAGTGTCTTATGCAGCACGGCATCACACCTGTCATCTTCTACTGCAATCCCAACATCTATCCTCTTGACGAATATCTGAAACGCAAGAACGAGTGCACACGCTATGCTGAAAGCCTCGGACTTGAGATAGTGGATGCCGACTACGACCATGAGAATTGGCTATGTGGCATAAAGGGGCTGGAGAGTGAGCCGGAGAGAGGTGGAAGATGCCTGAAATGCTTTAAGATGCGCCTTCGCAAGACCGCTGAATACGCACGTGAGCATGGCTACAAGGTGATCACGACAACCCTTGCATCAAGCCGGTGGAAAAGTCTTGAGCAGATAGAGGAAGCGGGACTTGAGGCATGCTCCGACATACCGGAAGTGACTTTCTGGACCCAGAACTGGCGCAAGGGAGGACTTTCCGAGCGCCGCGTGGCAATAATAAAGGAAATGAACTTCTACAACCAGACCTATTGCGGGTGCGAATTCTCCATTCCTAATTGTGAATTGAGAACTTATCTTAATTGAGAATTGTGAATTGAGAAATTTTCTTAATTGAGAATTGTGAATTGAGAATTGTGAATTGAGAAAATTGATTAATTTTGAATTTAGAATTAATTAATTTATCATTCATCATTGATAATTGATCATTTATCATTGATAATTGATCATTGATAATTGATCATTCATCATTGACTCTTGACTCTTGTATATTAATTTTATCTTTCATCATTATATAAAATGCAGACACTGACAAACACTGATTTCAATTTTGAAGGACAGAAATCAGTATATCACGGTAAAGTCCGTGACGTTTATGATATCAACGACAAATATCTTGTGATGGTAGCCACCGACCGCATCTCTGCCTTCGATGTAATCCTGCCTAAAGGAATTCCTTTCAAGGGTCAGGTGCTCAACCAGATTGCCGCCCACTTCCTGAAGGCAACTGAAGATATCGTGCCCAACTGGCTTGTGACTGTTCCCGATCCTATGGTGACAGTAGGTCTGAAATGCCAGCCATTGAAAATCGAGATGATCGTACGTGGCTACCTTGCAGGCAGTGCATGGCGCGATTATGAGGCAGGGGCACGCGAAATATGTGGTGTGGCACTTCCCGACGGTCTCAAGGAGAACCAGAAGCTCCCCCACCCCATCCTAACGCCGACCACAAAGGCAGACGAGGGTCACGACCTCAACATATCACACGACGAGATCATAGCTCAGGGACTCGTGGGCGCAGACGTACTCGATCAGGTGGAGAAGTATGCTCTCGCTATCTTTGAGCGTGGCACACAGATGGCGGCAGAACGCGGGCTCATCCTCGTCGACACCAAATATGAATTCGGTCTTCTCGACGGCAAGGTGATCCTGATCGACGAGATCCATACTCCTGACTCAAGCCGCTATTTCTATGCCGACACATATGAGGAACTTTTCGAAAAGGGACTGCCTCAGAAGCAGCTGAGCAAGGAATTCGTGCGCCAGTGGCTCATAGCCAACGGGTTCATGGGCAAGGAAGGACAGCAGGTGCCGGAGATGACAGATGAATACTGCAAGGAAGTGAGCGACCGCTATATCGAGCTTTACGAGCATATCACCGGTCTGAAATTCGACAAGCAGCCCTGCGACAATCTCGCAGACCGCATCGAGCACAACGTCGCCGATGCCCTCAAGACTCTTTAATGAAACGGAGGCGCCTCATTCGCCCGGACTTTAAATACAACAAGCATCCCAGGCAGGGATGCTTGTTTTTCGTAAGGGAGGGTGTCATTTCTACATCACCGCAGAGAAGTAATGTTTCCGTTGTTTATTCCTGTGTATCTTCTTCTATGAGATAATCCTCTATGGTGCGGGTCTTGGATGAAAAGGATGCTCCTATCTTGAAGATATGTCTGCCGTCAGTATGGAATTTCCTTGCATAATGTCTTTCGTTGATTTGGTTGAGAGCCTGTCGGGCAGTTCCGTCAAATTTCATCTCGATTATGTAGATGAATTTCCGGGTCTCTATCGTCAAATCTATACGACCTTCCGAGGTGCGTTCTTCGACCTTAGCATTAGCACCAAGCAAGGTGAGCAATACATACACGGCGTTCTGGAAATTATTCTCATTGTCCATCTTCATCTCGTATGAGATGCCGGCGAAAAAAGCCTCCAACGTCTTCATGAACTTATCCGGATTGCCCATATTCATGCTTGAGATCAGATCGCGGATTTTTCCCTCAACCGTACCTCGTCTTATCTTGACATATAAAGGCAAGAGCACTCTTGAGAGATCATCTCTAACCTCATTATTGGGAATCCCAAGCGTGACGATATCTGTATGGCTGTCGTAATCCTTGATTGTCAGATAACCCGTCTGATAAAGCAGAGCCAACGGATCGGCATTCTTTAGGTCAAGACCGACAAGAGACAGCAAATCGCATTGGGTATTTAAAATATCTTCCAGATCAGCATCAATATTATACAGACATTCCGCTATAACGGAAGCTCCGCCGGTCATGCTCCAGTAATTCGCGATCATCTTTTTTGACAGACAATTTAATACAGACCATGGATTGTAGATGTCGCTTCCTTCTTCAGCAAAACGATAACCGTCGTAATTGGTCTTAAGCAGTCCACAAGCATCTTCGAAAGATATGTTCTTTTTTGAAGCAAGATCTTTTATCCCTTCACTGAAATTATCCAAGAGTTCCTTCTCCGTAATGCCGCATATGTCGGCATAATCATTGTCAAAGGAAATATCGTTGAGATTGTTGAGATCTGAAAAAACACTCAGTTTGCTGAAACGGCTCACGCCGGTCAAGAAAACAAGTTTTATATGCTCCGCAGAACTCTTGAAATTCGAATAAATGGAAGCCAACTTTGCCCGATAATGCTCGAAGTTATCTTCCTTGTTGAGATTACCGACGAGTGGTTTATCGTATTCGTCAACAAGGATTACAACTTGTTTGCCGGTCTTCTTATGAGCTGCCTCTATAATGTTGTGAAATCTTGTGGATATGGAAGAAACAATATTATCGATCTCATACAACTCTTCCCATTTTCTAAATAGATTGTCGAGCACGCCATCAAGTATCCCCTGTTCTGCATACTTGTCAGTATTGAGGTCAAGACGAAGCACAGGATATTCAGCCCAATCATAGTCAATTGAGTCTATATGAAGCCCTTTGAAAAGATATCTTTCACCCTTAAAAAAGTATTCAAGGGTAGACAAAAAGAGGCTTTTTCCGAAGCGTCGGGGACGCGCCAGAAAATAATATTTACTTTTGCTTCTGACCATCTTCTCAATGAAAGCCGTCTTGTCTACGTAGAAAGCATTTTCCTCGCGAAGGATCTTGAAATTCTGCTGGCCAATAGGGTATCTATCCTCGTAATACATAATTCACAAGTTTTCTGCAAATTTAATGAATTATCCTTTAATCGCCAAATCATTCTACGTCCTGATTCTTTCTGACCGGGACCTAATTTCACAGAAGACAAAGCTCAAGATATCGAATATAAGCCAATCCTTAAAGTAAAACTCAGCCAAATCTTAAAGTAAAACCCAGTCAAATCTTAAAGTGAAAGTCAGCCAATCCTTAAAGTGAAAGTCGGCCAATCCTTAAAGTGCATTTGGAAGATTAGATATAATTTATTATCTTTGTGGCAGAAAAGCAACATTGACATAACTATTATGGTAAATAATGACATTGTATACTTTCCTCGCATAAGCGACAGGTTGCTCGACCGTAAACTTCACACCTCCGGAGCTGTATTGATCACCGGCTGCAAGTGGTGCGGAAAGACCATGAGTGCGGAGCAGTTTGCTAAAAGCGTCATATATATGCAGGATCCGGATAAAACCTCTACTTACCTTGCGATGGCAGATACCAAGCCCTCCCTCCTGCTGTCGGGAGAAGAGCCAAGGCTCATAGATGAATGGCAGATGGCACCCGTATTATGGGATGCCGTAAGGCATGAGGTAGACAAACGCAGGACGCAAGGTCAATTCATTCTGACGGGATCTGCCGTACCTGTTGACGATGCCACCTTTCATACAGGAACCGGGCGCATTTCCAGAATGAAAATGCGCACCATGAGCCTATTCGAGTCAAAAGAATCCAATGGCAGTGTATCTCTAAAAGCCCTTTTTGATGGCACGCAGGATGAAGGATCAGAATCTCCTCTATCTGTAGAGGAAATATCATATCTCATATGTCGCGGTGGCTGGCCGATGTCAGTGTCGCTACCAAAGGAATATGCGCTTGATGTAGCAAAAGATTATGTTGACGCCATCGTGGAGGAAGACGTTTCGAGAGTAGACAAGACCGAACGAAATCCACAAAGAGTATTAACTCTGCTTCGTTCCCTTTCCCGTAATATCTGTACCATGGCAACAAATACCACCATACTGTCGGATTTCGGAGATTCGGGTACGTCGATGTCTATGCCAACACTTGACAACTATCTGAACGCGCTTCGTAGGATATTCGTGATAGAGGATGTACCCGCATGGTCGCCCTCAATGAGATCCAAGACAGCACTACGCACATCTGCAAAAAGAAACTTTGTCGATCCCTCGATTGCAGCCGCATCACTACGCATGAGTCCGGAAAGACTTCTCAATGACTTCAATACATTCGGATTCATGTTTGAGTCTCTTTGCGACAGGGACATGCGTGTATACGCTCAAGCTAACGATGGCGATATATACCATTATAGAGATAAAAATGAACTTGAAGCGGACATGATTATAGCTCTGCGTGATGGCAGATGGGCTCCTGTGGAAGTAAAACTTGGACAGAAGCAAATTGAAGAAGCAGCCTCACATTTGATAAAGCTATCCGAAAAGATAGACTCAGAGAAGATGGGTTGCCCATCATTCATGATGGTGCTGACAGCCGGGGAATACGCCTATCGACGGAAAGACGGAGTATGGGTTGTGCCGTTAGGCTGCTTGAAGGATTAATATTCAACAGAAGCGTCCCATCACTCATGACCGAGTTATGGGACGCTTTCATTATAACCGCCTGTGATTTAATCTAAACAATCTAATAGCCATCGCCAACACCCCATTCTATCTCGTTTTTCTTAATGTATATCTCACTACAATATTTACTAAAATCTGGACTGGATTTAAGAGACTTCGCTTCTTCGCAATACTTATCCATTAGGTCTGGGAAACCAACTATTTTAAAGGTATATCCATTAGCCTCCATATAACTTATACTGCTAATCTCACAATAATGTTCAGAATCCAATTCCAGACGATAAAAAATATCATCTATTTGATAAGTATCATCGTTATCCCCTACCATTCTACTTTTAACTGTCTTCGAAAATCCCAGTTCCTCATAGTTAATTTTTTTATGACCTAAAAAGGACAAATAAATATCTTTGAATGTAGGTATACTCTCTTTGAACTTATCGTATACATCGAGTGAGTCCTGAAATGTAGCATTCAATTTTACAGGATATGTATCCCCTTTATTATTGGTCATATATCCAATAATACTATCACTTTTTCCATCGAAGTGTACGTCCCAAGTACCGGTAAGATTACCGTCAGTATATTCATACATCTTGAAGTAATCCGCTTTCTCTACTACAAAATGCAGATCTATCCAAGCTCCCTTATATTTAGTGTATCGGTACTTCCCGCTTTCGGGATAAATACCATCTGACGTCTTGTAACCACTTATGAACATTTCGACTCCATACTTGCCATCAATGTATCCGTCAAGAGACATGGAAAAAGGTGTTTTTTCATACTCTTCAGAACTCGTGACAGAAGTGGATTCATCACCCATTTCGGATTCTTCATCTATAATGGCTTCAGAAAATTCTACAACCTCTGACGATACATGATCACCTCCAACCCATGAAAGAGCCCCTATATGCCACCAATTAAGACGTTGACCCAGCAACAGGACTCCACCGGCTAAAAGAATCATCACTATAGCTAATACTATATTACGAGTTGCTGAGTGCTCATTTCCCAACTCCTCATAAACCGGTAAATCTTCAGAATCAGTATCCTCTGGTATAGAATCATCTTCTTTGTGCAGTAATTGATCAATATTACTATCTGTCAGATTTGATTCATTTGGTGTTAAGCCAGATGCTGCTACCTCTGACTTTATGTCCGACTTTTTTAATGATGAGGAACCTGTCTCGATAGCACCTCCGATAGGGAACTCGGAATCTTGCTGATTCGGATCTCTATTTACTATATCAGGGTCTCCAGTTTGAGAAAACACCGGATAGGAAACTTGTGGCTGAGAATATGAATCATTTGGCGCACCACACTTTTCACAAAATTTTTTATCAGGATTCAATTTTGCGCCACATTTGGGACAATACTTGAAGGTGGGAAGCTTTGCACCACAAAAAGTGCAAAACTTCCTATTATCATTTGTTTCTTTATTACAAGAAGGACATTTCATAATACTGATTTTTATGACTATTCTTAGATGTTTAGGATATCTAAGAGTTCCAAATTACTTAATAGTATTATAATTTATTATCTAATTAAATGTGGGACGTCACCATATTGATTTGGGCATGGCTCACTTTCCTGAGCCCACCAATAATACAAAACAAACACTCCAAATGGAATTAAAGCCAATAAATACATGACACCCGATTTCCCAATATCATGCAATCTCCTTACTCCAAGTCCGAGGAGAGGTAGTATAGAACCTACTTGTATTACACTCAAAAGAATTGTAAATACCCAAAAAAGGAATTTACAAAAACTATTATAAGAATCTCCTACGAGCATAATCAATATCATAAGCACAGAGCATGCGCCCCAACAAGCCAAAAAAGACCACCAGAAATCGGATCGAGAAGCTCGGCCTTTGAAATCACAATAGTGATCTATAAAAGCGGCTTTAACAGATTCTACAAATGGAACACGATACTGATTCAAAATAGGACCATTTTGCCCATAACTCTGGTGAACAGGCTGCTGGGGATAACCCTGCTGCACCGGCTGTTGGGAATAACCCTGCTGTACCGGCTGCTGGGGATAACCCTGCTGCACCGGCTGCTGGGGATAACCCTGCTGCACCGGCTGCTGGGGATAACCCTG
>JAIDQZ010000124.1 GCA_029062005.1 Muribaculaceae bacterium | reverse complement strand
CGAAAGAGCGGTCTGCATTTGCAAATTTACTATTATTTTTTGCATTATGCAAAAAGTTTGGGAGATTTTTTGAAAAAATATTAGGGTTTAGGGATCAGGGTTCATTAAATGATCAATTATGAATGATGAATGATCAATAATCGATGCTAAAGCGGAAGAGGAGGCAAGGACGACGCGATGGGAGGCTTGCGCTAATGATAGATAGGGTAAGAGGGAGGAAGATAGGAGAGATTCGGCTTTATTATATGGAGTGAATGTTTGAAAGATACAACTGAGATAATTATATGACAATTTGGTAAATGTTGGCGAACATATCAAAAATACGAGTCTTGGCTGCATCGACATCATTATTTGAGTGTCTGTTTATGAAAAGGCACGAACTTGACTCATCGAAGTTGATGATATTGAACATTTCTTCACCAAATAATCGACGGACAAGTTCGATATAGATTCGATATCTTTGTGTTTTTTGTGGACCTTCTACATAGTTAGCCTTGTCATATGTCCGAGAGCCATTGAAAGCAAATGAGCAGTCTGGATATTGGATCAGAAGGTTTGGAATTACTGAAGCACAAGTTTCCATTATTCTTTTTGTCTCGATAGCAGAGAATAAATTAAGCACTCTCGAATACTTGTATTCAGAGTGCTTACATCTTGCACAATAGAACTTTATTGCGAAACAATCATCATATTTTTCAGCTCGTATTATATACTTGAATAAAGAACGATATTTATTTGACTTTGCAAAAAATGAGTAAATATGTGTTAATTCCGGATCTCCATTTGAAATACCTCTTTTACGGTCGATTTGTATAGGGTGGAGACTGTATGGAGTCATATTAAGGTACAAGCTTATTTACTGAAAATGGACCAGTCGTATAAGTGGACAGATTTTCTCCATGGGATGAGAGGCTACATAGGCTTATATACTCACAATCTGATTGATGAGACCATCCTAGCCTTTGACCTTTAGTAAGACTTTTTCTCTTTTTGGAGTAGTTGTGATTAGTATTATTTATTAATCTTCCCATATATGTCCATTATTTTTTACAAAGTTAGTACAATTTTAATAATATAACAAATTTCGGGAAAGAAATCTGTGTAGCTTTTGTTTTTTTATGAGTCGGAATTAAGTGGGGTGAGGTTTCAGGGGGCACGGTTCTTTAATGATCAATTATAAATGATCAATGATAAAGTGGAAGAGGTGACGGGGGCGTCGCGTTGGGATGCAGACGCTGATGATAGATAAGGTGAGAGGACAGACTATCAGAAAGTAACTGAATAAAAGTGTTTATTCATCATTGAAAAAAACTTTGTGTCTTGGCGTGAGCTATACGTATTTGCGAAAGTTAAATTATTTCACTAAATTTGCATCGATAATTTCAATGAGATGCTTATGATTAAGAAAGCCTTGATTTTTTCTCTGGCTGTTATGGCAGGAGGGTTGATATATGCTCAGAATATCGAGAAAGCATCCGACGCTGTGGCTAACATGCGTATTGGATGGAATCTCGGCAATACGCTTGACAGTAATTCCGGCGATGTCGCGAATATGTGGATTGAAAAATGGAGTCAGCGGCAACCTTCCGACTATGAGACTGCATGGGGACAACCGGTTACCAATCCGGAACTTTTCAAGATGTTTAAGGAGGCAGGTTTCAATGCGATACGTGTGCCTGTGACATGGTATCCTCATATGGAGGCTAAATTTGACGGAGGTCTTACGTGGGATCCGGTTAAGGATCCTATCGGAACCAAGATTCAGTCCGACTGGATGCGCAGGGTGCATGAAGTGGTGGACTACGTAATAAGTCAGGATATGTACTGCATCCTTAACATCCATCACGATACGGGAGCTGCAAGCACCCGCTGGCTTGTTGCCGGTGAAGAGGAATATGCACAGCAGAGGGAGCGCTTTGAAGCAGTGTGGACTCAGATTGCTGAGGAATTCAAGGATTATGGAGGTCTTCTTCTTTTCGAGGGATATAATGAGATGCTTGACCCTTATGATTCATGGTGCTTCGCGTCGTTTGGAACTTCAGGCAAGTATAATGCGGCAGTGGCGGAATCTGCCTACAATGCCATCAACAGCTACGCCCGGAGTTTCGTGGACGCAGTGCGCGCTACCGGCGGCAACAACTCAGAGCGCAACCTTATTGTGACTACCTATGGCGCATGCTGCGGCGAAGGATCATGGAACCAGCATCTGCAGGATCCTCTTAAAAAAATGATACTCCCGGAGGACAAGGCGGACGGTCATATCATTTTCGAGGTTCACAGTTATCCTACAATAGCCAACGGACTCAGCAGTGCCAAAAGCAGTGTCAGCAGCATGATGAATGCAGTGAAGACTCACCTTGCGTCAAAAGGAGCTCCGGTGATTTTCGGCGAATGGGGTACGAGCAGCGGGGATGACTATAAGGAGCATCGTGCCGATATGGTGGCATTTGCCCGATATTTTGTAGAGCAGGCAAAAACCAACGGTTTCGGAACGTTCTATTGGATGGGTCTTTCCGACGGCGAGTCCCGAAGTGTGCCTGAATTCAATCAGAAAGACCTTGTGGATGCGATAGTGAAAGGTTATTACGGGGAAGGGGGATTTAATAATATTGAAATCAATTTGGAAGATACTCTGCAAGAAGCGGAGTATTATGATCTTTTCGGTCACCGTCTGCAAAGCCTGAAATCGGGCATCAATATAGTCCGGATGAGTGATGGCTCCATCAAAAAATCTATAAAGCGGTAAGCGGATGATAAAGCAATGGCAGAAGAGAATTATAGCAAAAGCAGTAAGACCGAAGTCAGGACAGCTCATCTGGCATTGCTTCTCGCCAATATAGGCTGGGGGGTGATTGCACCGGTTTCGAAAATGGTGCTTTTGTCAGGTGCGATATCTTCCTTGGCTCTCTCCGGTATCCGTATAAGCGGGGGAGCCGTCCTTTTCCTGCTGTTTACGTGGCTCCTACCCAAACAGTTTGAGACGAGACAGAGGATATCTCCCCGTGATATTCCAAAACTGATTCTTTGCTCGTTGTTGATCATCAGCGCCAACCAGGGAATGTATATCATCGGTGTAGGACTGACTAATCCTGTCGATGCTGCGGTGATGTGTTCGCTGACTCCTGTGCTGACCATGATTCTTGCCGCCTTGTTTCTGCATTTCAAAATGACATGGATGAAAGTGGCAGGTGTCCTGATGGGGCTCGCAGGTGTGCTGGTTCTTGTGGGGAAGTCTGAGGAAAGTGCGATTGCGGTCAATCCCTTGCTTGGCAATATGCTGTGTCTCGGCGCACAGTTGTGTGCAGCAATCTATTATGTTGGTTTCACCGGCATAATCGACAGGTATTCGCCATATGTGCTTATGAAATGGATGTTTTTCATTTCCGTGCTTACGTATGTGCCTTTTTGCCTGCCGGATATGATGCGTGTTGAATATACGGCACTGCCGGCTGAAGTGTGGGCAGGACTGGCATTCATCATTACCATTCCTACATTTTTCGGCTATCTCATGATTCCGATAGCGCAGCGTAGCCTTGCGCCTACGGTGGTGAGCGCATACAGTTATCTTCAGCCGGTGTTTGCGGCTATAGTAGCTGTCATGATGTCGGTCGGTGTGTTCGGATGGGACAAGGCGGTTGCAACTCTACTTATCTTTATCGGTATCTATTTTGTCAATAGGTCTTTCGTAAGATAAAAGTATGGAATGGCAAGATTTGTAAAACAGGATAAACATTTTCCCATTTTATCAGTTTAATTGTTAGGAATTGTTAATGCAGCGTCGCTGCTAAGATTCAATAGTAAGGAACCATATAACCAATGATCAATTATCAATGATCAATGATGAATTATCTTGCTCATGTCAGAAAATTCAAAATTGGCTCTGCCCAAGCTAAAGCAAGTCTCAATTCTCAATTATATAAGCTTCTCAATTATAATAAATTCTAAATTCAAAATTCGAAATTCTAAATTCTAAATTCTAAATTCTCAATTAATATATATATATGCGCCAGATAATTAATCATTTTACAGATGATGATCTCTATAAGTTCACTATGTGCTGTGCTGTGATCGACAACTATCCGCGAACACAGGTGCGTTATCGATTCATAGACCGTAACAATACCGTATATCCCAAGGGATTTGCCGATGAACTTAGACAACAGATAAAAATGCTTGAAAATCTTGTGATTACAGATGAGGAGGTGGCGTTCATGCGTCGCCGCTGCTACTATATCCCCGACTGGTTTTACACTTTTCTGAAAGGTTTCAGGTATGACAGCCGCTGGGTGACTGTTGATCAGGACGAGGAAGGGAATCTGAGCGTGGAGTTTGAAGGAAACTGGAGCGACACGATCCTTCTTGAAGTGAAGGTGCTCGCTATAATATCCGAGCTTTATTACATAATGACCGGAAAGTCTGATTCCCTTGACTATGATGCGTATTATTTCCATACATACGCGAAAGGGGAGAGGCTGCTTGGAGCGGGATGCTTTTTCAGCGACATGGGCACGAGACGCAGGGCATCGTTTGAAGCACAGGACACCGTGGTGCGTGCAATGGCTGACTGTGACCGGGAGAAAAGGCATCCGGGAAAGTTCGTAGGCACAAGCAATGTCTATCTTGCAATGAAATATGACGTGATGCCGATCGGAACAATGGCACATGAGATGATAAGCGCTATTGCGGGAATGTATGGTCCGCAAATGGCAAATCATATTGCTATGGAGGTGTGGTCGAACACATATCGCGGTGCGCTCGGAACGTTTCTCTACGACACCTACGGCTGGCGCATCTTCAGCCTTAATTTTTCGGAAGACTATGCCAACATGTTCAAGGGGTTGCGTATTGACAGCGGTGACAATTTCGAACAGCTTGACCTGATAATTGATAAGTATCGTAGCCTTAATATTGATCCGCGTAGCAAGCAGGTGATATTCAGCAATGGGCTGAATGTGGACGAGGCTATAGAAATACAGCGCTATGCAAGCGACAAGTGCATTCCATCGTTTGGCATCGGCACTCATTTCACCAACGACTTTTCCGGTGTCAGACCAATGAATATAGTGATAAAACTTCTCGCTGTGAAAATTACAGAATCATGGCCATTCTTCTGCGCCACGTGCAAACTGAGTGAAGATCACGGTAAGTATTCCGGCGATATCGGGACGGTAAGACGATTCCGGGAGGCGCTGCACCTTGATTAATTGATTAATTGATTAATTGAGAATTGAGAACTATTACTAATTGAGAATTGAGAATTGAGAATTTTGAATTGCTTGACTCTTGGTTCCTGGCTCTTGGTTCTTGACTCTTGGTCCCTGGTTCTTGCCTCTTGGTTCTTGACTCTTGGTTTTTGACTCTTCAATCAAAGCTGGGTCTGCGTGACTGTTGGGTCGTGGAGGGGGGGGGGGGGGGCGGGGGTGGG
>JAIDQZ010000123.1 GCA_029062005.1 Muribaculaceae bacterium | reverse complement strand
AGGTAAACTTGTACCACAAGATTCGACTGATGAGCCTGCAGCCGAGATGCTCCGGCGCATCAATCCGAACGCCAAGATTATAACCGATAACCCACATTCACGGAACATACCTTCAAATTGGATATGGATTTCGGTTAAAGATGTCTTTAAGCCTATGGAAAGAAAACTGCCTAGCGGGGACCAGTTCTTGTATATCGATATTGACTCCATTGATAATAAGAATAATACCGTAATACCTAAAGTCATTTCTGTAAAAACAGCTCCTAGTAGAGCATCCAGAAAAACGATAAAAGGTGATATTGTATTTTCAATGGTAAGACCCTATTTGAAAAATATAGCAATTGTGTCCGAAGATGATTGTATCGCCTCCACTGGTTTTTATATACTAAGCTGTACAGCCTCAATTGATCCACAATTTGCATTTCAAATAGCTATTTCAGATTTTTTTGTCCAAGGACTAAATTCATTTATGAAAGGTGATAATTCTCCGTCAATCAACAAAGACAATATTGAGAATTATATCATTCCTTTACCTCCCATGAATGAGCAGAAGAGGATTGTTACTAAAATTGAGGAATTATATTCTTGCTTAGATATAATTGAAGCATCCTTGCAATCTTGATCATCCAGATTGCAAAGATGCTTTGGGGATGTTTACCAGTTGACTATCTTGTCAACGATAGCTTGCTGTTCTGTGGCCGTCCGGCGAAGATAGATTCTGGTGGTTTCGATGCTTTCGTGACCCATTAGATCGGCAAGAAGTGCAAGATCGTTGAACCGATCGAGGAAGTTCTTGGCAAAGCGATGGCGGAATGAATGGGGATAGACCACGGCTTCATTTAAGCCGTATTTTCGGGCGAAGAGTTTAAGCTGCTGTGCAATGCCTCGAGCTGTAATTCTTTCCCCAAAACGATTGAGAAAGATATAACCTGATTCAAGGTTACGCTCTTTTAGCCATTGAATGGCCTCCAAACGCAAATTCTTCGGTATATAAAGACGGCGTAACTTACCTCCCTTTGAGTAGATGTCGAGGTAACCTTGTTGCACGTGTTCGGCTTTGATTTGAAGTAGCTCACTAACGCGAGCTCCGGTAGCAGCAAGGAACCATGCCACGAAATACCATGAGGTATGACCGTCTTTTTTAAGTTTCGTTTTGAGAAACTTATAATCAGCATCACTGATTGCGTTTTCGAGAAAGTTCTTTTGCTGCACTTTCACGAAACGCATTTTGAGTTTCTCCTTCTTGATAAATTCAAGATACTTGTTGATGGCCTGAAGTCGGAGATTAACAGTCTGAGGCTTGTGGTTCTCCACCAAATAGCCCTTGTAGGCGAGTAGATTCTTGCTCGTCACTTCCTTATATTTTTCAAGGAAGTGTGTTACCGTCCACACGTAAGAGCGGACAGTATTAGCAGCCAAATCTTGTTGCGAAAGAAATGTTTTGAACTTTGTTATCATATCACATTCAATTATTGGTTGAACATGATTATAAGATAACACACCCCACATTATCCGAAATTGCCGGATAATTGGGTACTGACCATAATCAAAGATACATTCAAGATCAATCCTAAAAATAAAGTTCCTGATGAAACTTTGGCTGCATTCGTTCCAATGAATGCCATTCAAGATGGTTTCTCAGACAGCTTTATTTATCAAGAACGGGATTGGAAAGATATAAAATCAGGCTTTACTCATTTCGCAGATGGAGATGTTGCAGTTGCAAAAATTTCTCCATGCCTTGAAAATAGAAAATCTATGATTCTACGAAATCTTCCGAATGGGATAGGTGCTGGTACCACAGAACTTTTGATATTCAGAAGTAAAATTCTGTTGCCCGAGTTCTCATTGCTTTTCTTTAAATCTGATTATTTCATTAGCTCTTGTACAGGAACCTTTAATGGAGTAGTTGGACAACAGCGAGTAGGAAAGAATATAGTTGAGGAAATAGCGATTCCAATTCCTCCAATATCAATTCAAAAGAAAATTGTAGATATTGTTAATCAGTGGTTTATTCTACTTGATAAAATTCAGGTTAGTTTACAGAATTAGCTATTGAATCCAAAACCCCAAATATCGAATAAACTCGTTCCATTATCCGTCTTTGTTCATTCAGAGGTGGTAATGGGACAATTCCATTTCTTGCATCGCTAGTGCTTAGCCTGGGCATCTTAACGCCATATCCACATGACTGAGTATAAGCAAGGAAATAAGATGATCTCAACCACGCGCATAAGTATTGAGGCGTAATACTATCATGGCATTTTATTGGTATTATCTCAGTTGAACAATATCCTGAATTAGGTGCAATAACAACTTTATTGAGATAGGTGCGTAATTTAGAGTACAGAATGACTCCTGATTGAAAGGTATGCCTAACACCTTTAACCTCTCTGTCGCCTTTTCGTTTCTTTTCTAAAATGAGGCCTGAATCCTTTTCTATATCCTCTAATTCTAAAATCCAGTCGTTTTCATT